>NZ_JBTYHB010000007.1:0-300561 GCF_054871485.1 Streptomyces sp. UC4497 | reverse complement strand
TGGCCCACGGGGGCCCCCCCCCGCGGGGGGGGCGGGGGCGGCCGGTGGGGGTGGGGGCCCCCTCTTCTTTTTTTGGGGGCCCCGGTGGGGGGCCCCCCCGGAGTTTCCGGTGGCCCGCCCCTCTACGTAGTGCGGTGTTCGCGCCTGTTCAGCCCTTGGCCGTGCAGGTGGTCAGGTCCGCCGTGTTGCCGCTGCGGATGTCCTTCAGGGCGTCCATCGCGTCGTCCAAGGTGTCCACCTTGACCAGCGTCAGCCCGTCCGGGGTGTCCTTGGCCGCGGTGGCGCAGTTGTCCTTCGGCGTCAGGAAGTACTGGGCGCCCTTGTCGCGTGCGCCGACGGTCTTCATGCCGATGCCGCCGATCGGGCCGACCTTGCCGTCCTCGTCGATGGTGCCGGTGCCGGCCACGAACTTGCCGCCGGTCAGGTCGTCCGACGTGAGCTTGTCGACGATGCCGAGCGAGAACATCAGGCCCGCGCTCGGGCCGCCCACGTCGGCGAGCTTGATGTCGATCTCGAACGGGAAGGTGTGGTCGGTCCCCGCCTGGATGCCGACGATCGCGCGGTCGTCCTCGGCCTTCTCCGTCTTGATCGTCACGTTCTCCGTGCGGGTCGCCTCCTTGCCGGCCTTCTCGGCGGCGGCCGCCTCCTTGACGGGCACGACCGTGAAGACGACGTTCTCGCCCGGCTTGTGCTTGGTGACGAGCTTGGCGACGTCGGTGGGCTTGGTGACCTTGGTGCCGTCGACGGACTTGATGACGTCACCGGCGTGCAGCCTGCCCTGCGCCGGGCTGTCCTTGACGACACTGGAGACGATCACCCAGGACTTCACGGGGATGCCCAGCTCGTGCAGCGCCGCCACCTTGGCGCTCTCCTGGGACTGGCTGAACTCCTCGGCGTTCTGCTGCGAGGACTGCTGCTCGGTCTGGCCGTCCGGGTAGAGCGTCTCGTGCGGCACCACGATGCTGTCGTGCGCGAGCCACCCGTAGACGGCCGACACCAGGTTCATGTTGTAGTCGGCGCTGGTGACGCGGACCGTCGTCATGTTCAGGTGGCCGGAGGCGTCGTACGTCTTGTGGCCGGAGATCTGGATCACGGGTTCGCCGCCGTGGTCCGCGAGGGTGTTCACCGTCGGTCCCGGCGACATCTCCGCGTAGGGCACTTTGATGAGCACCCCCGCGCACAAGAGCGCGATCAGCATCAGGGTCGAGGCGAGCATCGTCGCAGTGCGGCGTGGCATGGAACGACAGTACGGGACGACTCTGTAGGCGCACCTGTGGGGCCGGGCCCGTCAGGTGCCCTGGTGCGACTTCTCCATCGCCTCACGGAAGCGCGCGTAACCACTGAGTTCCGTGACATCACCGGTCTTGTGCCGCTGACGGCCGGCCCAGATGCCCCAGAATCCGGCAGCCACCGCAGCGACAACCGGGATGAGCAACCACAGGAGCGCTGCCATGCCGACCTCCCGACCCCATGAGCGACTGCCGCTGACCTATCAGCAGATTAACCATCCGCAGTCCCAACGCTCACCGCCGGGGGGCGGTTACGCAACCGGAGCCTCAACAGGCCCCAACCCACTCCTCTGTCCCATCGGAGAACGTCTGGTGCTTCCAGATCGGCACCTCGTGCTTGAGGTCGTCGATGAGCTTGCGGCAGGCCTCGAAGGCCTCGCCCCGGTGCGGGCAGGACACGGCGACGACGACCGCGAGATCGCCCACCGTCAGATCGCCGACCCGATGCACGGCCGCCAGAGCACGCACGGGGTACTCGGCGACGACCTTCTCCGCGACACGCCGCATCTCCGCCTCGGCGGTCGGGTGGCAGGAGTAGCCCAGCTTGTCCACGTCGGCCCCGCCGTCGTGATTGCGCACGGTCCCCACGAAGAGTGCGGTGCCGCCCGCCGCGTCGTCACCGACGGCCCGGAAGACCTCGTCGACGGAGAGCGGCGTCTCTCGGATGGCGAGCAACTGGATCGGGTCCTGTGCCCTCAGCTCGCCGGGGTGGTCGTGCTCAGTGGGTGCCATGCCCTCATCGTGCCGCACGCCGCCGACAACCGTGAATAGCGTTTTCGACCGGCACGCGCGCGTACCGGCTTGGAGCCTCCTACAGGTACGCGGGCCTCAGATGCGCCGCCGCGCCTTCCGCACCCGTCGCACGACGGCCGCCGTACCCAGAAGAGCGACGGTCGCGCCCGCGGCACCGGCCGCCGTCGCGTCCTTGCGGCCGAGGCGTCGGCCCGCGACGGTGCGCCGGCCCGCGACCTCCTCGAGCAGCTCCGTGAGGACCTCCTCGTTGGTCCACTGGGGTCGCCACCCGGACTCGTGCAGCCGGCTCCCGCTGACCACCCACGGGTACATCGTGTAGGCGAGGTCGCCCGCCGGGGAGGGCGTCAGGCCGATCCGGTGCAGCCGGGCCGCCGCGCCCAGGGCGACGGCGGAGGGCAGCTCCATGCGCCGGATGCCGCTGAGCTCCTCGACCTCCTCCTGCTCCAGCCAGCCGTCGCAGCCGACCGCGAGCTCTCCGTCGACCTTCTCCAGGGCGGCGTGCTCCAGGGCGCTGCACAGGTCGTCCACGTGGCAGAACTGCCAGGCGGGCCGCGAACCGGCCACTACAAGGAGGCGCGGCGACTCGAAGTACCGGGTGAGCGCCGTGTCCGTACCGCCGACGAGCACGGCCGGGCGCACCACCGTGACGTTCAGGCCGGGGTGCGCGCGCGGGGCGCGACGGGCGAGCCGCTCGACCTCCAGGAGGTCGCCGACTCCGGTCGCCTCCGCGGTGGCGCGCAGTTCCGCGTCCTCGGCGAGCGGCAGCTCGTTGTCCTCAAGGGCTCCGTAGACCATCGTCGAGGTGCACAGGACGACGCGGTGCACGCCCGCGGCGGCCGCGGCGGTGAGCACCGTCTGGGTGCCCCGCACGTTGTACGCGGTGCGGGCCGCGGGGTCGGACTCCAGGTCGAGGTCGAGGGCCAGGTGCACGACGACGTCGGCGCCGCGCAGCTTCTCGGCGATGGCCGGGTCCCGGACATCCAGGACGTGCCAGGTCGCGGACGTGCACTCGCCGCGCCGCTCGTCGATGGCGAGGACCTGCTTGATCGCGTCCGACGCGGCGAGCCGCTCGGTGAGCAGGGCGCCGATGCCGGACGCGGCACCGGTGACCGCGACGACGGGGCCGCGGACGGCTTGACTGGCTGTGGGGTTTCGCGCTGCGCGAACCTGCGGATCTGGGGAACTCACCGGGCGTCTCCAGCGGTTGTCTTCAGTACGTATGTGTATGACGCGTACGTACCAGGAGGCATCCATCCTGCCGCAGGCAATGAGTCGGCGAAGCACTGAGGCCCTATCCGGTCATGGTGTCTACGCTGGGTGTGTAGTCGGGCAGTCGCCGCCGGGCCCAGAAACCGGCGGCCCAACCAGCCGAGGAATCCCGTGAGTGACACCCCATTCGGTTTCGGCCTTCCGCCGGAGGAGCCGGAAGACGGCGACGAGGGCAAGAAGAAGGACCAGCAGGGCGGTGGCGGTCAGGGACCGGCCGGCCCGTTCGGATTCGGGTTCCCGGGCCTGCCCGGCGCGGGCGGCCCGGGCGGCGAGGGCGGGGACAACCCGTTCGCGGCCATGTTCGGCTCGATGAATCCGAACGATCTGGGGGCAGCGTTCCAGCAGCTCGGCCAGATGCTCTCCTACGAGGGCGGGCCGGTGAACTGGGACATGGCCAAGGACATCGCCCGCCAGACCGTCTCGCAGGGCACGCAGGACGGCGTCAAGGACACCAGCGTGGGCCCCGCCGACCGCACCGCGGTCCAGGAGGCCGTGCGCCTGGCCGACCTGTGGCTCGACGACGCGACGTCGCTGCCTTCGGGCGCGCACTCGGCGGTGGCCTGGAGCCGCGCCGAGTGGGTCGAGGCGACCCTCCCGGTGTGGAAGGAGCTCGTCGACCCGGTCGCCGAGCGCGTCGGCATGGCCATGGGCGATGTGCTGCCCGAGGAGATGCAGGCCATGGCGGGCCCGCTGATCGGCATGATGCGCTCCATGGGCGGTGCCATGTTCGGCCAGCAGATCGGGCAGGCCATCGGCGTGCTCGCGGGCGAGGTCGTCGGGTCCACGGACATCGGCCTTCCTCTGGCCGCGGCCGGCAAGGCGGCTCTGCTGCCGCTGAACGTCGAGGCCTTCGGCAAGGACCTCGGGATCCCGCAGGAGGAGGTCCGCCTCTACCTGGCGCTGCGCGAGGCGGCCCACCAGCGGCTGTTCTCGCACGTGCCGTGGCTGCGCTCGCACCTGTTCGGCGCGGTCGAGGGGTACGCGCGCGGGATCAAGGTCGACACCTCGAAGCTGGAGGACGTGGTCGGCCAGTTCGACCCGCAGAACCCCGAGCAGATCCAGGAAGCACTCCAGCAGGGCATGTTCCAGCCGGAGGACTCTCCGGAGCAGAAGGCCGCTCTGGCCCGCCTGGAGACGGCTCTCGCGCTCGTCGAGGGCTGGGTCGACGCGGTGGTCCACGCGGCCGCGAAGCCGCGCCTGTCGTCCGCCGACGCGCTGCGCGAGACGCTGCGCCGCCGCCGTGCGACCGGTGGCCCCGCGGAGCAGACGTTCGCGACGCTGATCGGCCTGGAGCTGCGTCCGCGGCGCCTGCGTGACGCCTCGCGCCTGTGGGCCTCGCTCACGGACGCGCGCGGTGTGGACGGGCGTGACGGCCTGTGGGCGCACCCGGACATGCTGCCGACGGCGTCCGACCTGGACGACCCGGACGGCTTCGTGCACCGCGACGAGCAGCTGGACTTCTCCGAGATCGACAAGATGCTCGGCGAGGCGGCGAGCGGCGGCTCCACCGAGAAGCCGAACCTGAAGAAGGACGAGGACGGCAACGGCGAGGGCGACAAGAGCGAGGGCGACTCCGACAAGTGAGCCTGTACGACGACACGGTCCTCGTGCTCAAGAGCTACGAGGACCAGCCGGAACTGCGCCAGGCCTACCTGGACCATCTGTCGGAGCACGGCGCCGACGGCCTGTGGAAGCCCTGCACCGCGGGGCACATCACGGCGAGCGCCCTTGTCGTCGACCCCGCGCGCGGGCGGGTGCTGCTCACGCTCCACAAGAAGCTGCAGATGTGGCTTCAGATGGGTGGCCACTGCGAGCACGGCGACCCGACCCTGCGGGCCGCGGCCCTGCGCGAGGCGACGGAGGAGTCGGGCATTCCCGGCCTCACGCTCCTCGAGGGCGGCCCGGTCCGTCTGGACCGGCACCCGATTCCGGGGCCGTGCACGCAGCACCTGGACGTGCAGTACGCGGCGCTCGCCCCGGCGGACGCCACGGAAGCCATCAGCGACGAGTCCCTGGACCTGCGCTGGTTCCCGTACTCCGAGGTCGCAGAGGTCGCCGACACCTCTGTCGTCCGTCTGGTGGAAGCCACCCGAGCACGGCTCTAGCCCGAGCACGGCTCTAGAAGGACATGCGTAAGGGGCGGTCACCATGGTGACCGCCCCTTACGCATGCGTACCTGCCTAGCTCCAGACGTTCCCCTGGTTCTGGCCGCGGGCGCCCTGCTGCCCCATCCCGTACTGCGCGGCGAGACCCCCGCCGGTCGCCGCGTGCTGCGGCGGCAGCAGCTCGCTGGGCTGGACCAGCGCGTAGCCGCTGCCCATGAAGCTGAGCTCCCAGCCCTCGCCGGTGTTGCCCCGGCGCCGCCAGACGCCGGAGGAATGCGTCTGCGCCTGCATCTGCACCCGGAGCCCGGTGGACCAGGCGACGATGGCGTCCGCGTCGGCGTTGACGTACTGGTCGGGCGTGACCTGGAGCATCAGCGGCTGGCCGGATGTCATCAGCGCGACCTTGCCGCGCCCGGTGATGTTGAGCTGGTACTTGCCGGAGCCGGAGATGCCGAACTGGCTGTCCACGGCGACGACTTCATGGTGCAGCGAGGAGTCCATCGCCAGCACGTAGCTGCTGTCGACGGTCAGGCCGTCCTGTTCGACATCCACTACGTGGATGTACTGGGCGAGATTCGCCAGGTAGACGGTGCCCTGCCCGTGGCAGCGCATCAGGCTGAGGCCCTCGCCGGTGTGCGCGCGGGCGCGCCGCTGTCCGGACGACTGGTACTCGCCGTCGAACTCCATCAGCCCCTGGTAGGCGACCATCGCGCCCTTGCGGGCGAGGATGTCGTCGTGGCCTTCCAGGGCGACCCGCAGCATCTGCGGGTTCTGCACCGTGTAGCGCTCCTGGGACTGCTGCTCGGTGTGCGCGAAAAGCGGACTCTGCATGGTGTTCTTCGCTCCCCCTCAGCCCCGGACTCGGAGGCGGTCGGTGCTGTCCTCACTGGGCTGTACGACGACGATGCCTTCCCCGGAGAAGCCCATCTGGTAGGCCTCACCACTGCCGCGCCCGATGAGCGAACCGGCCCGGAAGCTGCGCTTGCCCTTCACCTTCAGGCTCGGCGACCAGGCGATGAGCGCGTCGGGGTCCACGTAGGTCTCGTCCTCGCCACGGCCGCAGTCGACCACGATGGGGGTGCCGCGCGAGGTCAGGGCGACGTGCCCCTGACCGCTGACCGTGATGTTCCACAGGCCCTGCCCGGTGAACTTGGCGAGGCCCTTCACGCGCTCGACGCCCCACTGGAGGTGCGCGTCGAAGGCGAGGAGGTTGGTGCCGTTGACGGAGATCGACTCGCCACCGAGGTTGATGACGACGACGTCGGCGCCGTAGTCGGCGAGGTAGAGCAGGCCGTCACCGGAGCACTTCATAAGAGGCGCACCCTCACCGGTCATCCAGTCACGGGCGATCTGGCGGACGGCGGGCGGGTTGGGCTCGTACTGGACGAAGCCTTCGTAGGCGACCATCGAGCCCACGCGCGCGAAGAGGTCGTTTCCGGTCTGCATGGCGACCTTCAGCATGTTGCTGCCGTGGTTCTCCATGCGGGCGGCTACCGGGGTCGGGGCGAAGCCCGCGAGCGGCTGGTTCATGACGGGCTCCCTCAGACCTCGTACGGCTGGACGACGATGAAGTTGCCGGGTGCGCCCCGGAACTGCAGGTTGACGCCTTCGCCGCTGTCACCCGGATAGGCGTTGCGGCGCATGCGGACCTGGTTGGAGACGATCGCCTGCGAGGCCGCGGACCAGGCCACGACGGCGTTGGAGTCGGCGAACGTGGTGGGCGTGACCGGCAGCACGACGGGCGTGCCGTGGGTCTTCACGACGACCGTTCCGGTGCCCTGGAACTGGAGGACGAACAGGGCCCCTCCGGGGATGCCGTGCCCTTCGATCCTGCGGACTTCGTGCTGCAGGCTCTCGTCGAACGCGAGGACGTTCTCCGCGGAGACGCAGATCGCGTCGCCCTGGAGCTCGATGGGGTGCACGTGGGTGGCCTCTTCCGCGAAGAAGACCTGGCCACGGCCGGAGCAGCGCATCAGCTGCATCTCCTGGCCGGTGGCGTTGCCCACGATGCGGCCCGCGAACCCGGCGCCCTTGTAGCTGAATTCGACCTTGCCCTGGTAGAGCACCATGCTGCCCTGGCGGGCGAGGACGGGCTGGTCACCGCTGGCTCCGAGGTCGACCCGGATCAGCTTCTTGTTCTGGAGCGTCCAGCGCTGCCCCGTCGGAGCCTCACGGAACTTCTCCAGGGCGGCGGCCACGCCGGGCGCGGCGGCCTGCTGCGGGATGCCCTGCGGCGCACCCTGCGGAGCGGGAGCGGCCGGGGGCTGGCCGAAGACATGCTGAGCAGGGGGCGTCTGGGGCTGCTGCCCGAAGCCCTGCGGAGCGGGCGGAGTCTGGGGCTGCTGGTCGTAGCCGGGCGGCAGGGTTGCGCCGCCCTGGCCGGGGACCTGGCCGAACTGCGGCTGCTGGGGCGGCTGCTGGCCGTACGGGCTGGGAGCGGTCGGCGCCGGGGGCGGCGGGACCGTGCCGGGCGGCGTGGCGAGCGGGGCGGCGATGGTGGGCGCCGCGTGCACCGAGGGCGCGGGGGCCGGCGGGGGCGTGGGGGCCGGCGCCGGGGCGTTGTTCTGCGGCACCGGCTCGGGCGCCGGAGCGGGCGGGGCGGGCGCGGGTGCTGGAGCAGGCGCTGCCGGGGCCGCGAAGGACGGCGGTGCGGCGGCCTGGGCGGGAGGCGCGAAGCCGGGGGCCGCGGACGTCTCTGGCGCGGCGGCGGGCTCCTCCTCCTCCGCGACCTCGCCACCGAAGTTCTTCAGCAGCGCGTCCAGGCCACCGTCGAAGCCCTGCCCGACAGCGGCGAACCGCCACACGTCCTTCAGATAGAAATCGCCCAGCATTACCGCACGCTCGGTGGAGAACTCACCGCCCTGGAAGGAATACCGCGCGACTTCCTCACCACCGGCGACGATACGGATGTATCCGGGGGCGACCTGCGACATCTGCCCGGCACCGTCGATGGTCGCGGTGAACGAAAGCTTTTGGATGTTCGCGGGGATCTTGTCGAGTGTGACGCGGAAGGACTCCGTGTCACCGGCCTGCGCGCCGAGCAGCTGGACGGATTCCTCGGGCGTTTTCGGCTGGTTGAAGAAGACGAAGTACCGGTCGTCGGACAACCGCTCGTCGGCGTCGAGGCCGAAGCAGCTGATGTCGAAGCTCAGTCCGGGGCCGGTGATCTGTACACCCACGTACAGATCCGTGCCTGCGGTGAGGTCACTGATCTTGGCCTTGTGGCCGCGTTGGAATTCCCTGGCCATGCGTAACGACCGTCCCCCATCCCGATGGTGATTGCGTCGCGCCAGGCTATCCGCAAACACCGACAGCGGAAGAAGTCGGTACACCCCTGGTACAGAAGCCGCGCTGAAGGCAGATCAGTCGCCGCGCGTGGCGGGCAGATGCGGGAGCCGGTCGGCCGCGACCACTCCTTCGAGATACCCGCGCGCCCGCTCCGTGCGCGGATACGCCTCCAGGAGTCTCCAGAACCGCGGCCCGTGACCGGGGACCAGCAGGTGCGCGAGCTCATGGATGAGTACGTAGTCGACGACGTACTCAGGCATGCCCTGCAGCCGGTGGGAGAGCCGGATGCTGCCTTCCGCCGGAGTGCACGAACCCCATCGGGTGTTCTGGTTCGTGACCCACCGCACCGAGGCGGGGCGGGCCTTCCCCTCGAGGTACTGGCCCGACAGGCGCTCGGCGCGGTCCGCCAGCTCGGTGTCGCCGAGCACGCGCTTGCTCTCCTGCGCGGCGAGCTTGTCGAGCATGACGCCCACCCAGCGCTTCTCCTCGGCCTCCGACATGCGCGCCGGGATGAGCACCACGGTGCGATCGCCCTCGCGGTACGCGGAGACAGTTCTGCGACGCCGGGAGCTCCTGCGCACCTCGACCGCGCTCGCCCCCAGGCCGCCGGAGGGCGGGCTGGTCGTGCTGCGCGCTGTGTTCGTGGCACGGTGCAGTGGGTCGGCGGACACGCCCCGACGTTACCCGCTGGACCGGGCGGAAGTCCCGCCTCCGGAAGTCTTCGGTGCGGCCCCGCGACCCACCCCTCGATTAGTACGAATATCACCCACAGCCTGTGGACAACTTTCCGCACGGCTCCGGCCGCCCGGGCATGCTGGCGGTCGATCGACGGGAACGAAACCGTCGACACAGTACGGGGGACAACCATGCATCCGATCCTGAAGCCGGCCCTGCGGCGCGGCTGGCACGACCTGAACACGGTGCAGTTCGGGCTCACGCCGGCGCACGCGGTGGTGCTCGGCCCGGTCGACACGGCCACCGGCAGCTTCCTGGCACTGCTCGACGGCACCCGCGGGGTTCCGCTCCTGCGGGAGGAGGCCCAGAGGATGGGCCTTCCAGACGGGCATGTGGACGCACTGCTGGAGCGGCTGAGCGGAGCGGGACTCGTCGACGACGCGACCGGCGGCGGCAGGCCCGGCGCCGAACTGCGCAAACAGACGCGCGCGATGGACCGGCTCCGCCCCGACCATGCCGCCCTGACCGTCACGACATCGGAACCGGCCGAGGCGATACTGAAGTTGACCGCCCGGCGCGCGATGCGGGTCCAGGTAAGAGGCGCCGGACGGGTGGGCACGGTGATCGCCTCGGTACTCGCGTCCGCGGGTGTCGGCCATGTCGACGTACGGGACGGCGGATGCGTCGAGCCATGGGACGTGGCCCCGGGCGGGCATCCGGTGGAGGCGACGGGCGAGCGCCGGGACGTGTCCGCACGGCGGGTGGTGCGCTCGATGGCGCCCAGCAGACCACCGCGCCCCGACCGGCGCAGGCCGGCCCCCGAGCGCCTTTCGGAGCCGGACCCCGAAGAGCCCCCGCTCTCCCTCGTGATCATTGCTCCGCGTGACGGACTCGCGGTCCACTCCCCCGACCCGACCGCGGCCGAGGACCTGCTGGGGACCGGAATTCCCCACCTGTACGCGGGTGTCGTCGAGGCCACCGGCGTGGTCGGACCGTTGGTGCTGCCCGGCGGGACGGGCTGCGCGCACTGCCTGCTCCTCGGGCGCACGGACCGCGATCCGACCTGGCCCCGGCTGCTCGCCCAGTGGAGTTCGGGGCCGGCCGGCCGCCAGGTGCAGGCCTGCGACCTGGGCCTTGCCACCGCCGTCGCGGGCCTCGCCGCGGCACATGGACTGGCCTTCCTCGACGGGGAGTTGCCGTCAAGTACCGGGGCGCGCTGGGAGGCGGCCGCGCCGGGCCTGGACTGGCATGCTCGGCCGGTATGGCCACATCCGCAGTGCCCGTGCGGTGCGGGTGAGAGAGGTAACGGGCAGGAGGTCTCCGTGGAAGTAGAGCCGCACGACACAATGGCGGGGTAGGCAATGGCTGTCGGTACCACGGCACCCGGGCATGCGCGGCATGGCTGTTCGGCATTTGGAGGGGTGTATGTCTGATCTTCCCCGGAAGGCGGTTACCCGTACCGCCAAGCTGGCAGCGCTGCCGATCGGCTTCGCGGGGCGCGCGACCTGGGGCATCGGCAGACGCATCGGCGGCAAGTCCGCCGAGCTCGTCGGACGGGAACTGCAGCAGCGCACGGCGGATCAGTTGTTCAAGGTCCTCGGTGAACTCAAGGGCGGCGCAATGAAGTTCGGGCAGGCGCTGTCCGTCTTCGAGTCCGCTCTCCCGGAGGATGTCGCGGGCCCGTACCGCGCCGCCCTGACGAAGCTTCAGGAAGCCGCGCCCCCGATGCCGACCCGAACCGTGCACGCGGTTCTCGACGAGCGGCTCGGCGAGCAATGGCGCGAGCTGTTCCTCGAGTTCGACGACAAGCCCTCGGCGGCCGCGTCGATCGGGCAGGTGCACCGCGCCGTGTGGCACGACGGCCGCGAGGTCGCCGTGAAGGTGCAGTACCCGGGCGCGGGCGAGGCCCTGCTGTCGGACCTGGGTCAACTGAGTCGCTTCGCGCGGCTGTTGGGCCCGCTGATCCCGGGCATGGACATCAAGCCGCTCATCACCGAGTTGCGCGACCGGGTTTCCGAGGAACTGGACTACGCGCTGGAGGCGGCGGCCCAGCGGACACACGCGGAAGAGTTCGCCGACGACCCCGATGTCGTGGTGCCGCAGGTGGTGCACCAGTGCGAGCAGGTGCTGGTGACGGAGTGGATCGACGGGACACCGCTCGCCGAGATCATCGACCACGGCAGCGAGGACGAGCGCGATCGCGCAGGTCAGCTACTGGCCCGCTTCCTGTTCTCGGGGCCCGCGCGCACGGGCCTGCTGCACGCGGATCCCCACCCGGGCAATTTCCGGCTGCTGCCGGACGAGACGGGTGGTTGGCGCCTCGGCGTCCTCGACTTCGGCACGGTCGATCGACTGCCCGGCGGCCTTCCCGAGCCGATCGGTGTCTCCCTGCGCAGGACACTCGACGGCGAGGCGGAGGCGGTCTACGAGCTGCTCTGCGAGGAGGGCTTCGTCAAGGAGTCGATCGAACTCGAACCGGACGCGGTGCTCGACTACTTGCTGCCGATCATCGAACCGGCCCGCGTCGACGCCTTCACGTTCACCCGCTCCTGGATGCGCAATCAGGCGGCCCGGATAGCCGACCCACGCTCCCCCGCCCATCAACTGGGCAAGCAGCTCAACCTGCCGCCGTCGTACCTGCTGATACATCGGGTGACGCTCAGCACGATCGGGGTGCTGTGCCAGCTCGGGGCCACCGTGCGGCTGCGGGACGAACTGGAGGCCTGGGTACCGGGCTTTGCCGCCGAGGATGCGACGGAGGCCGAGGACTGGCCGGCGGCGGAGGCCTGATCACCACCAGTCGGAGTCGAGCCGCCCCTCGATGGCCCTGATGTTCTCTCGGGCGCAGGCGTCGCAGAAGTACCGCCGGGTGCCGCCCTCGACGGAACACGTCCAGGTCAGCGGCAGTTCCCGGGCTCTCGTGCCACACCGCGCGCACGCGAGGTTCTGGTGTTCGGGCTGCTGTGCGGAGTCCCCGCCAGGAAGAGACGTCACTCGGCGACGATAACTCGATGAACCGATGAGCGCCGGGCGCCACACCCCTCGGGGGCCGGTCCGCTGTGGACCGGCCCCCGAGGGAGCAGCCGCGCTGTCGCGGCTTGTGTCGACGAAGCTGATGTCGACGGTTTCAGTTGGTTACTGCATGACGGCCATGGCGAGCGCACGCCGGGCGCGCAGCGAAGCGCGCTCGGCGCGGCGCTGCATCCGGCGGGCGGTGGCCAGGCGCACGGCCCGGCGTTCGCTCTCGGCCTCACGCAGCTTCTCGTGCATATGCGCACGAGCCAGGGCTTCTGGGATGAGTTGCATCTGACGGGTCCTGTTCTGGCGCGACTCGTGCGCGCCGGAGGTGGTGAAGTCTGGGATTGCGGAACCTGCGGGTTCGCTCGTGGACGGCTTCATCGGGGCCTGCTTCTTGGGGTCGTGCGTCAGGGGGCGATCGATCGTTCCGGGGGTGTTCATGCCACGACCGGGTTCTTGCGCGGGCGGCCACGCGGCCGCTTGCGGGCAACGACAACGCCCTGGACGAACAGCTCGCCGCCCCAGACGCCCCAGGGCTCACGCCGCTCCTTGGCGCCGGCGAGGCAGGCCTCCATCAGCGGGCAGGTACGGCAGAGGGACTTGGCGTACTCGACGTCCGCCGGCGACTCCGCGAAGAAGACCTCGGGGTCGTAGGCACGGCAGGGGACGGGCACGTCGAGGGTCTCGATGGCGTCGTCGAGCGCGGTGAGCGCGGTCAGCGGGTTCAAGGTGGAGTCCTCCGTGGACACGGGCTGGGAAAGAGGGTCTGAAGGCGGTACGGACGGGGCGTGCGCTTCGAGTTGCACGGTGTCTTCTTCCTCGTCTGGTCGTCCGGCCGGTGGGCCGGGTGGCGGTGGTACCGGGTTCTTTTCTTGTCCCGAGGCCCCTGTGCTCTGGTTCCTCGGAAGATCGCTGGGTCTTCCGGGAAAACAGAAGGGCCGCGGATCCCGGATGGGGTTCCGCGGCCCTGAAGGCGCCTGCCTGATCTCGTCAGGCTGGATCGCTCCAGGGTTCAGGCCCACGGAAGGCCCACATCGTGTGGTGCTGCGTCGTCTGCTTCCGGAATCCGGCACCGGCCGCCGCAAAGGCATAGGCCTGGGCCTGTGCCGTCGCTACTGCTTCCGGTGCCTTGGTCGGTCGCTCATTGCGCTCGCGAATGGGAAGACCCGCGAGAGACAGGCCGGACTCCGGACGCATGGCGGAGACGCCAGACAGACCGGTGCCCAGGTTCGAGGAGCCGAGCAGGCAGGAAGCGACGACCGAGAGATCGGTCATTTTGGCGGTGCTGATGGAGCTGGCGTTGATGCTGATCACTGGAATCGCCTCCTCTCGGCGTCTCGGGGACCGGTGCGAACCGGTCCGACGGCATTCAAGTACAACACGGAACCAGGGCCTTCGAGAAGGCCGCTGCTTTCGTGCTTTAGAACCTATGGGGATTGTTGGGGCATGCGCAAACTATTTTTTCGACGAGTTTGCGTCAGTCGTCCCCGGCCTCCTCGTCGACCTGATCACCAATCGTCTGACCTGCACAAATGGCCAGAACGTCGGATCCGTACGTCCGAAACTTCCGGCGTCCGACGCCCGGGATGCGGGACAGTTCCGCCGCGTCCTCGGGGGCGGCCTCGGCGATGGCGATCAAGGTCTTGTCCGTGAAGACGCAGAACGCGGGCTGCCCGAGGCCCTCCGCCGTGCGGCCCCGCCACTCGATCAGTCGCTCGTACAACCCCTCGTCCATGTCCGACGGGCAGTCCTCGCAGCGCATCAGCTTCATCTCGGCGGCGTCGAGGGTGCGCCCGCACACGCGGCAGCGGGCCACCTTCCGGTCGCCTCTGGGGCGCGTGGTGCCAAGCGACTCGCGGGTGCCCGTACGGGTCCCGAACTCGATGCCGCCGCGTCCCACAGTCGCCGCGCGCCCCGCCGAGCCCGTCGACCCCGGCCGCAGCCCGTCGAGGAACCGGCTCGGCCTGCGGTTCGGGCGGCCGCCCGGAGAGCGGGACAGCGCCCAGGAGAGGCCGAGATGGCGCCGCGCGCGGGTCACCCCGACGTACAGGAGCCGCCGCTCCTCCTCGATCTGCTCGTCGGTCTTGGCGTAGGTGATCGGCATCATGCCCTCGGCGAGGCCGACCAGGAACACCGCGTCCCACTCGAGGCCCTTCGCCGCGTGCAGCGAAGCGAGGGTGACGCCCTCCACGGTCGGGGCGTGCTGCGCGCTCGCCCGCGCGTCGAGTTCCTCCACGAACGCGCTCAGGGTCGCGGTGGGCTCGGCTCTCGCGAGGTCCCCCGCGAGCCGGGCGATGGCGGCGAGCGACTCCCAGCGGTCCCGCACGGCGCCGGACCCCGCGGGCGGCTCCGTGGTCCAGCCCGCGCCGGACAGGACGGCTCTGACCTGGGAGGGAAGATCGACGGCCTCGTCGAGTCCCGCGTCGTTGTCCCCGAAGCGGGCCGCCGCGCGCAGCTCGTGGTGGGCCTTGCGCACCTCGGCCCGCTCGAAGAAGCGCTCGGCGCCGCGCAGCTGGTAGGGCACGCCCGCGTCGGCGAGCGCCTGTTCGTAGATCTCCGACTGCCCGTTCGTCCGGAACAGGATCGCGATCTCGCCGGCCGACACCCCGGAGTCGATCAGCTCCCGGATGCGGCTTGCGGCGCCTTCGGCCTCGGTGGGCTCGTCCGCGTACTCGATGTAGGTCGGCTCGGGGCCCGCCTCGCGCTGCGAGATCAGTTCCAGGCGGTGCTCGGCGGCGCGGCCGCTCGCTCTGGTCAGGACCCCGTTGGCCAGGTGCACGACCTGCGGCGAGGAGCGGTAGTCGCGGACCAGCTTGACGACGGTGGCACCGGGGTGGCGCGTGCGGAAGTTGAGCAGGTGGTCGGGGGTGGCGCCGGTGAAGGAGTAGATCGTCTGGCTGGCGTCACCGACGACGCAGAGGCTGTCGCGCTCGCCGAGCCACAGGTCGAGCAGGCGCTGCTGGAGCGGGCTGACGTCCTGGTACTCGTCGACGACGAAGTGCTGGTACTGGGCGCGGACCTGCTCGGCGATGTCCTGCCGGTCCTGGAGGATGCCCACGGTGAGCAGCAGGACGTCCTCGAAGTCGATGACGGAGCGGTCCCGCTTGAGGGTTTCGTACGCGGAGTAGATCTGGGCGATCTCCGCGGGAAGCCGGGGCGCTTCCCGGCCCGCCTTGTGCACCGCCGCGGCGTAGTCCCCGGGGACGGTCTGCGTGACCTTGGCCCACTCGATCTCCGAGGTCACATCGCGCAGCTCACCGCGGTCCAGGCGCAGGCGCGAGGCGGCCGCGGCGTCGGCGACGAGCTGGACCTTGCGGTCGACGAGCCGGGGCAGCTCCCCGCCGACCGCCTTGGGCCAGAAGAACTGGAGCTGGCGCAGGGCGGCGGAGTGGAAGGTGCGGGCCTGTACCCCCACGGCGCCGAGCTGCCTGAGCCGGCCGCGCATCTCACCGGCGGCACGGTTGGTGAACGTGACGGCGAGGACCGTATTGGGCTGGAGGATCCCCGCGCGGACGCCGTACGCGATGCGATGGGTGATCGCCCGCGTCTTGCCCGTGCCCGCGCCCGCGAGCACACACACCGGACCGTGCAGGGCCGTCGCCACGGCGCGCTGCTCGGGGTCGAGCCCCTCGAGCACCGCGTCGGCAGATTCCGGGACCTGCGGGAACAGGGTGGAGTGCGTTGCTGCTGTCACCCCGCCATGCTGCCAGGTCCGCGGGGACGGATGCGCCGCGTTGTCCACAGGTGCCGACCGTTAGTCGTACCAATGCGTTCGACGTGCGGGAATGGTCGCCGGATCACATACGTTCGACTCATTGCGAACACGCACCCCCAGCCACCGAAGGAGCACGAGGAAATGCCGGGCACTGTGACGATGTACAGCACCACGTGGTGCGGCTACTGCCAGCGGCTGAAGAAGCAGATGGACCGTGAGGGCATCGGGTACACCGAGGTCAACATCGAGCACGACCCGGAGTCCGCGGCCTTCGTCGAGAAGGCGAACGGCGGCAACCAGACGGTCCCCACGCTCCTCGTGGTGTCCGACAACGGCGCCGAGTCGGTCATGACGAACCCGTCGCTGGCCCAGGTCAAGCAGGCCATGGCCGCCTGAGCCACCCTGCGCTGAGCGCATGCGCGAACGGCCCCCGCCCGCCCACGGGTACGGGGGCTTTCCGCTGTGTCCTGGTTGCCCCGGCGCCTGAGCGCCCACTCACGCCGCCGGGCCGCCGCTCCTGCAACCACCTCGCACGAGGTCAGCGGGCCCGCAGATCCCGCAGATGCGTCACAGCGCGTCGCTGGGCTTCGGCAGGGGCTTGCCGTACCAGAGCTCGATCAGCCGGGCCGCGATCGAGATCCCGTAGGGAGGCATGACCTCACCGGAGTCGAAGGCCGCCTGCAGGTCCTCGCGGGAGAACCAGCGCGCCTCGTGGATCTCGTCACCGTCCACGTTGATCTCGAAGGACGTGGCGTGCGCCATGAAGCCGAGCATCAGGCTGGACGGGAACGGCCAGGGCTGGCTGGCGACGTACTCGACGTCGCCGACGACGACACCCGCCTCCTCGAAGACCTCGCGCCGCACCGACTGCTCGATGGACTCGCCGGGCTCGACGAAGCCGGCGAGCGTCGAGAAGCGCCCTTCGGGCCAGTGCACCTGGCGGCCGAGCAGGATGCGGTCCTGCTCGTCCGTGACGGCCATGATCACGGCCGGGTCGGTGCGCGGGTAGTGCTCGGCCCCGCAGGCCTGGCAGCGGCGGATGTGGCCCGCGGCGGCGATGACGGTGCGTTCGCCGCAGCGGGAGCAGAAACGGTGCAGGCGCTGCCAGTTCTCCAGGGCGACGGCGTGCACCATGAGGCCCGCGTCCCGCTGCGAGAGGAGCATGCCCGCCTCGCGCAGGCCGGCCGGGCGCGCGGACTGGTCCATGCGGCCGGGAAGCGTGTCCTTCTGGAGCGCGAAGTAGCTCACGCCGTCCTCGTCGGTCCCCAGGAAGTAGCGATGCGCCTCGGTGAGGGGCGCTTCGAAGGCCGGGGTCATGACCAGTTCCGTCGTGCCGTCCGGTGTCTCGTCGATGAGCGCCTGGCCACCGGAGACCACGAAGACGCGGGTCGTGGGGTGGCTCCACGCGGCGGCGAGCCAGGCCTCGTCGAGGCGGTGGTGCGCGGCGCGGTCGATTCCGCTCGGCGCGGAGAGCGAGAGGGGTCGCGTGGCGGCGAGGTCGGCGGTTCGGTCGGTCCAGGTGGTCACGAGTGCTTCCAACTCCCCCGGTGGAATGGGTGGTTCGGCGGGCGGTTCGGCGAGGTGGGTGGCGGGGCCTCAATCAGTGTGCATCTGCCCAGCTCTCCGCGAGATCGCCCCATAGATAGGCGGTTGTTTCGACACCCTTCATAAGGAGGTCGAGTTCGACCTTCTCGTTGGGGGCGTGCCAGCCGTCGGAGGGCACGGAGATGCCCAGGAAGAGCACCGGGGCGTCGAGGACGTCCTGAAGGTCGGCCGCGGGACCGGAGCCGCCCTCGCGCGTGAAGCGGATCTTCTGCTCGAAGGCCTGTCCCATGGCGCGTACGACGGACTTCAGCGCCGGGTGGTCCAGCGGTGTGAGGCAGGGGCGGGTGGCGGCCCCGAAGGTGACCGTGTGGCGGATCCCCGCGGGCAGCTGCTCGGCGACCCAGGCGGTGACGGCCTTCTCGATGTGGTCCGGGTCCTGCCCGGCGACCAGCCGGAAGGAGAGCTTGAGCATCGCGGAGGACGGCACGATCGTCTTGCCGCCGGGGCCCTGGTAGCCGCCGCCGATCCCGTTGACCTCGGCGGTGGGGCGGGCCCAGATCCGCTCCAGGGTGGTGAGCCCGGCCTCTCCGTAGGTGGCGTGGGACTTCGCCGTGCGCAGCCACTGCTCCTCGTCGAACGGGAGCTCCGCGAAGAGTTCGCGCTCCCGGTCGGTGAGCTCCACGATGCCGTCGTAGAAGCCGGGGACGGCCACGCGCGCGTGCTCGTCGTGCAGCGCGGCCACGAGGCGGGCGGCCGCGGTCGCCGGGTTCGGGACGGCGCCGCCGAAGGAGCCGGAGTGGATGTCCTGGTCGGGCCCGTACAGCTCGATCTCGCAGTCGGCGAGGCCGCGCATACCGGTGCACACCGTGGGGGTGTCCTCGGACCACATGCCGGTGTCGGAGACGATCACGGCGTCCGCGGCCAGGCGCTCCTTGCGCTCTTCCACGAGGGCGCGGAAGTGCGGGGAACCCGACTCCTCCTCGCCTTCGACGAGGAGCTTGAGGTTGACCGCGGGTGCGGTGCGGCCGGTCGCGGCCAGGTGGGCGCGCACGCCGAGGATGTGGAAGAACACCTGTCCCTTGTCGTCGGCCGCCCCGCGCGCGTGGAGGCGGTTTCCGACGACGACCGGCTCGAAGGGGTCGGTGTCCCAGCCGTCCTCGCGGGCGGCGGGCTGCACGTCGTGATGTCCGTAGACGAGGACCGTGGGGGCCTCGGGGTCGCCCGAGGGCCACTCGGCGAACACGGCGGGGGCGCCGGGCGTCTCCCACACCTCCGTGGTCGGGAAGCCGGTCCCGGCGAGCTTCGCGGCAAGCCAGTCGGCGCTGCGCCGCACGTCCGGTGCGTGGTCGGGCTGGGCGGACACGGAAGGGATCCGGAGCCACGCGGCGAGGTCGTCGAGGAACGCCTCACGGTGGTTCTCGACGTACGCACGGACTGTGCTGACGGCAGTGTCAACGGGCTTGCTCATGGTCACGAGCCTATCCGCCCGCCCGAACGTGTTCGTCCGGCGGTTCCTCCACGGGCTCCGCCGGCTGCTGCGGGTCCTCCAGCAGGAGCCGCTCCAGCTCCTCCCGGCCGGGCAGCCGACGCGGCCGGACCGTCTCCCCGGTGCGTACGTAGAGGAAGGCGGCGCTCACCGACTCCAGGGGCACGCCCTGCTGCTCGGCCCAGGCCAGCCGGTAGACGGCCAGCTGGAGGGGGTCGGCGGACTTCCGGTGGGCCGTCTTCCAGTCCACGATCTCGTACGTCGCCTCGTCGCCGTCGCCTGCCTTGTAGACGGCGTCGATACGGCCGCGGACGACGCGGCCCGCGATGGCCAGCTGGAAGGACGTCTCGACCCGGTAAGGCGAGCGATGGGCGTACGGGGTGCGCTCGAAGGCTTCCTTGAGCTCCTCCAGGTCGCGCTCGTCCGCGATCTCGGCATCGCTTCCGGGGAGCTCTTCGGGGTCGAGCATGGGCAGCCGCAGCTCTTCGAAGCGCGCCTCGATCCAGGCGTGGAACCGGGTGCCCCTGCGGGCCGCCGGCTGCGGCGGCTGAGGCATGGGGCGGGCGAGTTCCTGGGCGAAGGCGTCCGGATCGGCGGCCATCCGCAGCAGCTGGGACGCGGTGAGCGTGTGCGGGACGGGAACGTCGCGCACGGCGGCGCGGGCGCGCATCAGCTCGCCCGTCAGCGCGTCGAGGTCGCGGTCCCAGGAGTCGATGGTGCGCGCCTCCTCCGGGGTGAGCTCCGCTTCCGGGGCGTGAGCGGGATGCGGCACGACCGGGGCCGCTCGCTCGGGCTCGGCCACGCGCGCGGGGGCACCAGTCGGGGACGCGTCGTCTTCGTAGGAGGCGTGGTCGTCCTCGTAGGGGTCCTGATCGCCCTCGTCCGGGACGTAGTCGTCCTCGTAGGGGTCGTAGGGCGGTTCGTCGTCCTCGGGTGGCGGGGGCCAGTCGGGGTCCTCGAAGGGCGGCTCGTCGAGGGCGGCGGGGTGGGTCTCCGTGTGGGCGTACGCGGCCTCGGGTCCCGCGGCGCGCTCCAGGTGGGCGAGGACCGTGTGGGCGGCGGCCCGGCGCCGCGCCCGCGCCTCCTCGTCCAGCGGCAGCGGCCAGGCGTGCTCGGCCGCATTCTCCTGGAGGGCCGGGTTCTCCTCGTCCTCCGCCGGTTCGTCCGACCACGCCTCGATCTCGCCGTACCCGGCGGCGCAGTGCTCGTACAGCGCCTGGAGGAAGTCCGACGGGCCGCGCGTGCGCTTCTGGGACGGTCCCCACCAGTGCCCGGAGCCGAGCAGCAGGGAGCGCGGGCGCGTGAACGTGACGTATCCCAGGCGCAGTTCCTCGGTGTGCTGGTGGTCCTTCATGTCGGCGTGGAAGGCCTTCATGCCCTTGGAGTCCCACGTCTCGACATCGGGCAGCGTGGCGCCGTCACCGCGCAGTTCGTGGGGCAGCACCTTGGCCTGTGCCGTCCACTTCTCACGGCCTTGCGTGCTCGGGAAGGTGCCGTTGACGAGGCCGGGGACGGCGACGACATCCCATTCGAGGCCCTTGGACTTGTGGGCGGTGAGCACCTTCACGGTGTCCTCGCCACCGGGCAGCGCGTTGTCGAGGCCCTTCTCGTACTGCGCCGCGGTGCGCAGGAAGCCGAGGAAGGCGAGCAGCGTCGCCGAGCCGTCGTTGGCCGCGAAGGACGCGGCGATGTCGAGGAAGTTGGACAACGTCTCGCGCCGCCGGGCGGCCAACGCGTGCGGGGACGCGGAGAGTTCGACCTCCAGGCCGGTGACCGCCAGGACACGGTGCATCACGTCCATGAGGGGATCGGACAACGAGCGGCGCAGCTCGCGCAGTTCGGTGGCGAGCCTGGCGAAGCGCACGCGCGCGTCCGGTGAGAACGGCAGCCCGTCGTCGTCCTCCTCGGTGTCGGCCGAGGTCTCCAGGAACGTGTCGAGCGCGTCCGCCAGCGATATCACCTCGGAGGGATCGACCCCCTCGACGGCCGCGGCCAGGCGCCGGTCCGGGTCGTCGTCCTCTCCTCCGCGCGCGTGGGAGACCAAAAAGCGTGCCCGGCGCCCGAGGAGGGCGAGGTCGCGGGGGCCGATGCGCCAGCGCGGGCCGGTCAGGAGCCGCACCAGGGAGGCATTGGCACCGGGGTCCTGGAGGACCTCGCACATGGCGACCAGGTCGGCGATCTCCGGGAGGTGCAACAAGCCGGAGAGGCCGACCACTTCGACCGGGATGTCGCGGGCGACCAGGGCGCCCTGGATCTCGGCGAAGTCGGTCGCGGTGCGGCACAGCACGGCGATCTCTCCGGGTGCCGTTCCCGTGGCGACGAGGTGGCCGATGGAGTCGGCGAGCCAGTCGATCTCCTCGCTGTGCGTGCTCAGCAGGGCGCAGCGCACGACGCCGTCCTGCTCGGCCCCGGGGGCGGGGCGCAGGGCCTCCACGCCCGCGTGCATCGCCCGGAGCGGCTCGGCAAGGCCGTTGGCGAGGTCGAGCAGGCGGCCGCCGCTGCGCCGGTTCTCACTGAGCGCGAAGCGGGTGGCCGGGCGCCCATCCGCGTACGCGAAGTGGCGCGGGAAGTCGTCGAGGTTGGCGACGGAGGCTCCGCGCCACCCGTAGATCGCCTGGCAGGGGTCGCCGACCGCGGTCACCGCATGGCCCGTACCCCCGCCGAAGAGGCCCGCGAGCAGGATCCGCTGGGCCACCGAGGTGTCCTGGTACTCGTCGAGCAGGACCACGCGGAACTCGTCGCGCAGGATCTCGCCGACCTCGGGACGCGTGTCGGCCAGCGTCGCCGACAGGGCGATCTGGTCGCCGAAGTCGAGGAGGTCCCGCGAGCGCTTGGCCGCCCTGTAGTGCCCCACGAGCTCGGCCAGCTCCAGGCGCGCGGCGGCCGCCTCGGGCACCTTCCGCAGGTCTGCGTTGCTGAGCTTGACGCCTTCGAGGGCGCGCAGCAGCTCATGGTCGTACGCGCGCAGCTTGCCGGGCTGTACGAGGTGTTCCGCCAGCTCGCTGTCCAGGGTGAGCAGGTCGCTGACCAGGTCGGCGAAGGAACGGGTGAGGGCGGGGTACGGGCCGGGCGCTTCGCGCAGCACGCGCGCGGCGAGCTGGAAGCGGGTGGCGTCGGCGAGCAGCCGCGTCGTGGGTTCGAGCCCGATGCGCAGGCCGTGGTCGGTCAGCAGCCGGCCCGCGAAGGCGTGGTACGTGGAGATCACGGGCTCGCCCGGGGGGTTGTCCGGGTCGATGGCGTCGGGGTCGGTGACGCCGGCCTTGATCAGGGCCTTGCGGACCCGCTCGGCCAGTTCCCCGGCCGCCTTGTTGGTGAAGGTGAGGCCCAGGATCTGCTCGGGCGCGACCTGACCTGTACCGACCAGCCAGACCACGCGCGCTGCCATCACCGTCGTCTTGCCGGAGCCCGCTCCGGCCACGATCACCTGCGGGGCGGGCGGCGCGGTGATGCAGGCCGTCTGCTCCGGGGTGAACGGGATGCCGAGCAGCTCTTTGAGCTGCTCGGGGTCGGTGAGGCGCGTGGTCACCTCATCGAGGCTAACGGGCACCACTGACAGCGCCGTCCCGTTCGGGCCCAGTGGAGGCACACGTCACTCGACGACGTGTCTGCCCTCCGGTCGCGCGCTGCACGAGGCACGGAAGGCGCAGTGCGTGCAGTGCTGCCCGGTGGTCGGCACGAAGCGCTCGTCGAGGACCTTGCCGGCCGCGGTGGCGAGGAGGTCGCCGACCCACTCCCCTTCGAGGGGCTCCTGCGCCTGCACCTTCGGCAGGGCCTCGCCACCGTCCTTCTTGGCTGCGCCCTGGCGAAGCTGCACCAGTTCCGCTCCTCCGGAGTGCGGACGGGCTCCGTCGAAGACCTCGTCGACCACGCCTTCGTTCACGGCGAGCTGGTACACGGCGAGCTGTGGGTGGCGGGCGACGTCCGCGGCGCTCGGTGTCTGCTTGCCGGTTTTGAAGTCGACTACGTAGGCGCGGCCCTCGGCGTCCCGCTCCACACGGTCCATGGAGCCGCGAATGCGTACTTCGTAGGAGCCCGCTTCGAGCGTCACGTCGAAGTCGTGCTCGCTGGCGACGGCGGTGCGGCCCGTGCGGTCCATGACGTGCCACTGAAGGAACCGCTCGAGCGCGGCGCGGGCGTTCTCCTTCTCCTGGGCCGACTTCCAGGGCGCGTCGAAGGCGAGGGAGTCCCACACGGAGTCCAGGCGCTCCATGAGGACGGCGAGGTCGGCGGGTGTGCGCCCGGAGGCGACCTCGTCGGCCAGGACGTGCACGACGTTGCCGAAGCCCTGGGCCGCCGTGGCGGGGGCGTCCGCCTTCACCTCGCGGCCCAGGAACCACTGCAGGGCGCAGGTGTTGGCCAACTGGTCGAGGGCGCTTCCGGAGAGGACGACGGGCTTGTCCCGGTCGCGCAGCGGGACCTTGCTCTCAGTCGGCTCGTACATGCCCCACCAGCGGTACGGGTGGGCGGACGGTACGAGCGGCCTTCCGTCGTCGTCGCTGAGCGCGGCGAGCCGGGCGAGGCGGCGCGCGGCGGCCTCGCGCAGCCCTTCGGAGACGCGCGGGTCGACCGTCGTGGCGCGCAGTTCGGCGACGAGCGCGGCCACCGCCAGGGGGCGGCGCGGGCGTCCGGTGACGTCCTTGGGTTCCACGCCCAGCTCGGTCAGGAACCGGGACGGCTGGTCGCCGTCGTCCGCGGGCGCCTTCACCGCGGTGACGACGAGCCGCTCCCTCGCGCGCGTGGCGGCGACGTAGAACAGGCGCCGTTCCTCTGCGAGCAGCGCCCCGGGGGTGAGCGGTTCGGCGAGGCCGTCGCGTCCGATGCGGTCGGCCTCCAGGAGCGAGCCGCGGCGCCGCAGATCGGGCCACAGCCCTTCCTGGACGCCCGCGACGACGACGAGCCGCCACTCCAGTCCCTTGGAGCGGTGCGCGGTCATCAGGCGCACGGCGTCGGGGCGCACGGCGCGTCCTGCGAGGGTGTCGGCCGCGATGTCCTGGGCCTCCAGCTCCTCCAGGAAGTTGCGGGCACCGCGGCCTCCGGTGCGCTCCTCCGCGCGCGAGGCGACGGCGAACAGGGCGCAGACGGCGTCCAGATCACGGTCCGCGTTGCGCCCGGCCGCGCCGCCTCGCCGGGCGGCGCGCTCGAGCCGGTTCGGCCAGGGGGTACCGTTCCACAGCTCCCAGAGGGCTTCCTCGGCGGTGCCGCCGTCGGCGAGCTTCTGGCGGGCGGTGGCGAGGAGCGCGCCGAGACGCTGGGCGCCACGGGCGTACGCCGGGTCGTGCAGGGCGAGCCGCTCGGGCTCGACGAGGGCACGCGCGAGCAGCTCGTCCGAGGGCGGCGGCAGCGCGTTCCCGGACGCGCGCTCCTCCTCGCGCAGCGCGCGCCCCAGGCGGCGCAGGTCGGCCGTGTCCATCCCGGCGAGGGGCGAGGCGAGGAGTTCGAGTGCCGTCTCGGTGTCGAGGCGGTACTCGTTTTCCGGGGTCTCCGTGGCGTCCGAGGCGTCTGATGCATCTGAGGTATCTGACGCATCCGAGGTGTCCGGGGTATCCGCCCTGGCCACCACCTTGAGGGCCGTCAGCAGCGGCGTGACCGCCGGTTCGTGGCGCAGCGGCAGGTCGTCGCCGTCGATGTCGAGGGGGACGCCGGCCGCCGTGAGCGCGCGCCGCACCCCCGGAATGCTGCGCGAGCCGGCGCGCACCAGGACGGCCATGTCGCTCCACGGGATGCCGTCCTCCAAGTGGGCACGCCGCAGGATGTCCGCGATGTTGTCGAGCTCCGTACCGGACGTCGGATACGTGTAGACCTCGGCCCTGCCTCCGTCGCGTACGGGCGACAGCTCACGGTGGGCACGCACCTTGTGGGCGGGCAGCCGGGTCAGGGGCATCCGCTGGGTGATGCGGCGCGTCGCCTCCAGGAGACGGGCGCCGGAACGCCGGGATGTGGTGAGCACTTCGACCGGGGCGGGGGCGCCGTCCGCGCGGGGGAAGTCGTCACGGAAGTTCAGGATGCCGTTCACGTCCGCGCCCCGGAACGCGTAGATCGACTGGTCCGGGTCGCCGAAGGCGACGAGCGTGCGCCCCCCGCCCGCGAGCGCGTGCAGCAGCCGCACCTGGGCGGGGTCGGTGTCCTGGTACTCGTCGACGAACACGGCGTCGTACTGCGTGGCGAGCCGGTCCGCGACCTCCGTGCGGCGCGCGAGGAGCACCGCGCGATGCACCAGTTCCGCGTAGTCGAGCACGCCCTGTGCGTCGAGGACGTCCAGGTATTCGGCAAGGAAGGTGGCGGCCGCCCGCCAGTCCGGGCGACCGATGCGGCGCGCGAAGGCGTCCAGGGCGCCCGGCCCCAGACCCAGCTCCCGGCTCCGGGCGAGGACCGCGCGCACCTCGTCGGCGAAGCCCCGCGTGGTGAGGCACGCGCGCAGCTCGTCGGGCCAGCGCACATGCGCGAGCCCTGCCTGCTCCAGGTCGATCTGCCCCGCGAGCAGTTCCCGTACGGCGACGTCCTGCTCGGGGCCCGACAGCAGCCGCAAGGGCTCCACGAAGAGGTCGGCGTCCTGGTGGGCGCGGACCAGGGCGTAACAGAACGAGTGGAACGTCGTCGCCTGTGGGGCGTGTGCGGCGCCGATGCGCTGCGCCATGCGATCGCGCAGTTCGACCGCGGCCTTCCGGCTGAACGTGAGCACCAGGATGCGTTCGGGATCGGTGCCCTTGGCGATGCGCGCGGAGACGGCCTCCACGAGAGTCGTGGACTTGCCCGTGCCGGGACCTGCCAGGACGAGGAGCGGCCCGTGGGCATGGTCAACCACCGCACGCTGATGTGCGTCCAGACGAGGGGGGTCCACCTGGGCCGGCGGGGTACGCACCAGTCGGTACGCACCGGGGAGCCCCTGTCGAACCTGGTGCTGCGACAGGTGCCGGGTGGACGAGGAGGAGCTCACGTGGATCGCTGGTCCTGGTGGGTTTGCTGGTGGTCGAAGAGCCGTCCGCGCGAAGCGGTGGCCGTGGGGTGAAGGAGGTGTCTGCCATCGACGGTGCCGTCGACGCTACGCCGTCGAGTGTGGCGGAAGCCGGGCTTCCGGTGCCTCTCCCGCACTCCTCCGGGCGCAGATGTGCCCGGTCTCACCAACGGACACAGGAGCGCCGAAGTGCCCCGCATGCCCCGTTTCCCCCATACGGGCCACAGGCACCCCACCCGCGCGCGGGATGGCCGAAGCTGTCAATTGTGAGCTTCCGTACCCGCCCGGCCGTCCCACCGCGCGCGCTTCATGTCGAGGCGCGGCACGTGCCCTTCGGCGGCCCGGGAGGCCTCGCGCAAGGGCGTGCCCTCTTCTCTGTAGTGGTCGAGCGCCCGCAGCTCGTGCCCCGGCAGGAGCTGCCCATCCGCGCGCACCACACGCCACCACGGAACCGCGCCTCCGTAGAGAGCCATCACCCGCCCCACCTGGCGGGGCCCGCCCTCCTCAAGCCATTCGGCCACGTCCCCGTACGTCATGACCCGCCCGCGCGGAATCATCTCCGCGACGTCCAGGACCCGCTCCGCGTACGCGGGAAGCTCTCCCGCCGGTTCGCTCTCCTTGCTCATCCGACCCATCCTGCCGCACGGCACCGACAGTGCGGAGGGACGTACGGGAGGCGGCCCGGACGGACGCGGGCGGCGGCGCCCGCCGAGGACTCCCGCCTCCTCGAATGCACCCTGATGCCCCCCTATGACGGTGCGGCATGCCACCATCGTGCGGGCGGTGACTGGTGATACGAGATCAAGAAGAGACCACGGAGCAGCAGAGCGTGCACCCCGACAAGGCGGAGGGCACCTCTGTGGCACCGGCGCGCCCTGACGAAGCGGCCGATCAGGCCTCCGAAGCGAAGCACGAGCAACCGTTGCACGACCCCGACTGTGCCGAGGGGGACGCGCACGCCGAGCAGGTCGACGGCGACGAACCGCTGCTCCCCGCGCGCGTGCACCGCCCCTCCGACCTCATGCGGCTCCTCGTCGGCGTGCTCGCCGTCGCCGTGATCCTGGCGATCGCGGCGTTCGCGCACGGCACGACCTCGGGCTTCGCCCAGGACATCGACAAGGGCACCGGCCAGGCGCCCGACCTGCTGACCAAGTTCGCGGGTCTCGCGTCGAGCATCGCCATCCTGTTGGTGCCGGTCGCGTTCGCCATCGAGCGGCTCATCAAACGCGACGGCCTACGGATCGCCGACGGAGTGCTCGCCGCGGTCCTCGCGCACGGGGTGACGCTCGCGACGGACCTCTGGGTCGCCAAGGCCGCCCCGCAGTCGATCCAGGAAGCGCTCACCACAGTGTCGCCCGGCGACATCCACGCGCTGACCGACCCGGTGCACGGCTACTTGGCGCCCGTCATCGCCTACATGACGGCCGTCGGCATGTCCCGGCGACCACGGTGGCGCGTCGTCCTGTGGGTGGTGCTGCTGCTCGACGCCTTCGCGATGCTCGTCACCGGCTACACGACACCGTTCTCGATCATCCTGACGGTCCTCATCGGCTGGACCGTCGCCTACGGAACGCTGTACGCCGTCGGCTCACCGAACGTGCGCCCTACAGGGCAGACGCTCCTCGCCGGCCTGCGCCACGTCGGCTTCCACCCCGTCAACGCCTCCCGCGAGGAAGCCCATGAGGGCACTACGGAGAACGGCGACCGGGGGCGGCGCTACTTCGTCACCCTGGAGGACGGCCCACCGCTCGACGTCACCGTGGTGGACCGGGAGCAGCAGGCGCAGGGCTTCTTCTACCGCGTGTGGAGACGCCTGACGCTGCGCGGCATCACGCAGCGCCGCAGCCTCCAGTCGCTGCGCCAGGCCCTGGAGCAGGAGGCGCTGCTCGCCTATGCGGCGATCGCCGCCGGGGCGAACGCGCCGAAACTGATCGCGACGTCCGAGCTCGGCCCCGATGCCGTCATGCTCGTCTACGAGCACGTCGGCGGCCGTTCCCTGGACTCGCTGCCGGACGACGAGATCACCGATGAGCTGATGCGCGACACCTGGCACCAGGTCCAGGCGCTCCAGTCACGGCGGATCGCGCATCGCAGGCTGGCCGGCGACGCGATTCTGGTGGATCGTTCCGGCACCGTGGTTCTCACGGATCTGCGCGGCGGCGAGATCGCCGCGGGCGACCTGGTGCTCCGCATGGACATCGCCCAGCTGCTCACGACGCTCGGCCTTCGGGCGGGCGCCGAGCGCACCGTCGCGTCCGCCGTGGGGGTCCTCGGCCCGGACACCATCGCGGACTGTCTGCCGCTGCTGCAGCCGATCGCGCTCACCCGCACCACCAGGGCGACGCTGCGCAAGCTCGGACGTGAGCGTGCCCAGCGCGAGCGCGAGGCCGTCCTGGAGGCGTCCAGCAAGGCCAAGCAGGCGCGCATCGAGGAGACCACCGCCGGCGACACCGCCAAGGCGTCCGTACGCGCCGAGAAGAAGTCCGAGAAGGCGGAGCGACAGGCCGAGAAGCGGGCCCTCGACGAGGCCCTGGAAGAGGCCCGCGAGGAGGATCTGCTGACCCAGATCCGCCACCAGGTGCTGCGCATCCGGCCACAGGCGCCCGTCGAACCGGCTCGCCTGGAGCGCATCAGGCCGCGCACGCTGATCAGTTTCATCGCCGGCGCGATCGGCGCGTACTTCCTGCTGTCGCAGCTCACCCACATCGACTTCGGGGCGATCGTGGGCGAGGCCGAGTGGGGCTGGGTCGGCCTCGCGGTGCTGTTCTCCGCGCTCAGCTACGTAGCCGCCGCGATGAGCCTGCTCGGCTTCGTGCCGGAACGCGTCCCCTTCATGCGGGCCGTCGCGGCCCAGGTCGCCGGGTCCTTCGTGAAGATCGTGGCGCCGGCGGCGGTCGGTGGAGTGGCACTCAACACGCGCTTTCTGCAGCGTGCGGGGGTGCGTCCGGGGCTCGCCGTGGCGAGTGTGGGCGCCTCGCAGCTGTTCGGCATGGGCAGCCACATCCTGCTGCTGCTGACCTTCGGTTACCTGACGGGGACGGAGAAGACGCCTTCCTTGTCGCCGTCCCGCACGGTCATCGCGGGTCTGTTGACCGTCGCTGTGCTCGTCCTTGTAGTGACGTCGATTCCGTTCCTGCGGAAATTCGTCGTCACGCGCGTGCGCTCACTTTTCGCCGGTGTCGTGCCGCGCATGCTCGACGTGCTGCAGCGTCCGCGGAAGCTGCTCACCGGCATCGGCGGCATGCTGCTGCTGACCGCCTGCTTCGTGATGTGCCTGGATGCCTCGATCCGCGCCTTCGGGGACGAGACAACCACCACGATCAGCCTGGCCAGCGTCGCTGTGGTCTTCCTCGCCGGTAACGCGCTCGGCTCGGCCGCCCCGACACCGGGTGGCGTGGGTGCCGTCGAGGCGACCCTGACGGTGGGTCTGATCGCGGTCGGCCTGCCCAAGGAAGTGGCGGCGCCCGCGGTGCTGCTGTACCGACTGCTCACTCTGTGGCTCCCCGTCCTCCCCGGATGGCTGTTCTTCAACCATCTGACAAGGAAGGGCGCTCTCTAGGGGACTTGGACGTCCCCCGGGCGGCGGACCTCACTCGCACAGCCCGCAGCCCGAGCGCCCCGCACCCCGCCGCCGCAGGATGGACGCATGCCCAATCCGTCCTGGTCCCGTACCGCTGCCCTGACCGCCGCCACCCTGCTGTCCGTCTCGCTCGCGGCGTGCGGCAGCGACACGGAGGACGACGTGGATCTTCCGTCCCAGGAGCTGAGCTGGAAGGACTGCCCCGCGCCGGCGGAGTCCCAGGGCGGCGGGGACGCGCCCTCCCCGCTTCCCGGCGGCGCGGAGTGGCAGTGCGCCACCATGAAGGCGCCGCTCGACTGGGACGAACCAAAGGGCGACACGATCGACCTGGCGTTGATCCGCGCCAAGGCGAGCGGGGACGAGGACAACCGGATCGGCTCGCTGATCTTCAACTTCGGCGGTCCCGGCGGCTCCGGGGTCACCACCCTCCCGGCCTTCGGCTCCGAGTACGCGAAGCTGCGCACCCGCTACGACCTCGTCAGCTTCGACCCGCGCGGGGTGGGCCGCAGCGCGGGCATCAAATGCGAGGACGACAAACAGCTCGACGAGTACTTCCAACAGGACTCGACGCCGGACGACACGGCGGAGCAGAAGAAGCTCGTCGACAACATCAAGACGTTCAACGACACGTGCGAGAAGAACTCCGACAAGGTCCTCCCCCACGTACGCACCACGGACGCGGCCCGCGACATGGATCTCATGCGCCAGGTCCTCGGCGACAAGAAGCTGCACTACTTCGGCATCTCCTACGGCACCGAACTGGGCGGCGTCTACGCCCACTTGTTCCCGAAGAAGATGGGCCGTGCGGTGTTCGACGGTGTCGTCGACCCCACCCAGGACCCGGAAGAAGGGGCACTCGGCCAGGCGAAGGGGTTCCAGCTAGCCCTCGACAACTACGCGAAGCACTGCACCTCCCAGGCCGAGGACTGCCCCGTCGGGGACACTCCGCAGGACGTCAAGGCCAAGATCGCCAAGCTGTTCGACGAGCTGGAGGAGAAGCCGATCCCGGGCATCTTCCCGCGCGACCTCACGCAGACCGCGGCGACCAACGGGGTCGCGCAGGCCCTGTACTCGCAGGACTTCTGGGAGTACCTGACCGAGGGCCTCCAGCAGGCCTACAACGGTGACGGCAAGATCCTCATGGCGTTGTCCGACTCGATGAACGGGCGCAACGAGGACGGCAAGTACAGCAATATCCAGGCCGCCAACATCGCCATCAACTGCGCCGACGACAAGCCCCGCTACACGGCGAAGGACGTCGAGGCGAAGCTGCCGGAGTTCCGCGAGGCGTCCTCGATGTTCGGCGACTACCTGGCCTGGGGCATGCTCAACTGCTCCGGCTGGGCCGTCGACGGGGCCGCCGAGCACCCGGACGTCAGCGCGCCCGGCTCCGCCCCGATCCTCGTCGTCGGCAACACCGGCGACCCGGCCACCCCGTACGAAGGTGCGAAGAAGATGGTCGACGCACTCGGCGAGGACGTGGGCGTCGAGTTGACGTACGACGGCGAGGGGCACGGGGCCTACGACAGCGGAAACAAGTGCGTGCACGGCGCCGTGAACACCTACCTCCTCAGCGGGAAGCCCCCGAACGAGGGAACGGTCTGCAAGTGATCTCGGAGTTGTCCACAGGCCGATTCGGATTTCTGTGGGCGCTCCTACGATGGCTTGACTGTCTTTCGAACGGGGGCAGTTGAGGGGGGAGGTGCCATGGCGGCACAGGATTCGTGTGCGCCCGCGGGTGCACGTACACGCTGGGGAAAGGCCGTCCGCGCGCTCGCCCTGGCCGCGTCCGTCGTGCTGACGGCCGGGACGGTCGCGGGTTGCAGCGGTTCGGGCGATCGCGCCGACGGAGGCGAGGCGAAGCCACCGTCGGCCTCCGCCTCACGCCCCGCCGACGTGGCGCCGGGCGGCGGCGACTCCCCCGCCCTCCCCTCGTCACTCACCGATCAGCACCTGGACTGGGGCCGTTGCCGTGCGCATGCGGGCTCGCCCGCGCCCGGCTCCGACTGGCAGTGCGCGACGCTCAAGGCGCCACTCGACTATGCCGAGCCGACCGGGCCCACGATCGACCTCGCTCTCATCCGCACCAAGGCTCGGGGTGACCGGGGCGAGCGGATCGGGCCCCTGCTGTTCAACTTCGGCGGCCCCGGCGGCTCCGGAGTGGATCTGCTGCCGGCCCTCGCCCCGCAGTACGCCGAGCTGCGTGAGCGCTACGACCTGGTGAGCTTCGATCCGCGCGGTGTCTCGGCAAGTCGCGGCCTGCGCTGTCGAAGCGACAAGGAGACGCAGGCGGCCGAGTCCCTCGACCTCACCCCTGACACCAAAGCGGAGGAGACGGCGTATCTGAAGGATGCCGTCGCGTTCGGCAAGGGCTGCAGCAAGCAGGCCGGCGCACTGCTCGCCCATGTGTCGACCACCGAGGCCGCGCGCGACATGGATCTGATGCGTCAGGCCCTCGGCGACAAGAAGCTGCACTACATGGGCGTCTCCTACGGCACCGAACTGGGCGGAATCTACGCCCACTTGTTCCCCGACAAGGTCGGTCGTCTCACCCTGGATGCCGTGGTCGACCCGACCGTTGGACGCCTCGGGCAGGCCGAGAATCAGGCCCGCGGATTCCAGCGGGCCCTCGACAACTACTTCAGGTCACGCGGCAAGGACCCCAAGGAGGGGGCACGTGAGATCGCCGCGCTCCTCAAGAAGCTCGACGAGAAACCTCTGCCGACCCCGGGCGGCCGCGAGTTGAACGAGTCGCTCGCGACGACCGGCATCGCGGTCACCCTCTACAGCGAGACCAGCTGGACCGCCCTGACGCGAGGCCTGCGGGACGCGGAGCGGGGCGACGGCACCGCCCTGCTCGCGCTCGCCGACTCGTACAACGACCGTGACGCGAGCGGGCGTTACGGCACGGCGAGCCACTCCCAGCGGGCGATCTCCTGCCTCGACGACAAGGTGCGTCCCACGGCGCGGGAGACGCAGGAGCGGCTCGCGAAGTTCCGGGAGATCTCGCCTGTGTTCGGGTCGTACATGGGCTGGGACACGGGAGGTTGGTGCCATCACTGGCCGGTCCCGGGCCAGTGGGGCGACCCGGACGTGAGCGCGCGGGGTGCGGCGCCGGTCCTTGTCGTGGGCAACACGGGCGATCCGGCGACGCCCTACGAAGGGGCCCGCCGCATGGCCGATGAGCTGGGCAAAGGCGTAGGCATCGAGCTGACGTGGAAGGGCGAGGGGCACGGGGCGTACGGCTCCGGCAGCGCCTGCGTGGACTCGGCGGTCGACGCGTATCTCCTGGAGGGGCGAATACCGCGCGACGGCAAGGTGTGCTCCTGACGGCGAGCGTCCGCCCCGAAACGACGGACGGGCCTCGCGCACAGTGCGCGAGGCCCGTCCGATCAGCTCACAGCGACCGAGCCGAGGCTCAGTAGACCGGCTTGTCCGGCTCGATCTGGTTGACCCAGCCGATGACGCCGCCGCCGACGTGCACGGCGTCCGAGAAGCCCGCGGACTTCAGCACGGCGAGAACTTCCGCACTGCGGACACCCGTCTTGCAATGCAAGACGATCTTCTTGTCCTGCGGCATGCTCTCCAGGGCCGTGCCCATGAGGAACTCGTTCTTCGGGATCAGCTTGGCGCCCGGGATGGAGACGATCTCGTACTCGTTCGGCTCGCGGACGTCGATGATCTCGATGCTCTCGCCGTCGTCGATCCACTCCTTGAGCTGCTTCGGAGTGATCGTGGCACCGGCGGCGGCCTCCTGCGCCTCATCGGAGACGACGCCACAGAAGGCCTCGTAGTCGATGAGCTCGGTGACGGTCGCGTTCGGGCCGCAGACCGCGCAGTCGGGGTCCTTGCGGACCTTGACCTGGCGGTACTGCATCTCGAGGGCGTCGTAGATCATCAGGCGGCCGACCAGCGGGTCGCCCACGCCGGCCAGGACCTTGATCGCCTCGGTGACCTGGATGGAGCCGATGGACGCGCACAGCACGCCCAGGACGCCGCCCTCGGCGCAGGAGGGGACCATGCCGGGGGGCGGGGGCTCCGGGTACAGGCAGCGGTAGCACGGACCGTGCTCGGACCAGAAGACCGAGGCCTGGCCGTCGAAGCGGTAGATGGAGCCCCACACGTACGGCTTGTTGAGCAGCACGCACGCGTCGTTGACGAGGTAGCGCGTCGCGAAGTTGTCCGTGCCGTCGACGATCAGGTCGTACTGGCTGAACATGTCCATCACGTTGTCGGCCTCGAGCCGCTCCTCGTGAAGGATCACGTTCACGTACGGGTTGATGCCGAGGACCGAGTCCTTCGCGGACTCCGCCTTGGACCGGCCGATGTCGGCCTGGCTGTGGATGATCTGGCGCTGCAGGTTCGACTCGTCGACCTCGTCGAACTCCACGATGCCGAGCGTGCCCACGCCCGCAGCGGCCAGGTACATGAGGGCCGGCGAGCCAAGGCCACCGGCGCCCACACAGAGCACCTTGGCGTTCTTCAGCCGCTTCTGCCCGTCCATCCCGACATCCGGGATGATCAGGTGGCGGGAGTACCTGCGGACCTCGTCTACGGTGAGCTCAGCAGCTGGCTCGACCAGGGGTGGCAGCGACACGGGGACTCCGTTGGTCGGTATCTACGTACGGTTGTTCAGTCTGTAACACTGCCACGCCCTCCTTCATTCCGAGACACCGCGTCCGATGCGCGAGACGATTTCGTCCCAGTAACCGGGCATGGCCTCCCAGGGGTCGGTCGAGCCGTCCCGGTCCGTGTGATCGGTGAAGTAGATCGTGCCCGCGCCCTGCCAGCGCGCGATGCGCAGCGCCTCCTCGAGGTGGCCGAGGGGCATTCCGTGGACGAAGTGGCAGAACCGCTCGTGCGGATAGTCGGCGGTCCACTCGGCGACCTGGGACCAGCGGTAGTCGCTCCAGGGGCCGGAGAAGGTCACCAACTGGTCGGCGCTCTCGGCGTATCCGGGGTACGGGTGGGTGCCGTGGTTGAACACGATGTGCGCGTCGTCGACAAGGGCGCGCAGGGTCGTGGTGGCGCGCCGGACCTCGGGGAGCGCGGCCCTCTCGGTGGGGCAGCGGTCGAAGTAGAAGCCGTCCACCTGGTACCAGTCGAGGAAGCGGTGCGCGTCGGAGACGAGTTCACCGAAGGAGCGGGCTCCGTAGATCAGGTCCAAGTGACCAAGGACACGCACCCCGGCCTGCCGAAGCCGCCCCGCCGCTTCCAGGCAGTGCTGGTCGGGGCGGGATCCGGGACCATTGGCGACGTTCAGGACAACCCAGTGCAAAGGCGTTGCGGGACGGGTGAGTTCGGCCCACTCCGCGGGTGCGACGAGGGGGTGCGCGAAACCGGGGATGCCGAAGCCGAGTCGTACGTCGGTGCTCGACAGGCCGGTCGCGGTCGGGGTCAGATACGGCATGCCGCCTCCATCCAGATGTCGGCGAGGGACTCTTCGAGGTTGATGCGGGGACGCCAGCCGAGCCGGTCGCGGGCCGTACGCACGTCGGCCTGCTGCCAACCGCCGCAGCCGTCGGGGTACGGATACGCGCTCGGCCCGGGAGGCATCCCGTGGTCTGATTCGGTTCGGGGGTGGCCTACGGATGGCCTCATCCCGACGGCGGGTCCGTCGAGTTCGTGGAGGGATCCGGCGAACCCGGCGACGCGGGCGAGCACGGCGGCGGCGTCACGCAGTCGCACGGCGCGGCCGGAGCCGATGTTGATGACGCCCTGCGCGGCGGAGAGCGACGCGGCGTGCACGGCGCGCGCCACGTCTCGTACGTCGATGAAGTCGCGCTGTGCGCCGAGACCGCCCAGCTTCAGTTCGCCGTCGCCGGCCTGCATGGCACGGCGCATCGCCTCGGCGAGCCGGCCGAGCGGGGATCCGGCCGGGGTGCCGGGCCCTGCGGGCGAGAAGACGCGCAGGACGACGGCGTCGAGGCCGGATCCGAGGACGAGTTCGGTGGCGGCGAGCTTGCTGACGCCGTACGGGCCGCCGGGCCGGGGCACCGCGTCCTCCGCGGTGGACGAGCCGGGCTGCGAGGGCCCGTACTCGGCACCGCAGCCGATCTGCACGAGCCGGGCACCACAGCCGCTGCGCCGAAGGGCCTCGCAGACGGTGGCGACGGCGACGGTGTTGTGCCGGGTGAGTTCGCGGGCGCCGCCGCGGGTGGCGCCGGCGCAGTTGATGACCACTCCGGGGTGGACGGCGTCCAGGAAGCGGGTGAGGGCGCCCGGGCTGCCGGTGGCGAGGTCGAAGCGGACGTCGGCGTCGTCGCCCCGGCCGAGCGTGGTGAGCTGCACGGCGGGGTCGGCCAGCAGGCGGTCGGTGACGAAGCGGCCCAGATACCCGTTGGCTCCGATCAGCAGAACCCTCATCGGGTGCCTCCCAGGGGTCGCGCTCCGGTCCCTCGGTGCGCTCCGAGGGCGCCGCGCACTCCGCGCGCCGCGCGCGGGGCGCACCGGTCGTGGGTTCCGCGCTGCCCGTGAGGTCCGGAGTATCCGGCGTATCCGGCGCCTCCGGGAGGAGGGGTGGTCATCTGGCGATCTCCTTATGGGGGTTGCCCTGGGTCTTCGGATGGGCCCGCGGTGTCGGCCCCGCGGGCTGCGGGTGGTCCTGGTCATCTGGCGAGTGCAGGACGCGGTGGCACGGCGCGCTCGACGGAGGCGGCGAAGCCGGGAGTGGTGGTCATGGCGCCCAGCCGATCGGGTCGTCCGCGTTCGCATGGGCGGAGGCCCGGGTCAGGGTGCGGGTGGCGTGCACGAGGAGGACGAGGGCGGCGACGGCGCAGGCGACCGTCGGCACGACGCCTGTGCCGATCGCGTCGACCGCGGTCTCGACGGGCAGGCCCAGGACGTCGCAGCCGGGCAGCCGTGCGGCGAAGACCGTGGCGACGGCCAGGACTTCGACGGCGACGGCGGCGCCCAGCGCGACGGCGGGGGCGTGCGTACGCCGATGGGCGGCGAGGAGGCGGGCGAGCAGCAGCAGAACGCCCAGGGCGCCCACTCCGGCGTAGTCCACCTTCTCGTCGAGTACGACCCCGGCCGACACGAGGAGCGCGACGAGGGCGAGTGCGAACAGGGCGACGGCCCCGAGGAGCAACGGCCTTACAGAGGAGGCGAATTCGGCGAGTCCGCGGCTCGTGGCGAGGCGGCGGCGCGCTCCGCCCGAGAAGAGCTGGGCGCACCAGGTGGCCGGTGCCACGGCGACGGCGAGCGCGACCAGCGGCGCGGTCGCGGGGGCCCAGGGCTCGTCGGGCCCGCCCGCGAGCGCGGCCTCGAGGAGGCCGTCGCCGAGGAGCGCGTAGGCGAGCAGCCAGCAGGACCAGAGCCGGGCCGAGGGGGCGGAGAGGCCGTCGACCGCGCGCAGCGGCCCGTGGCGCAGCGTCGCGCGCAGGGCGACGAGGGTGGCGAGCACACCGACGAGGCCGGTGGCCAGGCGCGGGGTGCCCGACGTGGCGTGCAGGCCGAACAGTGTGAGCGCGCAGACGGCGCCCGGCAGCAGCGCGAGCCCGGCCCACAGGCCGCGCCTGCCCTGGGCGGGTCCGGAAACCTCGACGACGGACTCGTACGGGTCGGCGTCCCTCGACGCGCGGGCGTACATCTCCTCGGCGAGCGAGAACACGTCCTTGTGGCGGAAGCGCGCGGCGGTCCTGTCGGTGACGCCGTGGGCCTCAAGACCCGCGGCGATCTCCAGGGGGTCGACGGCCCGCTCGCACAGGTCACGGTGCCGGTGCATCAGCCCCTTGACCGGGTCGGCACCGGAACGGCGGTGTGCGGGGCGGGAGGTGGCTCCGCGGGGATCGGCGTCCCGGGCGTCGGCGTCGCGCGGACCGACGATCCGGGCGACATCGGCGCGGTGGTCGGCTTCCGTACGGGATTCGTCGTCACGGGAATCGGCGTCACGGGAGTCGGCGCTGCGGGAATCGATAGCGCTGATGTCGGCACCACCGCCCGCTCCATCGCCACCCGCACCCGCAGCTCCAGCACGACCCCGGACACCGTCCTCGTCCTCAAGAACGGACGACCGCCACGCAGCGGGATCACGCAGCAATCCCACATCCAGGTCCTCCAGGTCCTCCGGGACCTCCAGGTCGACCTGCTCCGTGGCGGTCGGGTCGCCGCCCACCTCCCCGCCACCGTCGGCGTCGCCAGCACCGCCACCGTCGGCACCGCCACCGCGCGTGCCCAGCGCCTCCGCCGACCCGGCGCCCCACGCTCCGGCGCTCACCGGTACTCGGGGCGCATCGGCGTCGCCCCCGGTATCGGTGGCGCCGAACGCGGCACGCTCACTCGTGCGTTCGCTGATACGCCCGGTCATCCGTCCGCCTTCCCGCAGCCCTGTGTCATCCCGGCCAACTGCTCCCGCGCTCCGCCATCCGCTCCCCAACTGGTCCCGGCAGCCCCGCCCGAGCGCCCGGCCAGCCACGCGCCGCCCCGGTCACCCGTGCTCTGCGTGGTCCAGCGGCCCGGCACATGGGCTTCCGGCGGGTAGGCGAACGGCAAGGGGGCGCCCGCGTCGTCGACGACGTCCCGGCGTACCGGGCAGCGCGAGACGATCTCCAGGTAAATGCTGTGAAATGCCGCGATGTTCTGTTCGGTGGTGAACAGCTCGAGGGCGCGCGCCCGTGCCGCCGCGCCGAGCCGTTCGCGCCGCGCGGGGTCGCGCAGCAGCGCCACGCACGCCTCGGCGAGCGCGCGGGGATTGCGCGGCGGCACCACGAGCCCCGTGCCACCGATCACCTCGACGACGGCGCCCGCGTCCGTGGACACCGTCGCGCGCCCGCAGAACATGGCCTCGACCAGACTGATCGGGAAGCCTTCGACGACGCTGGACAGGACGACGACGCCGCAGGAGCCGTAGACATCGGCGAGGTCGGGGGCCTCGGGGGCGCCCAGCTCCTCGAAGGAGACGGGGTTCTCGCCCACGGCGTGGATCCCCTCCGCCTCGTCCGGGAAGAGCTGCGCGGCGAGGGCCTTGCAGTGCCCGAGGTACAGCGCGGCCTCACGGTCCGCCGCAAGATCCGAGGCGTCCGCCCCACCGCCGCCGTGCCCACCGCTCGCCCTCGCGGAGACGAACCCGTCGGCCGGCCAGCCGCCACCGTCCACGAAACCGGCGCCCGCTCCGGCACCCGGAACCGATCCCGCCTCCGGCACCCCCACGATGCGCAGCCGGGCCTTCGGCTCTTCCTTGCGGATCTCGGCGAACGCGTGCAGCAGGGAGATCAGGTCCTTGGAGGGGTCGATGCGCCCGACCCAGACGAGGGTGTCCGGGTCGCCAGGACCTTCCCGCTCGCCCACCTCGGCGAAGTGGCCGGCGTCCATGCCGGGGTGAATGGTGCGCAGCTTGGCGCGGTCGGCACCGCACCGCTCCTGCCAGCGCCGCGCGTGCGCGTTTCCGGGAGTGATCACGGCGGCCTGCCGGTAGACCTCGGCGGCGAGCCGACCGTGGAAGGCGGCGAGGAGCGCGCGCACCGGCGCGCTCAACTCGGCGTCGCCCGCGGCGATGTACCGGGCCCTGAGCTGCACGCCGTACTCCGTGACGAGCAGCGGCACCCCGTAGAAGTGCTTGGCGATCAGGCCGGGCAGAGCGGCCGCGCCACCGGAGGCCGCATGGCAGAGATCGACGGACGCGAGCCCGCCCCCTCCGGACAGCCCCGTAGAAAAACCCGACCCCGACCCCGAACCCGAAGACAAAGATGAAGCTGAAGAAGAAGCCGACGACACACCCGACGCCGCCGAAGCCGCCGACACCGACCCCGCCCCGACCCCAGACGTCTCCCCCGCCGCCGAACCCGCCGAGTGGCCGGAGGCCGAAGCCTCGAACCCGGACCCGTCCTCGTACCAGTCCAGGGACAGCGGCCGCAGCTCACGCTCCACGTGTGCGGCGAAGGAGAGCAGATCGGGCACGCGGGCCGCGCGTACGGCGCGGAGTGCGCCCGGCGCACGGCAGGCGCGCTCCAGGATGCGCACGGCAGCCTCGGAACGCAGGGAGATGCCGAGATCGCCTTCGTCGCGGGCGAGTTCGGCAAGCCCGTACAACGCGTTGGCGAAACGGTCCGCCTCGCTCAACCCCAGGTCATCCGATGTCGCGCCGGCCGACACCACGGCCTCGACCAGCTCCCGGTACAGCGCGGCGAACCGGCGCCGGGCCCGCCGCCCGAACGTGCCGTCGCGCGCGCCGCTCTCGCTCCCGGCCGCCCACATCGGCGCGGTCCGCACACGCATGACCTGAGGCGGCAGTTCGAGCCACCCCGCGTCCTCCTGCTGCTGGCTGGTGGCGAGCGCGTAGATGTCGAACTCGTGCTGCTCGAGCCCGCGCACAAGCCGGTCGCACCAGAGTCTGGCCTCACCGTTCACATACGGATAGCCACCCTCGGTAAGCATTCCGATGCGCACGCGCACACCCCCGATCTCCCGTACAGGGAGCCGCCGTTGGATTAGCGGCTCGCAGCGGGACGAACGTATGCGGACATGCCGGTGGCATGATGGACGGTTGTCCATCACGCCACCAAAAGGGGTGAACGGGCGTAACTTTCCCGCACGCGCGACGTTTGGTCGCGCTAAGAGATCAAGCGACTACGGATAGCTACGTAGCGTCAACCCTTGGGAAAGGCCCAGGGGTTGGGCTTGCACGTGATCCCGCCGGATTTCAGGAACTTGGTCTGCTGTTGCATGACCGGCGCGAGCGAGCCGTTCTGCGAGCAGGTCACGTGATTGAAGCCGAGCCGGTGCCCGACCTCGTGGTTGATGAGCATCTGCCGGTACGGGTGGATGGCGGTGTCGCCGAGCACGTCGTCGTACGTCTTCGAGCCCTGGGCCCACCGATACGCGTTGATCATCACGCGGTCGGTGGCGGCAGAGTCGCACGACACGTTGTCCTGCGTCGTGTCGAGGCCCGACTTCGCACACCAGTCGGCCGTCGTGCCCGGGCTCGCGAGCGTGATCACGAAATCCGGCCTCCCGGAGGAGACCCGCTCGAAGGTGCGGGCGTTGTCGTGGGCCCAACTCCGCTTGTCGTTCAGAGTCTTCTGCACCGCCTGCGCGAACAGCGACCCGTCGAGCCCGAGCCCCTTCTCCACGTCGACGCGGTAGCGGAACTTCTGCCCGCTGCCCGGCGCCTTGTCGTCCCCCGGGATCGTCGTGAACGCACCGGAGGCCTTCAGATCCGTCGCGAGCGGGTACTTCTTGGCCATCTTCTGCCCGTACGTCGCCGGGGCGGCCTGCGCCGTCTCCTTCGGGGCGGGCCGTTCGTCCGTACGCGAGGCGGAGCCGCCGCCCGGGCGACTGCCCTTGGCGGACTGCGCCTGAGCGCCGTGCGCGGAGCCGCCGCCCCTGTCGGCGACCTGCCCCGCGACGACCACGGCGAGCACGGTGGTGACGGCCGCGGCGGCGATGCCCGTGAAGGTCATGCCCCGGCCACGCTTCTCGCGCCCACCGCCGGACTCGGCCGACGTCCGGTCCTGGTCCTCCGGCGGCGCGGGCGGCTCGGCGTCCCACTCCGTCACGCGCGCGTACGGGTCCGTACCCGCGGGGGCCTCGAAACTCGCGGAGGCGCTACCCGAAGAGGCGTTACCCACGGGGACGTTGAAACCCGCAGGAGAAGGAGCAGGGGCAGGAGCATCGAACGCATCGATGTAGTCCTGCCGCGGGTGCCCCTGATCCGGCGCACCCCGATCCGGCGCACCCTGACCCCGTGCGCCCTGATCCGGCGCGCCCTGTCCCGCTCGCTCCTGCCGTGGCCGCGGCCCCGGCAACGCCGAATCGGCGGGACCCGTCACACCGTGCTCGGGCCCGCGCGCCGACGCGACGGGGCCCGCGACCCGCGGCATGGACGCGCCCCAGCCGCCGCCCGGCTCCCGCGGCTCGGGATGGCCGCCACGCACCGGCCCGGCCCCCTGACGCGCGGACGTGTGCCCCGGGAAGGGGGGACGTCCGGACGCCGACGGCGGAGCCAGCGCAGGCGGAGCCTCCGCGGGCCCCCTTCGCCTGCGCCCGGTACCCACGCCCGGCCGGGGCGGGGTATGCGCTTCAGTCTCCAGCTGTACGTCGACAGCGTCCTCTGTGCCGTCTGCCGATCCTCGGCGGCTATGCCGTCCCACAGGCCGCCTCAGCTCCCCAATGTCGTGTGGTCGTCGGTGCCGGACGCGTCACTCGCGGCGTCACCGGCACTACTGGCGCTCCCGCGCCTCTTGTTCAACGCTTCGGTGTCGGCGAGGAGTTCCCGGAACGCCGTCGCGACCGTCCTCGGGTACTCCATCATCGCGACATGCCCCGCGTCCGGGAGCGTGAGCAGCCTCGAGTCCCGGAAGGCACGTGCCGCGCGGGCCGCCATCCGGTACGAGACCAGCAGATCACGCCCTCCGTAGATGAGCTGCGTCGGTGCGAGCACCCGCTCGGCCTGCCGCCAGAGGCCGTGCTGCCCGCCGAGCGTATAGGCGTTCACGACACCGCGCGCGGAGCGGGCCATCGCGTCCCAGAAGTACGGCAGTTGGAGCCGCCGCTCCATTTCCTCGACGGCCACCCTGAAGCCCTCGGGCGTGACCCGGTTCGGGTCTCCGTAACAAAGGGCCATGACGCCGCGCACCCGCTCCTCGGGCGTCCACTCCTTCGTCAGGCGCGTGAAGAGCGGGGCGACGCCGGGCACCGCGAGCAGACCGGTCGGCAGGGCGGTGCGCTGCACCCGGATCTCCGGCAGCGCGGGCGACACCAGGGTCAGCGTGCGGACGAGATCGGGGCGCGCGGCGGCCACGCGCGTGGCGACGGCTCCGCCCAGCGAGTTCCCGAAGAGGTGCACGGGGCCGCGCCCCTGCGCGTCGAGATAACGGATGACCGCGCGCGCGTGCCCGGTCACCGAGTAGTCGCCGTCGTCCGGTGGCGGCGAGTCGCCGAACCCCGGCAGGTCGACCGCCTCCCCGTCGACGGTGTCCTCGAGCAGCGGCATCAGCGCCGACCAGTTCTGCGAGGAGCCGCCGAGCCCGTGCACGTACAGCGCGGGCGGCAGCCCCTCGTACGCTCCGGGACGGGCCCGGACCGACAGCGTCAGGCCGGGGAGCCCGACCGATCGCAAGTGCTCCCCCTCCGCGACTTCGACGGCGCCCGGCGTGGGCGTCGCGGCGGCGATGACGGCAGGCACGCGCGGCGACTCGGTCGAAGACATGCGACATATGTTACGAGACGATCACGCAGTGGATCGCGTGTTCGCTGTCACAGATCCAAACGCGCACGGCCGGGCGGAATCGCTCAGGAAGCCCCTGCGGCACTCAAGGGATCCACAAAAGGTCGCATAGCGCCCCGATCAGGTGTCTCCTACGCTCGAATCAGGGCACCCGCCCACGCACGGACATGTGAGGAAGGGAGCCATCGATGACCGTCGACCCGAGCGACCCCGAGACCTTCGCGGAGCACCGCCCCGCCGAGGCGGGCGTGGAGACACCCGAGGCCGACAGCGCGGAGCAGCACACGGACCTCGCGCCCGAGCTGGACGACGATCCGGACGCGGCGGCCGACCCGGACAGCGCGAACGAGGCGGACCGGGCGGAGCAGGCCCGCGTTGTCGCGATCGACGAGGACGACTACAGGTGAGACGAGTACGACTACCGGTGAGCGGTGCGCCACGATCCACCCATTTGTGACCACAGATGTGACATCGGGCTCACTACATGCGGTTTTCACAGCAGTCCGGTCCGTGAAATTCTGCGCTCGCACCGCGCACATCAGGGTTACCCAAAAGTACGATGGCGTCGCGGCGCACACCGCGCACGGACAATCTTGGGAGGCGGCGTGACAGCCATCGAGCAGACGGAGGCAGCGCGCCCCAAGGGCACACGCCTGCCGCGCCGTGCCCGACGCAATCAACTTCTGGGCGCTGCCCAGGAGGTTTTTGTCGCGCAGGGGTACCACGCGGCCGCGATGGACGACATCGCCGAGCGGGCCGGCGTCAGCAAGCCGGTGCTCTACCAGCACTTTCCCGGCAAGCTCGAGCTCTACCTGGCGCTGCTCGACCAGCACTGCGAGTCCCTGCTGCAGTCGGTCCGCACGGCGCTCGCCTCCACGACGGACAACAAGCAGCGCGTCGCGGCGACCATGGACGCCTACTTCGCGTACGTGGAGGACGAGGGCGGCGCGTTCCGGCTCGTCTTCGAGTCCGACCTGACGAACGAGCCGGCGGTGCGCGAGCGCGTCGACCGGGTCAGCCTGCAGTGCGCCGAAGCGATCTCGGACGTGATCGCGGAGGACACGGGCCTGTCCAAGGACGAGTCGATGCTTCTCGCGACGGGCCTCGGCGGCGTCTCGCAGGTCGTCGCGCGCTACTGGCTGTCCAGCTCGAGCCCGGTCGAGCGCGACACGGCGGTGCAATTGCTGACGTCGCTCGCCTGGCGCGGCATCGCGGGCTTCCCGCTGCACGGCGCAGAGCAGCACTGAGCACGCGCCCGACTCGGTACGCGCCCGCGCGCACGCTGAGCGCGCGCCTGCGCGCACACGGCCCGAGCACACGGCTCACTTTGTTCCCGTCCGGCTGTTCGCTCTTGGCGTGCAGCCGTGGCGCCGGGAGTCTCGCCTGGCCGGGCTAATCTTTGCTGGGTACGGCGCGGTCTTCCGCGCACATCACGGATCGTCGGAGGGACAAGGCCGTGGAGGTCAAGATCGGCGTGCTGCACACGCCTCGCGAGATCGTTCTGGAGAGCGACCAGTCCGCCGAGGAGGTCGAGAGCGCGGTGTCCGCGGCGCTGTCCGGCAAGTCCCAACTCCTCTCCCTGAAGGACGAGAAGGGCCGCAAGGTCCTGGTCCCCGCCGAGCGCCTCGCGTATGTCGAGCTCGGCGAACCGTCGGCGCGGAAGGTGGGCTTCGGCCCGCTGTAGAGCTTCCCGGAAGGGACGCGCGGACAGACCGTGAAAGGCCTGATGGCATAGCTGCCATCAGGCCTTTTGCATGTTCACAGCGAGCGCACAGACGATCCCGGCGGGGAGGGTTGCAGCCGGGGGGCCAGGGGTAGACCGGCTACGTCCGAAGTGCACCCAACGGCCGCGCGGGAGGTATCCGCACCATGCTTCTCGAAGCTCTCGGCTCCGTACTGCTCGGCATGGCACTCGCCCTCGGGGCGGGCCATCGCCTGCCGCACAGGCTGCCGTCACGCACGCTCGTGCTGCCGACCGGCATCGCGGGCGCCCTGTTCGGGGCGTTCGTCACCCACAGCGCGCTGGGTCCGGGTCATGCGATCGCCACGCTCGTGGGCGCGGTCGCGATGTCCGTGGCCCTGCTCTCGCTGCTGCTGCGCCCCACCCGGGGCAGAGCGCGGCAGCAGCTGACTCCGTACGCGTAGACGAAGCGGAAGCGGAAGCGGCAGAACAGCAGCAACCAGAAACCCGCAAGAAGCGGAAGAACCGAAGGCGTCGTCAGGCGGCGAGGCCGAGTGCTGCCATCCGCTTGGTGTGCGCCTCGGTGATCCGCGAGAACATCTTGCCGACCTCGGCCAGGTCGAAGCCGTCGGCCACGCCCCCGACCAGCATGGTCGACAGCGCGTCCCGGTCCGCGACCACCCGCTGCGACTGCGAGAGCGCCTCCCCCATGAGGCGTCGCGCCCAGAGCGCGAGCCGGCCGCCCACGCGCGGGTCGGCCTCGATCGCGGCGCGCACCTTCTCGATGGCGAACGACGCGTGGCCGGTGTCGTCGAGCACGGCGAGGACGAGGGAGCGGCTGTCCGAGTCGAGGCGGGCCGCGACCTCGCGGTAGAAGTCCGACGCGATCGAGTCGCCGACGTACGCCTTGACCAGGCCCTCGAGCCAGTCCGACGGGGCGGTCTGACGGTGGAAGCCGTCGAGGGCGCCGACGAACGGGTCCATCGCCGCGGTCGGCTCCACGCCGATCTCCGAGAGGCGGTCGCGCAGCTGCTCGAAGTGGTGGAACTCGGCGGAGGCCATCTTGGCCAGCTCCGCCTTGTCGGCCAGCGTGGGCGCCAGCTTCGCGTCCTCGGCGAGCCGCTCGAACGCCGCCAGCTCCCCGTACGCGAGCGCGCCCAGCAGGTCGACGACGGCGGCGCGATAGTTCTCGTCCGCGGACGCGGTGGCCCAGTCCTGGGCAGCGATACCGGTGAGCCCGGAGGTTGCTTCGGCGGTCGGCGTGGCGTTGTCAGGCGTCTCCATGAAGCGCACAATAGCCCGCTCTCCGCGTCGCGGAAGTCCCTGGTCAATGAGTGTGACGACGGCTACGTGACCCATTCGGCCATCGCACATGCGCGAATCCGGGGTATGGTGGTAAAGAGCCCGCCGAGAGCAAGGCGCCTCCAAGGCGCCTGTGCGCACTTCGGACGGGCCTCATGAATGAGGATGCCCGGTCGGAGGCCCGATCGGCTCCGACCCGACAGCCCTCCGGGTCGTACGTCACAAGGCGTACGAATCTGAGGAGGGGCCCTCAGCGGCACGAGCGCTCGAGCGTCGGCAGTGGTCCCGCGCCATCCGGTCCACCCGATCCCCGCAGACCGCGGCTCGAGTCCGGTGTACCAGACCGGCACGGTCACGACCCCCGCGTTCGCCTCGCGCCGCACCTCACAGAAGAGGCAACACCCTGACTACGCAGACTTCGACTTTCCGTCAGCTCGGCATTCTTTCCGAGACCGCGGAGGCCCTTGAGGCCGTCGGCATCATCAACCCCTTTCCCATCCAGGAGATGACCCTCCCCGTAGCCCTCTCGGGCTCGGACGTCATCGGCCAGGCCAAGACCGGTACGGGCAAGACCCTCGGTTTCGGCCTCCCGCTCCTGGAGCGCGTCACCGTCCCCGCGGACGTCGAGGCGGGCCGGGCCACGCCCGAGCAGCTGACCGACGCCCCCCAGGCCCTCGTCGTCGTTCCGACGCGCGAGCTGTGCCAGCAGGTGACCAATGACCTCCTGACCGCCGGCAAGGTGCGCAATGTGCGCGTCCTCGCCATATACGGCGGGCGTGCGTACGAGCCCCAGGTCGAGGCCCTCAAGAAGGGCATCGACGTCGTCGTCGGTACGCCCGGCCGACTGCTCGACCTGGCCGGCCAGAAGAAGCTGAACCTCTCGCACGTCAAGGCGCTCGTCCTCGACGAGGCCGACGAGATGCTCGACCTGGGCTTCCTGCCCGACGTCGAGAAGATCATCAACATGCTTCCGGCGAAGCGTCAGACGATGCTGTTCTCGGCGACCATGCCGGGCGCCGTCATCGGCCTGGCCCGCCGCTACATGTCGCAGCCCACGCACATCCGCGCCGCCGCGCCGGACGACGAGGGCAAGACGGTCGCGAACACCAAGCAGCACGTCTACCGCGCGCACAACATGGACAAGCCCGAGATGGTCTCGCGCATCCTGCAGGCCGACGGCCGCGGGCTCGCGATGATCTTCTGCCGTACGAAGCGGACCGCCGCGGACATCGCCGAGCAGCTGCAGAAGCGCGGCTTCGCCTCCGGCGCCGTGCACGGCGACCTCGGGCAGGGCGCGCGCGAGCAGGCGCTGCGCGCGTTCCGCAACGGCAAGGTCGACGTGCTCGTGTGCACCGACGTCGCCGCGCGCGGTATCGACGTCGAGGGCGTCACGCACGTCATCAACTACCAGTCCCCCGAGGACGAGAAGACGTACCTGCACCGCATTGGCCGCACCGGCCGCGCGGGCGCCAAGGGCATCGCGATCACCCTCGTCGACTGGGACGACATCCCGCGCTGGCAGCTGATCAACAAGGCGCTCGAGCTGGACTTCAACGACCCGGTCGAGACCTACTCCTCGTCCCCGCACCTCTACGAGGAGCTCAACATCCCGGCCGGCACCAAGGGTGTCCTGCCGCGCTCGGAGCGCACGCGCGCCGGGCTCGGGGCCGAGGAGATCGAGGACCTGGGCGAGACCGGTGGCCGCGGGGCGTCGTCCTCGCGCGGCAGCCGTGGTGGTCGAGGCGACCGCGACCGTGACCGTGATCGGGACCGCGAGCAGCGCGAACAGCGCGAGCGCCCGGCGCGCACGCCGCGCCGCCGTCGCCGCATGCGCGGTGGCGAGCCGGTCGGCGCCGGGGAGGCCACGACGGCCGCACCCGCGTCCGCTCCGACGTCCGTTCCCGCTCCCGCGGAGGAGTCCACCGAGCCGCGCACCCCGCGCCGTCGCCGCCGTACGCGCGGTGGCGCAGGCGCCCAGTCGGTCGCGCCGGTGGCCCCCGCCGCCGAGGCGGTCGTGGAGACGGTCGAGGCGGAGATCCCCGCCCAGCCGCGTCGCCGTACGCGCAAGAAGGCCGAGGCCGTCGTCGAGACGGTGGAAGCCGTGCCGGCGGCCGCTGAGCCGGAGCAGGCCGAGCCGAAGGCGAAGCCCGCGCGCACCCGCAAGAAGGCGGAAGCCGCGGTCGACACGGCCGAGACCGCTGAGGTCGCCGAGGCCAAGCCCGCTACGCGGACCCGCACTCGCAAGAAGGCGGAGGCCGCGGTCGACACCGTGGAGGCCACCGAGGCCAAGCCCGCCACGCGCACGCGCACCCGTAAGAAGGCCGAGCCCGTCGTCGAGACCGCCGAAGCGGCCGAGGCGACCGAGACGAAGCCGCGTCGTACGCGCAAGAAGGCCGAAGCCGCCGTCGACACCGTCGAGGCGACCGAGGCCAAGCCGGCGCGTACGCGCAAGAAGGCCGAGCCCGTCGCCGAGGCGGCGGACGCGAGCGAGGCGAAGCCGGCCCGCACGCGGACGCGGAAGAAGGCGGAGGCCGCGGTCGACACCGCGGAGGCCGCTGAAGCCAAGCCCGCCACGCGCACCCGCACCCGCACCCGAAAGAAGGCCGAGCCCGTCGTCGAGACCGCCGAAGCGGCCGAGGCGACCGAGGCAAAGCCGCGTCGTACGCGCAAGAAGGCCGAAGCCGCCGTCGACACCGTCGAGGCGACCGAGGCCAAGCCGGCCACGCGGACCCGGACCCGTAAGAAGGCCGAGCCCGCCGCCGAGACCGCCGAGGCGAAGCCCGCGCGGACCCGGAAGAAGGCCGAGCCCGTCGCCGAGGCGACCGAGGCGAAGCCGCGTCGTACGCGCAAGAAGGTCGCGGCCCCCGAGGCCTGATCCGTCCACGGCGAAAGGCCCGGATCCCGCTGCTGCGGGGCCCGGGCCTTCGTTGTCGGTGGCTGCGCGTAATCTCGGCACATGAGCAGGCCCGCGACCTTCACCCCGCCGCCCGGCACCCGTGCGCACCGCCTCCGCACCGCCCGGGGCGACTTCGCCGCGCTCACCGGCGAGCCGGCCGACGGACCGGTCCGGGGCACCGCCCTGTTGCTGCCCGGCTTCACGGGCAGCAAGGAGGACTTCATCGAGCTGCACGCCCCGTTGAGCGCGGCCGGTTACCGGACCGTCGCCGTGGACGGCCGCGGGCAGTACGAGTCGGAAGGCCCGAAGGACGACGAACGGCCTTACCGGCAGCGGGAGTTGGCGCGCGACGTGCTCGCGCAGGTGGCGGCGCTCCAGGCCGACGCGGGAGCCGGCCGGGTGCATCTGCTGGGCCACTCGCTCGGCGGGCTCGTCGCGCGCGCGGCGGTCATCGAGGACCCCGCCCCGTTCGCCTCGCTCACGCTGATGTCCTCGGGCCCCGCCGCCGTCGCACAGCCCCAGCAGGAGCGCGCCAAGCTGCTCCAGGACGCCCTCGCCGCGCTCGACATGGCGCAGGTGTGGGAGGCGATCCAGGGCCTGGACGCGCCCGAGGACGCCGCCGACCTCCGCGGTGACGGCGAGGATCTGCGCCGCCGCTGGATGCGGAACAGCCCGGCCCAGCTCATCGCCACGGCGGGGCAGCTGCGCACGGAGCCGGACCGGGTCGACGAGCTCGCGGCGCTCGGCCTCGCGATACATGTGCTGTCCGGCGAGCGGGACGACACCTGGCCCGTGCCGCTCCTCGACGACATGGCGGCGCGGCTCGGCGCGGAGCGCACCGTCGTCGCCGGGGCCGAGCACTCCCCCAATACCGACCGGCCGGGGGCCACGGCCGCCGCCCTCGCCGCCTTCTGGGACCGCCACCCGGCGGCGTAGCGCAGCACCTCACGAGCCCCTCGCGGCCCTGCTGACGCACGAGTAATTAGCCGCTCGAAAAATTTCCTTAGCGTAGGGAATGTTTGCAGCGGGCAACTCGTTGTACCCACAGGAACGTGCGGCACTGCAGCCGCGCAATTCACTCTTAACGGCCGGGCAACCGCCCGGCCGTACGGCGGGAGCAAGCTGAGAAGCCCCGCACGAGTAGTTCTCCTTCAGGAGGATCACCAGACGAAGGGAGAAGCCCATGCGCTTCGAAATCATGCGACTCGACGATGTCGACGGCAACGCCGTGGACAGCACCGTCGTGGACGCCGCCTCCGTCAACCGGATCGTTCAGCAGGCCGCCGCCATCGGGCAGCGCCTCTACATCCGCCCGGCCGAGTCGTCCGCCTCGTAACGGCGTAAGCGACTTACACACTTCGAAGCCCCCGTACGCACGATGCGTACGGGGGCTTCGCTGTGCTCCGGCGCCCTCAGGAACCCAGGACGGTCGGGAACTCAGGGCGGTCAGGAGCCCTGGATCACCTGCGTCACGCCGTTGATGATCTGCTGCACCGCGATCGCGGAGAGCATCATGCCCGCGAGCCGGGTCACCAGGACCACGCCGCCGTCCTTGATGACGCGGATGATCACCAGCGAGTAGCGCATCACGAGCCACAGCACCACGTGGATCGCGATGATCGCGGACCAGACGGAGACCTGGTCGCCCATCGAGTCCGCGTCCTGCACGGCGAGGATCACGGAGACGATCGCGCCGGGACCGGCGAGCAGCGGCATGCCGAGCGGAACGAGGGCGACGTTCACGTCCTTGGTCTGCTTGGGCTCGTCCGTCTTGCCGGTCAGCAGGTCGAGCGCGATCAGGAGCAGCAGCAGACCGCCCGCGATCATCAGGGCCGGGACGGAGACGTGCAGATAGGCCAGGATCTGGTTGCCCAGGACGCCGAACACGGCGATGACGCCGAAGGCCACGCAGACCGCCTGGAAGGCCATGCGTTTCTGGACCTTGGCGGGCCGGCCCGCGGTGAGGGCGAGGAAGATCGGGGTGATTCCGGGGGGATCCATAATCACAAAAAGCGTGAGAAAAAGGGATCCGAAAACGGCAGCGTCGAACACGGTGGGGTGCCTTGCGAGAGTGGTGCGGAAGGGTGGGTCGAGGTGCGTACGGGGCGCGTCAGGCGTCGCGTCCGCCGGCGCCCGGCACCGGGAAGGCGCCCGTCGCGCGCCGCGTGATCTCCCCGTAGACCTCGGGGTCGGTGGTGTACTCGCCGAGCACGCACGTCTTACGGCTGCCGTGGTAGTCCGAGGACCCGGTGACCAGCAGGCCGACGTCGGCGGCGAGGCCGCGCAGGCGCTCGCGGGTCGCGGCGTCGTGGTCCATGTGGTCGACCTCTATGCCGTCGAGCCCGGCCTCCGCCAGCTTCGCGATCGATGCCTCGGGAACGGTGTGACCGCGCTTGGCGGCGCCCGGGTGCGCGAAGACGGTGACCCCGCCCGCGGCCTTGACCAGGCGGATCGCCTCGAAGGGGTCGGTCTCGTGCTTGTCGACGTACGCGCGCCCGTCGTTGGCCAGCCAGTCCTCGGTGAACGCGTCGGAGACCGTCGGTACGACACCGAGGTCGACCAGCGCCGTGGCGATGTGCGGGCGGCCGACCGAACCGTCGCCCGCGATCCGGGCGACCTGCTCCCAGGTGACGGGGACGCCCAGCTCGTTCAGCTTGGCGATCATGCCCTTGGCGCGCGGCACCCGGTCGTCGCGGACCAGCTCGCGCTCGGCGAGCAGGGCCGGCTCCTCGGGGTCGAAGAGGTACGCCAGCATGTGCATGCTCACGCCGTCGAGACGGCAGGAGAGCTCGGCGCCGGTGACGAGGGTCAGCCCCGTCGACGAGCCGTCGGCCGACAGAGCGTCGAGCGCGGCGATCGCCTCGGCGTGCCCGCGCGTGGTGTCGTGATCGGTGAGCGCGACGACGTCCAGGCCGGACGCGGCGGCGTTCCGTACGAGTTCCGTCGGGCTGTCCGTGCCGTCGGAAGCGGTGGAGTGGGTGTGCAGATCGATGCGCACGGCTGCGTACTCCAGGCTCGACGGACTGACGGGGACCGCTCAAGGATAACGGGGATTTCCAACACCCCCGTCACCACCGAACCGGGCACGGAACCCTTACCTCACCCGCACTCCGGGACTCACGTCATGATGCGCGGCGACAGCGCCCCGCACGGCAGCAGGTCCACCTCGGCCCCCGCGTCCCGCAGATCCGTGAGCACCAGCTCGTCGTACATCAGCATCCCCGTCTGCTCCGGCCACACGACCGCCCACAGCCACAGGCCGCGCGCCTCGCCGGCGAAGACCGCCCGGTCGTCCGGGGCACCGGAGACGTGCCACATCGGGGTGGGCCGGCCCGCGGCGAGCACCTTGGCCTGCGGGGGCCCCGAGACCTCCATGTACGGGCCGGGGTCGGGGCCGTCGATCCCCGCGTAGCGCGCGCCGAGTCCGACGCCCAGCTCCTCGGCGACGAGCACCAGCTCACCGGGGCCACCGAGCGGCCCGGGACCCGAGCAGGCGACGGCGGTGGCACGACCGCCGTGCCGCTCGTCCCCTGCGTTGGCCACGCCCGTGAACAGCCAGCCGACAGGCAGCGGCCAGGGCATCCAGACCGGCACCCGTGCGCGCCGCACCACGACGCTGAGCGCCTCGACACTGGGCGGGATCACGGGCTGCATCGGATGCACGGTCCCGTGCACATCGCACTGCCAGGAGTCGGCAAAGAGTCCGGGAGCCCTGACCCGGCCACCACACTTCGGGCAACTGGGTTCGCCCCTCATAGAGCCCCACGGTCCTCCCCGTCCCGCGCCGCGTCAAGGACGATCACCCGTCCGGAGGGCAGCACCGTGGCGCTCCGACCAGGATAGATAGATGTAGCTTGCATTAATTAGCTGCTCTAACTTATTATGTGCATACGCCAACGATCCAGCCCTCGAAGGCCCGAAGAGCTCGAAGGGCTCGAAGGGCTCGAGGGACACAAAGGAGCAGCAGGCATGAGCCACAGCAGTACAGGGGGTCCCGCCGAAGGGGACACGTTCGACGCAGGTGCGGGCGGCCTCCTGCGTCAACCGAAGGCGGTCTGGGCGACCGCCGGGGCATCCGTCGTCGCCTTCATGGGCATCGGCCTGGTCGACCCGATCCTGCCGTCGATCGCCAAGGGCCTCGAAGCGACACCGAGCCAGGTCTCCCTGCTCTTCACCTCGTACTTCCTGATCACCGCCATCGCCATGCTGGTGACCGGGTTCGTCTCCAGCCGCATCGGCGGCAAGAAGACCCTCCTCGTCGGCCTCGCCCTCGTGGTGATCTTCGCGGCGCTCGCGGGCACGTCCGGCTCCGTCGGGGAACTGGTTGGTTTCCGCGCCGGATGGGGCCTCGGCAACGCGCTCTTCGTGTCGACCGCGCTGGCGGTCATCGTCGGCGCCGCCGCCGGTGGCAGCGCGGCCGCGATCCTCCTCTACGAGTCCGCGCTCGGGCTCGGCATGGCCTGCGGGCCGCTCGTCGGCGCGCTGCTCGGCAACGCCAGCTGGCGCTACCCGTTCTTCGGCACCGCCGCGCTGATGGCCATCGGGTTCGTCTGCATCACCGTGTTCCTGAAGGAACAGCCGAAGCCCGCGCAGAAGACGTCGATCCTCGATCCGATCAAGGCGCTCGGCCACGGCGGCCTCGCGTCCGCGGCGATCTCGGCCTTCTTCTACAACTACACGTTCTTCACGGTGCTGGCCTTCACGCCGTTCGTGCTGAACATGACGCCGTACAAGTCGGGCGCGGTGTTCTTCGCCTGGGGTGTGCTGCTCGCGCTGTTCTCGGTGATCGTCGCGCCGCGCATGCAGGCCAGGTTCGGCTCGCTCAAGGTGCTCGGCGGTTCGCTCGTGCTGCTCGCCCTGGACGTACTCGTCCTCGGGTACGGCAACCACACCGCGGCCATCGTCTGCACGGTCCTGTCCGGCGCCTTCATCGGCGTGAACAACACCGTCTACACCGAGCTCGCGCTCGGCGTCTCGGACGCGCCGCGGCCGGTGGCGAGCGCCGGCTACAACTTCGTCCGGTGGTTCGCCGCCGCGGCCGCCCCGTTCTTCGCGCCGAAGATCGAGGAGTGGAGCAACATCCACATCCCGTTCGTGGTCGCCGCGATCACCGCGGTGCTCGGCGCGGTCGTGGTGTGGGTGCGCAGGAGCGCACTCACCCACGAGGCCGCGGAGCTGGAGCCGAAGCACGCCACCGAGGACAGCGTCTCGGTGTACGCGAACTGACCGGTTCTCAGCCTGGACCGATCCAGGCCCGGATCAGTCCAGAGAAACGGACTTGCGCAGCGGATCGCGCAGGTCCGTTCCGCTGTTCAGCCACTTCTCCTGGAGCGCGGCCGCGCCGTGCACCCGCTTCCACGCCGCCTCGTTCGGCGTCATGGGCAGCAGCGGCAGGAACCGTACGGGGTCCAGGGGTTCGTCCAGGTCCAGGTCCTCGACCAGGCCGCCCGGCTCCGCGACGAGGGCCGAGGTGAACGGGGCGGCGGGCCACAGCGGTTCGCCCACGTCGAGCGACGCGCCCGGTGCCACGACGATGCCCTCGACCTGCGGGGACGCCGCGAGGACCGCGAGCGGGCGCAGCACCTTGTCGGTGTCGGCGAGGCCGGCGCGGACGGTGAGGACCAGCTCCGCGCGCGGGCCCTTGACGGGATCGGCGAGGGCCGCCGTGGGATCGGCCATCGGGGACGCGGACATGCCGAGGGTGGCGTAACGCACCACGTCGCCATCTGTGAAGCGCAACACCTCGATGCGGTCGGTACCGAGGAAGGTGACCGCCGCCCGCGCGTCCGGTTCACCCAGGGTTGTCCGGAGTCGCGCCTCCACCAGCGCAAGAACTTCTGCCATCCCGCGAGCATAGATCTCGCGCTCAACGGGTAAGGACTGGGCCCGCTTTCGCCGGTCGGCTGATAGTCTTGGCCGCTGGTCGGGACAACACGCAGTGCGTGTCCGCCGAGGGCCCCCGCGGGCCCGTCGAGAAACCGACCCGTTTCACGTCCCCCACGGGGGACCGGCCGGAGGAGGTGGGGCTGTCATGGATCGAAGTCGACCGTGCAGTACTACCCGTTCTTCCGGCCTGTAGGGCCCAGGGCCTCATCTCACCCGCAGTCAGCTGCACACCGTGCTGGCCGCGCCTGCCGGAAGAGCACTTCGTTCCCCTGATCTCATCGACGTCCCTCCCGGGCGTCGCGATCTGAATCAGTCAGCGAAGCCGCCCAGCGTCGGTGCGGTGCTTCCCGCTTTGTGGACGTGCAGCATGTCCCGGTTTCCGGTTGGCCAGGACGTCCTCATTCCGGGTGGTTCCACCCGACGCGCGGCGACTCCCGCCCGCGAAGGAGCCTGCCCATGTCGATGATGCGCGACCTGCGAGCCGCCGTCCGTCCCTCGCTGCGCAAGAGCGTCGCCCCGTACGCCAACGAGGCCCGCACCTCGTACGACTTCACGCGGGACGCCGCGGCCTGCTCGGCCGTCGTGGACTGCGCCGTGTACCGCGACGGGGTCCGTGTCCCGTCCTCCGAGTGCCTCACGCCCGGCGGCGCCAAGCGCCAGGTGCGGCGCGACGGCGGCTTCGCCTGGATCGGTCTGCACGAGCCGACCGAGGAGGAATTCGCCGGTATCGCCGCCGAGTTCGGGCTGCACCCGCTCGCCGTCGAGGACGCCGTCCACGCCCACCAGCGGCCCAAGCTGGAGCGTTACGACGACACGCTGTTCACCGTCTTCAAGACCATCCACTACGTCGAGCACGCCGAACTCACCGCCACCAGCGAGGTCGTGGAGACCGGCGAGGTCATGTGCTTCACCGGCCGGGACTTCTTCATCACGGTCCGGCACGGCGGCCAGGGCTCGCTGCGCGCGCTGCGGCACCGGCTCCAGGACGACCCCGAGCTGCTCGCCAAGGGCCCGAGCGCCGTGCTGCACACGATCGCCGACCACGTCGTCGACGGATACCTGGCCGTGGCCGACGCGATGCAGGACGACATCGACGAGGTCGAGACCGAGGTCTTCTCGCAGCCCGGCAAGGGCTCCCCGCGCGGCTCGGACGCGGGCCGGATCTACCAACTCAAGCGCGAGGTACTGGAGTTCAAGCGGGCCGTCGCGCCGCTGCGGCGTCCGCTGCAGCTGCTCAGCGAGCGGCCGATGCGGCTGATCGACCCGGACATCCAGAAGTACTTCCGGGACGTCGCCGACCACTTGGAGCGCGTGCAGGAGCAGGTCATCGGCTTCGACGAGCTGCTGAACTCGATCCTCCAGGCCAACCTCGCGCAGGCCTCCGTCGCCCAGAACGAGGACATGCGCAAGATCACCTCGTGGGCCGCGATCATCGCCGTACCGACGATGGTGTGCGGGGTGTACGGCATGAACTTCGACCACATGCCCGAGCTGCACTGGCGGTTCGGCTACCCGATGGTGCTCGCGCTCATCGGCGGCGTCTGCTTCGGGATCCATCGGACACTGAAGCGCAACGGATGGCTGTGAGCCTCGCGGCTACGCTGACCGTATGACGACTGCTGAACTGCTCGATGCCGCCCTCGTCGAGGAGGCCACGAAGAAGTCCGGGCTGATCTGGGTGCGTGGAAGCCGGGGCGTGGAGCGGGCCCTGTGGCATGTGTGGCACGAGGGTGCGGCGTGCCTCGTCGGCGACGGCCCCGGGGAGCAGCCGCTGCCCGACCTCGTCGACGGCGGCTCGGCCGTCGTCACCGTGCGCAGCAAGGACAAGGGCGGGCGGCTCGTGGGCTGGCGGGCGACGGTGGTCGAGTTGGCGGCAGGTACGGAGGCGTACGACTCCGTCGTGGGTGAGCTGAAGGGGAAGCGCCTCAACGCGCCCGATGCGGAGACCATGTTGGACCGGTGGGCGCGGGAGTGCCGTGTGCTGCGACTTGAGCCGGCGGGTGGGGCTCCGGAGCCGGTGGCCGACGGGTCGTTGGCGGCGCCCCCTGTGGGCTCGCCCGCGACCACCCGGAATCCCGTACCGGCCGGACTGCCGAAGCTCCTCGCGCGGCGGAAGCGGCGTTGACGCCGCGGGGCTTGATGGTCCTCAATCGCCGGACGGGTCACTAGCCCGGCAGCGCCTGGCCGTAGTCGACCGTTTCCGTGGACTTGGGTTCCCGGAGGCTGAAGTCGGTGCCCCAGTCGCTGAGTTGGATGGTGCCGGCGCCCCCGGCCCGCTCCAGGCGCATCGGGTACGCGCCGCCCTCCAGGGACACGTCGAGCGTGCCGCCCGCGCCCTTGTCGCCGGTCAGCTCGACCGTGCGGACGCCGCCCGCCTGGCCGCGCTCGCCCTTCGCGAGCGTGCCGTGCAGCGCGAGCAGGCCGTCGAGCAGCACGCCCTTGTCGGTGAACGTGCTCAGCCGCTGGTAGGCCGGATCGCCCTTCGGCACCCTCACGTACTTGCCGTCGAGCTTCTGCGCGGCGTTGCCGGCCCCGTGACCGGCCTTGCCGTCCTCGGAGTGCGTCCAGAAACCGGCGCCCGCCTTGAGGTACAGGTGATCGCCGACCCGCAGCAGCCCGAACGTGCCGCCGCCGGTGCTCACCGACCCCGTGCCGCCGTCGGCCTTCAGCCGCATGTCCAGCTTGTACGTCTTCTTGTTGACGACCACCGTGCCGGCGACGTGCACCGCGTCCGCGCCGCGGGCCGCCTTGACCGTACGGGACTGGATCTTGGCCGGGGTCAGCTTGCCGACCCCGTTCGTCCCCGCGTCCGGGTCCTCCTCGCTGCATGCCGCGAGGCCCACCGCGAGCCCCGTGCACATCACGCCCACCATGAGTGTCCTGCGGGTACGGCGGGTGAGGGGGCGCGGGGTCACGGGCGGACTACCTCTCGTACGGCAGCTGGGTGGGGGCAGGTACGGCAGCGTACCCCCGCGATCTGCGGTTACCCGCCCGGGTCGGGTGGCCGATGCGCAAAGGCGCGGGGAACGGGTAGCGGCTAGCCTGGGCGAGAAATTGCCTGCATATCCGGACGAATGCGAAGGAAAGCGGAAGGAGGCGCGCGACGGTATGGCTGGAGGCGCTCCCCGGATCTTCGTGTCGCACCTCGCCGGCATCGCCGTCTTCGATCCGAACGGTGATCAGGTGGGCCGGGTGCGCGACCTGGTGGCGATGTTGCGCGTGAGCCGCAGACCGCCGCGGCTGCTCGGCCTCGTCGTCGAGCTGTCGACCCGGCGGCGCATCTTCCTGCCGATGACCCGTGTCACCGGGATCGAGTCGGGCCAGGTCATCACCACAGGGGTGCTCAACGTCCGGCGCTTCGAACAGCGGCCCACCGAGCGCCTCGTCCTCGGCGAGATGCTCGACCGGCGCGTACGGCTCGTGGAGAGCGGCGAGGAGGTCACCGTCCTCGATGTCTCCATCCAGCAGCTGCCCGCGCGCCGCGACTGGGAGATCGACCGGGTCTTCGTACGGAAGAACTCGTCGAAGCGCGGCGCCTTCCGGCGCGCCAAGGGAGAGGCGATCACCGTCGACTGGTCGGGCGTCGACGGCTTCAACCTGGAGGAGCACGGACAGGGCGCGGAGAGCCTGCTCGCCACGTTCGAGCAGCTGCGCCCCGCCGACCTCGCCAACGTGCTGCACCACCTCTCCCCCAAGCGCCGCGCGGAGGTCGCCGCCGCCCTCACCAACGAGCGTCTCGCCGACGTCCTGGAGGAGCTCCCCGAGGACGACCAGATCGAGGTCCTCGGCAAGCTGAAGGAGGAGCGCGCCGCCGACGTCCTGGAGGAGATGGACCCGGACGACGCCGCCGACCTCCTCGGCGAACTCCCCGAGGAGGACAAGGAACGCCTCCTCGACCTGATGAAGCCCAGCGAGGCGGCCGACGTGCGGCGCCTGATGGCGTACGAGGACCGGACCGCGGGCGGCCTGATGACGACCGAGCCGATCGTGCTGCGCCCCGACTCGACGGTCGCGGAGGCCCTCGCCCGCATCCGCAATCCCGACCTGTCCCCCGCGCTCGCCGCGCAGGTGTACGTGTGCCGGCCGCCGGACGAGACACCGACCGGCAAGTACCTGGGCACGATCCACTTCCAGCGGCTGCTGCGCGATCCGCCGTACACGATGGTCAGCTCGATCCTCGACGAGGATCTGCAGGCCCTGACCCCGGCGGCGCAACTGCAGGAGATCGCCGGGTTCTTCGCGACGTACGACATGGTGGCCGCGCCCGTCGTCGACGACAGCGGCTCGCTGCTCGGCGCCGTGACCGTGGACGACGTACTGGACCACATGCTTCCCGACGACTGGCGCGAACAGGAATTCCACCTGTCAGGGGAGGTGAACCATGCCGACTGAGGAACGCGAGCGGGACACCCCGCGCAGGCCGCGCATCCGGCTCGACCAGCCGCGCGCGCCGAAGCGCAAGCTGATCCCCGATTACGACCCCGAGGCATTCGGCAGGCTCTCGGAGCGCATTGCACGCTTCTTGGGGACGGGCCGGTTCATCGTCTGGATGACGGTGATCATCATCGTGTGGGTGGTGTGGAACATCGTCGCGCCGCCCGATCTGCGCTTCGACGAGTACCCGTTCATCTTCCTGACGCTGATGCTGTCGCTGCAGGCCTCGTACGCCGCCCCGCTGATCCTGCTCGCGCAGAACCGGCAGGACGACCGCGACCGGGTCAATCTCGAACAGGACCGCAAGCAGAACGAGCGCTCCATCGCGGACACCGAGTATCTGAGCCGCGAGATGGCGGCCCTGCGGATCGGCCTCGGCGAGGTCGCGACGCGCGACTGGATCCGCTCCGAGCTGCAGGACCTCATCAAGGAACTGGAGGAGCAGCGGCACTCCGCCCCGGGCTCCGGGGTATTCCCCGCGGAGCGCGAGCGGGGACGTGACGTAGACGACCGCTGACAGGGCTTTCCGGGTGCGGGTTACCCCGCCGTAGACTCGGGTGCATGGCTACGGAAGACGCGGTGCGCGAGGCACTCGCGACAGTGAACGACCCCGAGATCCACCGTCCCATCACCGAGTTGGGGATGGTCAAATCGGTGGACATCGGTGCGGACGGAGTCGTCGCGGTCACCGTGTATCTGACCGTCTCTGGCTGCCCGATGCGCTCGACGATCGAGAACAACGTGCGCGAGGCCGTCTCCCGCGTCGACGGCGTGACCGATGTGCAGGTCACCCTCGACGTGATGAGCGACGAGCAGCGCAAGGAGCTGGCGACCGCGCTGCGCGGCGGCACCGCCGAGCGCGAGGTCCCGTTCGCCAAGCCCGGCTCGCTGACCCGCGTGTACGCGGTGGCCTCCGGCAAGGGCGGCGTCGGCAAGTCCTCGGTGACCGTGAACCTGGCGGCAGCGATGGCCGCCGACGGCCTGAAGGTCGGCGTCGTCGACGCGGACATCTACGGGCACAGCGTCCCGCGCATGCTGGGCGCCGAGGGCAAGCCCACCCAGGTCGAAGACATGATCATGCCGCCGTCGGCGAACGGCGTGAAGGTCATCTCGATCGGCATGTTCACGCCGGGCAACGCGCCGGTCGTGTGGCGCGGGCCGATGCTGCACCGCGCGCTCCAGCAGTTCCTGGCGGACGTGTTCTGGGGCGATCTGGACGTGCTCCTGCTCGACCTGCCGCCCGGCACCGGCGACATCGCCATCTCGATCGCCCAGCTGGTCCCGAACGCCGAGATCCTGGTCGTCACCACGCCGCAGCAGGCCGCCGCCGAGGTCGCCGAGCGGGCCGGCTCGATCGCCGTGCAGACCCACCAGAAGATCGTCGGCGTCGTCGAGAACATGTCCGGGCTGCCCTGCCCGCACTGCGACGAGATGGTCGACGTGTTCGGCACGGGCGGCGGGAAGATCGTCGCCGAGGGCCTGACCAGGACCACGGGTGCGGAGGTGCCGGTGCTCGGCTCCATCCCCATCGACGTACGCCTGCGCGAGGGCGGCGACGCGGGCAAGCCGATCGTGCTGACCGACCCGGACTCCCCCGCGGGCTCCGCGCTGCGCGGGATCGCGGACAAGCTCGGCGGCCGCCAGCGCGGCCTGTCGGGGATGTCCCTGGGGATCACGCCGCGCAATAAGTTCTGACGCCCTGTCCGACGCCTCGAGAGAACGGCGGGCCGCCCATTTCGGGCGGCCCGCCGTTCTTCGTCACGCGTCCGGTTCCGGCTCCAGCGCCGTGATGTCCTTCACGACCGAGAACCCGAGCCCGTACGCGCTCATGCCGCGCCCGTACGCCCCCAGGTGCACCCCGGCCTGCGTGGATCCCGCGAGCACCCAGCCGTACTCGGACTCCCGGTAGTGGAACGGGGTCGGCACCCCGTCCACCGGCAGCGTCAACGTCGCCCAGTCCGCGGACGCGAGATCGTCCGCGAGCACCCATGCCGTCTCGGTCTGCTGCTCCAGCCAGTCGTCGCGCAGCGTGTGGTCCATCTGCACGGGCCAGGTGTAGGAGAGCAGCCCGACGCCGGCGAGCCAGGCCGCCGAGGAGACCGACGTGGCCTCCAGGACACCGGTGCCGTCGGCGGTGCGCCGTACGGGATTGGCGGCGATGGTCACCACGACCGCGAACCGCTCGCTGTCTTCCGTGAGCTCGCTGCGCACGGAGGGCTCGTCACCGTGCCCGATCGAACCGTGCTCGACGGAACCGTCCGCCGTGGTGCCGACCTGCATCAGCCAGCGCGGTCCCGTGAAGGCCTCGTCGAGGCCGTACCACGGGAAGGGCGCCAGCAGGTAGCCGTCGACCGTGCGCCGGGCCGTGAGAGCCTCGCCGGCCCCCTCGGTGGCCGGCGCCTGCGCGCCTACCCGACTCGTCGTCTCCATGTACCCGGCCGCCTCCTCGCTCAGTTACGGACCGGCGCGGCCCGCCCCCCTCGGGCGTTCTCACTTCCGGTCCGCGCAACAAGAAGGCAGGATGCCACACCGGGTCCGCGGGGCCCGGTTTCGTCAGGCGTGGTTCAGCCGTGTTCGGGGTGGTTCGAGGTGGTTCAGGTTCAGGTCGCGTCCGCGTCAAAAGGCGGCGGCTCAATGGCGGCCGGCTTCTCGGGACGCTTCTGCATGTCGACCGCCTCGGGCCGCTTCTGCATGTCCACGCGGCCACCGCCGCCGGACGGGCTCGACGATCCGGAGTCCTCCAGCTCACCGACGGTGTGCACCGCGTCGGAGACGTCGGCCATCTCCTTCTTCAGGTCGAAGCCGTTGCGAATCTCCTTGAGCCCCAGCTCGTCACTGTCCAACTGCTTGCGGATGAACGTCTTGGGATTCAGGTCCTCGAATTCGAAGTCCTTGAACTCCGGACCCAGTTCGTTCCGAATGTCCTGCTTCGCGCTGTCCGAGAACTCCCGGATCTTACGAATGGTGCGTGAAACGTCCTGAATGACCTTCGGGAGTTTGTCGGGGCCGAATACGAGAACGGCCAGCACGACGATCGTCACGACCTCCAGCGGGCCAATATCGTTGAACACCTTGCACTCCTAGCGTGTCCTCGGCCCGCGGTCGAACATCAGCAGCAGGTCTTCGGCAGGGTCCGGCAGCGGACCCGGTCCACGGTACCCGGCCCACCTGTCCATTCGGTAGCCACCGGGGAACCTCCAGGATCGCGCATCCCGCGCCACACCCGGTCAAGAGTCGGTCAGCCGCCGGTCAGGGGACGGTCAGGGATCGGCCGGAATCCGCTCAGCCACCGTCGGCGGAACCGAGAACGAGCGACATCTTCCGTTCCTTTCCGCCCCGTTCGACCGTGAGGACCAGTTTGTCCTTGGGGCGGTGGTTGCGGATCTTGACGATCAACTCCTCGCCGGAGTGCACGCCGACGCCGTCGACCTCGGTGATCACATCGCCCGGCTCGATCCCCGCCTTGGCGCCCGGGCCGTCCGGACTGACGGCCGAGCCGCCGCTGTTGCCCTTCGAGCCGACGCGGGCGCCGTCGCCCGAGAAGTCCATGTCGAGGGTGACCCCGATCACCGGATGCGTCGCCCGCCCGGCGTTGATCAGCTCCTCCGCCACGCGTTTCGCCTGGTTGACCGGGATCGCGAAGCCGAGGCCGATGGAGCCCGACTGCCCTTCGGGCAGCTCGGAACCGCCGGTGTCGGCCGACCGGATCGCGCTGTTGATGCCGATGACGCGGGCCTTCGAGTCGACCAGCGGGCCGCCCGAGTTGCCGGGGTTGATGGGCGCGTCGGTCTGCAGCGCGTCCACGTAGCTGACGTCGCTCCCGTCGCCCTTCTCGCCGCCCGCCGTGATGGGCCGGCCCTTGGCGCTGATGATGCCGGAGGTGACGGTGTTCGCCAGGTCGAAGGGGGCGCCGACGGCGACGACGGGGTCGCCCACCTGCACGTTCTCGGAGTTGCCCAGGGGCAGCGGCTTGAGCCCGCGCACCCCGGACACCTTGATCACGGCGAGGTCGTAGCCGCTGTCGTGCCCGACCAGCTTGGCCCGTGCACTCTCACCGCTGGAGAACGTGACCGATATCTCACCGCCGGAGTCGGCCGACGACACCACGTGGTTGTTCGTGAGGATGTGCCCCTGGCCGTCGAGTACGAGGCCGGTGCCGGTGCCCTCCTCCGACGAACCCGCGGTGTGGATGGTGACGACGCCGGGCAGGGTGCGCGCCGCGATACCGGCCACGCTGTCGGGGTCCCGGCGCTTGGACTCGGCGTCGGCCTGCGGCAGTTGAATACTCGCCCCGACCCCGGTCCGCTCCACATACGACCCGACGGCCCCACCAATCCCTCCGGCAACCAGAGCAATCACCACACCCCCCAGCACGAGCCTCCGCCTCCGCCGGGGCGGTGCGGGCCCGAAGTCCGGCTGGTGCCAGGGGCCGGAGTGGGGCATTTCAAGCCCCTGCGGCGATTGAGCAGCGGGGTCCGGGGCAGAGCCCCGTGACGTGGGAACGGTCGACCGCCCCGACACCTCACCCGTGGGATTCCCCTCGTCCATGCCGCCGCTCTCCCCAAGCCTGGCCCACGGCACCGCACCGCCGGCTCCCACGCGCGCGACCCGGATCAGCACCCGACGCACCGCCTCACCTGGATTCAACCAGGTTCGACGGCGCGGGCGCAGAGGGTGTCAGCGCAGCGACGAGGGACGGGACGACGCGGCCGGCGACGACGCCGAGGCGGCGGTGAGGCCGGACTCTGCCGCCCCGAAGGAGGTGCCGTCGGCCGAGGCCGAGGACGAGACGGTGGGCCGCGGCGCGTACGAGACCGCGACGGCGGGGGCGGCGGGACGTATGAGAGGCGACATACGGGCCGCACCGGCCAGCAGCGGCGTCGAGAACGGATAGCCCGCACTCTCCGCGTGGCCCCCGCCGGGCAGCAGCGGCGCACCCGCCTCGGTCGGCGAGACGGGCGCCGCGAGGGCGCCCCCGCGCTGGCCGAGCGGCGCGGAGTTCGTCCGACGGCGCTGCGTGTCCGATGCCGAGGCGGCACCGGCCTGCTGGCTGCGCAGCGGCGTGACATTGCTGCCGGAGCCGCCACCGCGCGCGTCGCTGCTGTCGATCGGGGCCGCGGTCGTGACTCCGCCGAGGGCGATCGCGGCGAGCGACACCGCGCCGGCCGCGGCGAACGCGAAGCGGCGGGACCGCGAGGCCCGGTCGCTCTCGTGCCGGTCAGCACGGGTCACTTCGTGGATGCGGAAGCCGCGCTGGTCGCTGGGGAGGACGGCGGCGTGCGCGCCGGACGGCGCGTAGCCGAAGGGCTCCGCGTCTACGTCGAAGACCCCTTGGCCGAAACCCCGGATCCCGCCGAGGGGTCGGCCACTACCGAATCCGCCTCCCCCGAACGGTGGTGAGCCACCGTCGGCGTCACCTCCCGCGGGCAGCCCCTGGAGGCGGGCGAGAAAGCTCTCGGAGGGCGGCGGCGGGGCCGCCTGCGCGAAGACGCTCTTGAGGCGGCGCTGGGCGTCGGCCTCGGCCTTGCATTTGGCACAGGTCGCCAGGTGCGCGAGGACGCGCTCACGGGCATCGTGGTCCAACTCGCCGTCGACCAGGGCAGCCAGCCTGTCCCCCAGGTGTTCGTCGGCCGCGGTCTGTTGGCGTTCGGCAGGATTGAGACGTGATCCACTCACGCGGTCGCGCCCCCTCCTCCGAGGATGGGGAAGGCCCCTGTGGACGCGAGCGTACGGCGCTCCTTGCGGGCCTCGGGCGAGCGGTGCTGCAGCGCCTTGCGCAGCTGCGAGCGGCCGCGGTGGATACGGCTGCGGACCGTGCCCAGCTTCACGCCGAGGGTCGCGGCGATCTCCTCGTAGGAGAGGCCCTCGATGTCGCACAGGACAACGGCGGCGCGGAACTCGGGCGCGAGGGTGTCCAGCGCCTGCTGGACGTCGGCGTCGAAGTGCGCGTCGTTGAACACCTGCTGCGGCGACGGTTCTCTGCTGGGCAGCCGCTCGGCGGCGTCGTCACCCAGTGCGTCGAAGCGGATGCGCTGCTTGCGACGGACCATGTCGAGGAACAGGTTCGTGGTGATGCGGTGCAGCCAGCCCTCGAAGGTGCCGGGCGTGTACGTCGAGAGCGAACGGAAGACGCGGACGAAGACCTCCTGCGTGAGGTCCTCTGCGTCGTGCTGGTTCCCCGTCAGGCGGTACGCGAGACGGTAGACGCGGCCACTGTGCGTGCTGACGATCTCCTCCCACGAGGGGGGAGTCCACGCCTGCGATTCCGCATCGGCGGCAAAGGTCGCGGTCTGCGCGGAGTCAACGGTGCGGATTCGGTCAGCGGTGTTGGTCACGGATTTCGGCTCACCCGCCGACCTGAGCAGACGCCGAAGCCGTCCCCTCCGATCCACAGGCTCAGCCGCACCTCCCCTATCGGCTCTGGTGGTGTCCAGTGGAGCACCTACCATAACCACTCCGTCCGTTAGCTCCGGATAAGGTTTTTTACTCAGATTTGCCGGTCGGTTCCCGACCGCCGCCCGCACGGCTGCCGCCATCGCGTTCTCCCCCGCAGTTCCCCTTGTCCAGCCTGCTCTTTCCCCCTGCCACGTCAAACGCGCGGTCCCATCTGCGAGTTCCCACCACCAACGGATAAAGTCACGCGCAGGCATCCACGGGGACGGGAGAGGGCCATTACCGGCAACCGGCAGACGAGTTGGGCGTTCGCCGACGCCTTTGTCGCCGAGGACGACGCGACTCGCTGGGCTCGTGACCGGGCCCGCGAGGCAGGGGTGTGCCCGGTGTCCCCCGGCGCGGGCGCGACGTTGGGGATGCTCGCTGCCACGGTAGGGGCGAAGGCCGTCGCCGAGATCGGTACGGGCACGGGCGTGTCCGGGGTCCACTTGCTGCACGGGATGCGGCCCGACGGCGTCCTCACCACGGTCGACCCCGAGCCGGAGCGTCAGCAGTTCGCGCGCCAGGCGTTCCGTGCGGCCGGCTTCGCCAGCAACCGGGCCCGGTTCATCCCCGGCCGCGCCCTGGAGGTGCTGCCGCGGCTCGCCGACAGCGGGTACGACCTGGTGTTCTGCGACGGTGACCGGCTGGAGTGCCTCGACTACCTCGCTGAATCGTTGCGCCTGCTCCGGCCCGGTGGCCTGGTCGTCTTCCAGGGGGTCCTCGCCGAGGGGCGGACCGTCGACGCGGGGCCGCAGCCGGTGGAAGTGCTGCGCCAGCGCGAGTTGCTGCGCGCCGTGCGGGAGAGCCCCGAGCTGATGGCCTCGGTGCTGCCGGTCGGCGACGGGCTGCTCTGCGCCGTCAAGCGCTGAGGCGGGCGGGGCGGCGACACCAGGTCCCACCTGCCCTTACACAGACGACTGCCCCGGCATCAAATGTGTGCCGGGGCAGTCGAAAAGGTAGGGTCGCTCGCGCGTCGGCCGACGGCCGGTCCAGCCCCACCTCCGGGGAATGGACGCGGGCGCAGAAGGTGTCAGCCCACTACCTTCTTCAGTTCGTCACCGAGGGCACTGGCCTCGTCCGGCGTCAGCTCAACCACGAGCCGACCGCCGCCTTCGAGCGGAACGCGCATGACGATGCCCCGCCCCTCCTTTGTCACCTCGAGCGGGCCGTCACCCGTCCGCGGCTTCATGGCCGCCATGCTCGTTCCCCTTCCTGAAACCAGCTCATCGTCAGCCGACGGCCCTCTGGGTGGGCACACGTCACCGGCATCGAACACATTGCTTCCAGGCCATTATCCCGCATCGCGGGACCCGATGACCAACATCGGTCGGCATCGCTTGCGCAACGCGCTTGACCAAAACCACTCAATTCGGGGATCCGACTGCGATACTGCGCCATCTTCGGACCCAAGCCGACGCGAATTCGTTAGACGCAGGTCACATGCCGAGGGCGTTCCATGGGCCGTGATCTACGTCATGCTGAGCACGGACGACTGAGCGACCGCATAGGAGGAGTCCCATGGCCGACACCGTGCTCTACGAGGTGAGCGACGGGCTCGCGACGATCACGCTGAACCGCCCCGAGGCGATGAACGCGATGAACACCGAGGCCAAGGTCGCCCTCCGCGACGCGGTGCAGTCGGCCGCCGCCGACGAGACGGTGCGGGCGGTGCTGCTGACTGCGGCCGGCGACCGGGCGTTTTGCGTGGGTCAGGACCTCAAGGAGCACGTCGGCTCGCTGCTCGCGGACCGGGAGTCCGGCGAGGGCCGCACCATGAACACGGTGCGCGAGCACTACAACCCGATCGTGCGGGCCCTGACCGGGATGCCGAAGCCCGTGGTGGCCGCGGTGAACGGCGTGGCGGCCGGCGCCGGGTTCGGGTTCGCGCTCTGTGCGGACTACCGGATCGTGGCGGACAGCGCGTCGTTCAACACCTCGTTCGCGGGCGTGGCGCTCACCGCCGACTCCGGGGTCTCCTGGACGCTGCCGCGCCTGATCGGCCCCGGTCGCGCGGCCGACCTGCTGCTCTTCCCGCGCTCCCTGAAGGCTCAGGAGGCCTACGAACTGGGGATCGCGAACCGGCTCGTGCCCGCCGCCGAACTCGCCGATGAGGCCCGGAAGCTGGCGCGCACGCTCGCCGAGGGGCCGACCGTCGCCTACGCCGCGCTGAAGGAGTCCCTCGCCTTCGCCGGGGACCACTCCCTCGACGAGGCGCTCGACAAGGAGGACGAGCTGCAGACCCGGGCCGGCGCCTCCGAGGATCACACCATCGCGGTGCAGGCCTTCATCGCGAAGGAGCGGCCGAAGTACCTCGGGCGCTGACCCGGATCACCCCGTCCTCACGCCGTCGTACGCGCGCGGGACACGCAGTCCTCCAGGTGGTCGTTGACCAGACCGCAGGCCTGCATCAGCGCGTACGCCGTCGTCGGGCCGACGAAGCGCAGGCCGCGCTTCTTCAGCTCCTTGGAGAGCGCCTTCGACTCGTCGGTGATCGCCGCCACATCGCCGAGCACCTTCGGGGCCGGGCGGGTGACGGCGTCCGGCGCGTACGACCAGATCAGCTTGTCCAGCTCGCCGGGCGACCAGTCCACGAGCACGCACGCGTTGGCGAGCGTCGCGTCGATCTTGGCCCGGTTGCGGATGATGCCGACGTCGGCGAGCAGGCGCTCGCGGTCGGCGTCCGTGAAGGCCGCCACGTCCGCGATCTTGAAACCGGAGAAGGCGGCGCGGAAGCCCTCCCGGCGTCTGAGGATCGTGATCCAGGACAGGCCCGACTGGAACGCCTCCAGGGAGAGGCGCTCGAACAGCGCGTCGTCGCCGTGGACCGGGCGGCCCCACTCCTCGTCGTGGTACGCGACGTAGTCCTCGGTCGAGAGGCCCCAGGGGCAGCGCGGCTTTCCGTCCGGTCCCGGGAGGGCGCCTCCTGTCGGCTCGCTCACCGGAACCCCTCCCCCGTCTCGTATCCGAACCCGTACTCACCAGGTGGCGCGTAGCCCGTGTCCGGGCCCCGCTCGGTCGGCTGCGGTCCCGCCCGGGTGTGGGCCGAGGTGAGGGCGGCCTCCAGCTCCGTGATGCGCGCGTCCCGCTCGGCCAGTTCGGCCCCGAGGCGGTTCAGCGCGTCGTCCACCTCCGCCATGCGGTAGCCGCGCACCGCCGTGGGCAGCCGGAGGGCCTCCAGGTCGGCGGGGTCCAGGGGGCGGTCGGGCGGCAGCGGGTCCGCGTAGAACTGGGACGGCTCGTCGCGCAGCGTGCCGCTGTCGCCGCCGCCGATGACCGCGAACGTCACCGCCGCGATCACCACGACCAGCGCGGCGACCAGAAACAAGAACATGACCATGTCTGCCGTCCCCTGCTTCGACCGGGCCGTGCGGCCCTCAACCGTCAGGCTTCGATCGTGCCATGCCGCACTGACAGTTAAGGTCACAGACGACGTTCAACCGGTCAGGACAAGGAGAGTCACAGGGGATGCTCAGGCTGGGCCAGCACGAATTCGGTGAGCACGAGCCGGTGATCATGGCGATCGTGAACCGCACCCCCGACTCCTTCTACGACCAGGGCGCCACGTTCCGCGACGAGCCCGCGCTGGCCCGCGTCGAGCAGGCGGTGTCCGAGGGCGCCATGATCGTGGACATCGGCGGGGTGAAGGCCGGTCCCGGCGAGGAGGTCACCGCCGAGGAGGAGGCGCGGCGGACCGTCGGCTTCGTCGCCGAGGTACGACGCCGCTTCCCCGACGTGATCATCAGCGTCGACACCTGGCGGCACGAGGTCGGTGACGCCGTGTGCGAGGCGGGCGCGGACGTGCTCAACGACGCGTGGGGCGGTGTCGACCCGAAGCTCGCTGAGGTCGCGGCGCGGCACAAGGTGGGCCTCGTGTGCACGCACGCGGGCGGCGCCGAGCCCCGCACGCGCCCGCACCGGGTGACGTACGAGGACGTGATGGCGGACATCCTGGACGTGACGGTCGGCTACGCGGAGCGGGCCGTCGCCCTCGGGGTGCCGCGCGAGTCCGTGCTGATCGACCCCGGACACGACTTCGGGAAGAACACCCGGCACTCCCTGGAGGCGACACGGCGGCTTCCGGAGATGGTCGACACCGGGTGGCCGGTGCTCGTCTCGCTGTCCAACAAGGACTTCGTCGGCGAGACCCTCGACAAGCCGGTCAAGGAGCGCGTCATCGGGACGCTCGCGACCACCGCGGTGTCGGCGTGGCTCGGGGCGCAGGTCTACCGGGTGCACGAAGTCGCCGAGACGAGGCAGGTGTTGGACATGGTGGCGTCCATCGCGGGACACCGGCCCCCGGCGGTCGCCCGCCGGGGACTCGCGTAACGGCCTTCCGGACAACGGCCTTCCAGGAGGGGCCTACTTACCGGTCTCCTTGGTGACCAGCGTGATCGCCTCCTCCACGTCGTCCGTGATGTGGAACAGCAGCAGGTCCGCCTCCGAGGCCTTGCCCTGGGCGATCACCGTGTTCTTCAGCCAGTCGACCAGGCCGCTCCAGTACTGCGAGCCGAACAGGACGATCGGGAAGCGCGTCACCTTCGTGGTCTGCACGAGGGTGAGCGCCTCGAAGAGCTCGTCCAGCGTGCCGAGTCCGCCGGGGAGCACCACGAAGCCCTGGGCGTACTTCACGAACATCGTCTTCCGTACGAAGAAGTAGCGGAAGTTCAGCCCCAGGTCGACGTACGGGTTGAGGCCCTGTTCGAAGGGCAGCTCGATGCCGAGGCCGACCGAGGTGCCCTTGGCCTCCACGGCGCCCTGATTGGCCGCCTGCATGGCGCCGGGGCCGCCGCCGGTGATCACCGCGAACCCGGCCTCCACCAGGGCCCTGCCGATGGCGACGCCCGCGGCGTACTCCGGGGAGTCCTCCGGGGTGCGTGCCGAGCCGAACACGCTGATCGCGGGCGGCAGTTCGGCGAGCGTGCCGAAGCCCTCGATGAACTCGGACTGGATGCGCAGGACCCGCCACGGGTCGGTGTGCACCCAACCCGAAGGCCCTTCCGTGTCGAGCAGACGCTGGTCGCTCGTCCCTGGCTGCATCTGGTCACGGCGCCGGACCACCGGCCCCGTCCGCTGCTCCACAGGACGTCGCTTGCCCTCCGGGTTGCTCATCGTCTGCTCCCTTCCTGCGCAGTTATCACGCACTTACGTAGAGCAAGGGTAGGTCTACGCGGGTTACATACGAGGGACCTGGACGTATCAGGAAGCGGTGAGCCAGGCGGCCAGGCGCTTCTCGCCCTCCAGGATGAGCGAGGTGTCGACCCGCTCGTCGATCTTGTGCGCGAAGATCGGGTTGCCGGGGCCGTAGTTCACCGCGGGGACGCTGAGCGCGCTGAACCGGGAGACGTCGGTCCAGCCGAACTTCGGGCGCACCTCGCCACCCACCGCGGCCACGAAGGCGGCGGCAGCGGGGTGGTTGAGGCCGGGGCGCGCGCCGCCAGTGTGGTCGTCGACGACGAACTCCTCGATGGGGCAGCCGGCGAAGAAGTCGCGGACGAACTGCTCGGCCTCCTCCATCGACCGGTCCGGCGCGTAGCGGAAGTTGACCGTGACGGCGCACTCGTCCGGGATGACGTTGGTGGCCACGCCGCCCTCGACGCGGACCGCGTTGAGGCCCTCGTGGAACTCCAGGCCGTCGACGACCGGCTTGCGCGGCTCGTAGGCGGCGAGGCGCTCCAGGATGGGGGACGCGGCGTGGATCGCGTTGCTTCCCATCCACGCGCGCGCGGAGTGGGCCCGCTCGCCCTCGGTCTTCAGGATGACGCGCAGGGTGCCCTGGCAGCCGCCCTCGACATCGCCGTTCGTCCCCTCCAGGAGGATCGCGAAGTCGCCCTCCAGCCAGTCGGGGTGGGCGTCGGCCACATGCCCGAGGCCGTTGAGGTGTGCGGCGACCTCTTCGTTGTCGTAGAAGACGAACGTGAGGTCACGGTTGGGCTCACGGACCGTCTGCGCGATCCGCAGCTGGACCGCGACGCCCGCCTTCATGTCGCTGGTGCCGCAGCCCCACAGGACGCCGTTCTCGTCGAGCCGCGAGGGCACGTTGTCGGCGATCGGGACCGTGTCGATGTGTCCCGCGAGGATGATCCGCTCGTCGTGCCCCAGGTTCGTGCGGGCCACGATGTTGTTGCCGTACCGGTCGACCGTGAGGTGCGGCAGCTCCCGCAGGGCCTCCTCGATCGCGTCGGCGAGCTCCTTCTCAGCTCCACTGGGCGAGGCGAAGTCGACCAACTGCGCCGTGAGGCGAGCGGCGTCCTGCGTGAGGTCAAGGGGGGTGCGGTCCATGGTGTCGAGCCTAATACGCGTGCGGTTCCCGTACGGCGGCTGGAGTGTCAGTGGACTCCAGTACCTTGGACGCGTGCCTGAGCCCCCCACCCTCGTCCGGCGCGGCCGCCTCCTTCGTATCGGCGCGGCCGTCGTCGTGCTGCTCGCTGTGGCCACGTACGTGGCCGTGCAGTACGCCACCGGAGGCCGCGGCAAACCGAGATGCACGGTCGTCTCGGCGAACGGGGACGGGGCGACGTACACATTCACCTCCGAGCAGGCGGTGAACGCGGCGACGATCGCCGCCGTCGGAACCTCGCGCGGGATGCCCGAGCGCGCCGTCACGATCGCCCTCGCCACGGCGCTGCAGGAGTCGGGGCTGCGCAACATCGAGCACGGCGACCGGGACTCGCTCGGCCTGTTCCAGCAGCGCCCCACGAAGGGCTGGGGCACCGCGGACCAGATCATGGACCCCGCGTACGCGTCCGAGCGCTTCTACGCACACCTGGCGAAGATCCCCGGCTACTCGCGGCTCCCGCTGACCGCGGCCGCGCAGCGCGTGCAGCTCAGCGGCTATCCGCAGGCGTACGCGAAGCACGAGCCGGACGCCACGTTGCTGGCCGCCTCGCTGACCGGTCGCGCCGCGGCGTCGCTCACCTGCGACGGGCGGGCGGTCGGCGGTGACGGCGCGCGGTCCGGCGACCCCGCGCGCGTGCGGGCCGCGCTCGCCCGTGACTTCGGGCAGGACGTGGCGCCCACGAAGGGGGCCGGCCAGGGTTCCGTCCGCGTTCCCGTGCCCGCCACGGTCGACTCGACCGAGGGCGGGGAGCGGCAGCGCGGCTGGGAGCTGGCGCAGTGGGCGGTGGCCAACTCCTCGGCGCTGCGCATCGAGCGGGTCTCCTACGCGGGCCGCGAGTGGACCGCCGGCGAGGCCGGGGACAAATGGCGCAAGGCGTCGTCCGCGAAGCGGAATGGGCGCTCGGGTCCGGCGGCCTCGATGTCCGTCGACGAGGTCCGGATCGTCACCGGGCAGTAGTCCGGGCTCACCCGAACGGGTAATGCGGATCATGCCGCGTGGACGCCGTCAGGGCACCTTCGAGTGAGGTGGGGCCGCGCCCCCAAGACCCTTGCGGGCAGGGCGCTGTAAGGGTTCTGCAGCGGCCGGCGATGCGTGCGCTTTGCCCGTTTCTGCCCACAACTGATAATGCGACACATTGCGAACCCTTTACGTTTCCGACCCGCAACCTTCCGGGGGCCTGGGGCGGTTGTCACGGCGTCCGATCGCCGCACGGCAACCGGGCATCAAACGTTCTCTCCCGTCTAAGGAGCATCATGTCCCTCCCCCTGACCCGTCGGATCGCCCGTGCCGCGCTGCTCGTAGCGGCAGGAGCGGCGCCCGTGGTCGGTGCGGCCGGCTCCGCGAGCGCCGTCGACCTTCCGGCCACGTCGAACCTGGGCGGTGTGACCGCCCTGGACGGTGCGAACGTGGGCAACACCGTCGACGGTGCGGCGCAGAACGTCACCGGTGCCGCCGGTTCCACTGGTGGCAAGGCCGTCAAGAAGGCCGTTCCGGCGGCGGGCAAGGTCGTGGGTTCGGGCGCGAAGACCGCCGTTCCGGCCGCGCAGGAGGCCGCGGGTGGGGCTGCCGGCAGCGCGGGTGACGTGCTCGGTGAGACGGCCGGGACCGCGACCGATGGTGGGCTGCCGGTGGGTGGTGGCGGTCTGCCGACCGGTGCGCTGGGTGGTCTGCCGATCGGCTGACCGCCGGTTTGCCTGAACGGGGTGCCGGGAGCGTTCTGCTCCTGGCGCCCCGTTTTTGTGCGGTGCGGTGCGGTGCCGTGCCGGGGGCGGGGTCTGCGTATCTGTTGCGCGGCACCGGGGTTCGTCGCTTTGCCGGGGTCGGCGCCGGGCGTTGTCGTTGCGCGGGACCGGGGTTCGGTGCCGTGCCGTGGCCGGCGCCCGTCGTCTCCGTTGCGCGGCACCGGAGTTCGGCGCCGTGTCGTGGTCGACGCCCGGCGTCATCGTTGCGCAGCACCGGGGTGCCGCCTTGCCCACCCTGCCGCCCCAGGCGGCAGATTGCCCAAGGCGGAGGCGGCCGACCGTGGGCCTGTGCGGTGCGGTGCCCTGGGCAGGGGTGGCAGCCCGTGAACCGGCGCGGCACGGCGACCTGGGCGGGGGCGGGCGACCGTGGGCCTGCGTGGCGCGGTGCCCTGGGCGGGGGCGGGAGCCCGTGAACCGGCGCGGCATGGCTCCCCAGGCGGGGGCGGCAGCCCGTCGGGCCGACGCCCCTGGAGGGGGCGGGTGGGTGGGAGATAGGCGGGCGGGAGGCGGCGGGCCGGCGGGAGTCGCCGCGAGGGGGAGGTACCGCGTCCCGGAGGACGTCACCATGCCCCCCGTCACGTCAGGCGGGTTGGCGTCCCGGAGGGCGTCGCCCCCGTCACGTCAGGCGGCTCACCGCTGCCGCCACGCGGTCGTCCGAGGCCGTCAGGGCCACGCGGACGAAAGAGGCGCCCGCTTCGCCGTAGAAGTCGCCGGGGGCCACCAGGATGCCGAGGTCGGCCAGGGCGGACACCGTGTCCCAGCAGGACTCGTCGCGGGTGGCCCACAGGTACAGGCTCGCCTCGCTGTGCTCGATGCGGAAGCCGTGGGCCAGCAGAGCCGCGCGCAGCGCCTCGCGGCGGGCCGCGTAGCGCTCCCGCTGCACCCGCACGTGCTCGTCGTCGCCGAGCGCCGCGACGACCGCCGCCTGCGTCGGCGCGGAGGTCATCATGCCGCCGTGCTTGCGGATCTGGAGGAGCGGGCCGAGCACCGAGGCGTCGCCCGCGATGAACGCCGCGCGGTACCCCGCCAGGTTCGAGCGCTTCGAGAGCGAGTGGACCGCGACCAGGCCCTCGTGCGAGCCGCCGTTGACGTCCGGGTGCAGGACCGAGACCGGGTCGGCCTCCCAGCCCAGCTCCAGGTAGCACTCGTCGGAGAAGATCAGGATGCCGTGCGAGCGCGCCCAGTCCACGATGCGCTTCAGCTCGTCCTTGCCCAGCACCCGACCCGTGGGGTTCGACGGGGAGTTGAGCCACAGGAGCTTCAGGCCGGTCGGGTCCAGCTCGGTCGGGTCGTCGTAGACGACGTAGTCCGCGCGGGCCAGCCGGGCGCCCACCTCGTACGTCGGGTACGCGAGACGCGGGTAGGCGACCTTGTCGCCGGGGCCGAGACCCAACTGGGTGGGGAGCCAGGCGACGAGTTCCTTGGAGCCGACGACCGGCAGGACGTTCGTGTGGTCGAAACCGCGCGCGCCGAGGCGGCGTTCGCACCAGCCGACGAGCGCGTCACGCAGCTCGGGAGTGCCCCAGACCGTCGGGTAGCCCGGCGAGTTCGCGGCGTCCACCAGCGCCTTCTGGATCAGCTCGGGCACCGGGTCGACGGGCGTGCCGACGGAGAGGTCGACGATGCCGTCCGGGTGCGCCGCGGCCGTCTTCTTGTACGGCTCCAGCTTGTCCCAGGGGAAGGCGGGGATGCGGTCGATGGGGGCCGGGACGGTGGACACCTGGGTGGCTCGCTTTCCTCGTGATGCTTTCTTCGCGACGTGGCTCTCTTCGCGACGTGGTGGACAAATGCCTCGGTCCCGTACGGCAGTCAGAGCCGTACGGGACCGGGGCAGCGCCTTTGCGTACCGCTGAACGCTGTTACTGGTTCTGCGGCGGCAGTGCGGCGATGAACGGGTAGTCCTTGTCGATCAGGCCCATCTTCGAGGCACCACCGGGCGAACCGAGGTCGTCGAAGAACTCGACGTTCGCCTTGTAGTAGTCCTTCCACTCCTCAGGAGTGTCGTCCTCGTAGAAGATCGCCTCGACCGGGCAGACCGGCTCACAGGCGCCACAGTCGACGCATTCATCCGGGTGGATGTACAAGGACCGCTTGCCCTCGTAGATGCAGTCGACCGGGCACTCCTCGATGCACGCCTTGTCCTTGACGTCGACACAAGGCTGCGCGATGACGTAGGTCACGCTGTCGTTCCTCCTCGATAGGGCGCTGGCGGGCCTCCGCAGGCTCCGCCGCCTGGCGCGCGGGAGCGCGGCGTCGTCGATGCCCGCCTCTAGTATCTCCGTTCCTGGGCATGATCCGAACAGGAGGGGTGGGCCGAGCTGTGGAATTCACTGCGGGCGGACGCCTGGAAGTCCGCATTACAGGCGCTGACGTGGGGAAACGCGTCTCTGTACGACGGGTGAGCGGGGAGGGTCCCGCGGGTCGAAAGTTCACCGACACGGTCGGAGTTCTCACATCGTGGAACGACGGTGTGCTCCTCGTCACACGGAGAAACGGTGAAGGTGTGCGGATCGAGGAGTCCGCGCTGGTCGCGGGGAAGGTCGTGCCGGCCGCGCCCGCCCGTCGCCGCGGCCCCACGGCCACGTATCCGGAGCTCGCTCGCGCCGCCGCGCGCGCGTGGCAGCCGATCGAGAGCGAGCGGCTCGGGGAGTGGGAGCTGAGGGCTGCCGACGGGTTCACTCGGCGGGCCAACTCCGTACTCCCTCTGGGTGACCCGGGGTGTCCGCTCGACGACGCGCTGGACCACGTACAGGAGTGGTATGCGGCCCGTGGCCTTCCGGCGTACGCGCAGACGGCGACCGGTGCGGAGGGGGCGCAGGAGGTCCTGTGCGCCGGTCTTGAGGAGCGCGGGTGGGTGCGCGAGGTGAGCGCCGAGCTGCGGATCGCCGCGCTCGCGCCCATCGGGGACGCGCCGGACGCGCCGCACGTGCTGCTGAGCCGCGAGCCGGACGAGGCGTGGCTCGCGCGCTACCAGCGCAAGGGAGCGAGCGAGGTCGCGTTGAAGGTGCTGTGCGCCGGGCCTTCGGTGTGGTTCGCGACCGTGCCGGGCGAGAGTGACGTGCCCGCCGCGATCGGGCGGTGCGTGGTCGACGGGCGGTGGGCCGGGTTCGCCGCGGTCGAGGTCGATCCAGCGCAGCGGCGTCGAGGGCTCGCCACGGACGTGATGACGGCGCTCGCGCGGCAGGCGCTCGACGAGGGCGCGTCGGCGGCCTGGCTCCAGGTCGAGGCGGAGAACGAGGGGGCGCGCGCCCTCTACGACCGCATGGATTTCGCCACGCATCACACGTACCACCACTACCGTGCTCCGGAACGGCACGCCGGCTGATGCCTCAGCGGCGAATGCCTTACCGGTTGCTGCCGTATCGATCGGCCTGAAAGGGCACGAGGCACGTATGTCCCCCCACCTTTCCCCCCGTTCCACGGAGCTGCGGCGGCGGTTCGCCGAAGAGGCGCGGGCCGAGCGGCCCGACCTCGCGCAGCTGTGTCTGCTGCTCGCCGCGCAGGGCGACGCGTCGCTCGACGAGGCCGGCATGGACGCCGTGCAGATCGAGCTGGACGAGCTCGCCGGGCGGCTGCCGTACCGGCCCGCCTCGCCTGGCGCCTGGGCCACCGCGTGCGCCGAGCTGCTCGGCGCGCGCACCGGTTTCCACGGCACGCCGAACGACTACCAGCGGCTCGAGTCGTCCCTCCTGCACGAGGTCGTACGGCGTCGCAGAGGGCTGCCGATCCTGTTGTCGGTGGTGTGGCTGGAGGTGGCCCGGCGGGCCGGGGCGCCGGTGTGCGGGGTGGCTCTGCCGGGGCACTTCGTGGTCGGCTTCGGTCCCGCCGATGAGCAGGTGCTGGCCGATCCGTTCGACGGGGGCCGGGTGCTGACGGGGGCCGACGCGCAGACGCTCGTGGCGGGGGCGACGGGCGGCCCGCTGGATCCGTCGATGCTGCGGCCCGCCGATCCGCTGGACGTGGTGCTGCGCATCCTCAACAACATCCGGGCGTGGGCGGCGACGCGGCCCGAGCGCTCCGATGTGGCGCTGTGGGCCGTGGAGCTGTCGCTGCTGCTGCCCGCGCACCCGGCGCGACTGCGCTACGAGCGGGCCCAGCTCCTCGTACGCCGTGGGGACTTCGTGCACGGGGCGGTGGAGCTGGAGTCGTACGCGGACGTGGTCGGGGCCGTCGACGAGACGGCGGCGGAGTCCGTGCGGGAGCAGGCGCGGGCGGCCCGCGCGATGCTGAACTGAGCCCCCTCTCAGGAAGCCTTACAGCCAGCCCTTCTCCCGCGCGGCGGCCACCGCCTCAGCCCTGTTGCGCACCGCCAGCTTCTGGATCGCCACCGACAGGTAGTTGCGGACCGTGCCCTGGGACAGGTGGAGGGCGGCCGCCAGTTCGGCGTTGGTGGCGCCGTCCGCCGCCGCGCGCAGCACCTCGCGTTCGCGGTCGGTGAGCGGGTTCGCGCCCTCCGCGAGGGCCGCCGCCGCGAGCGTGGGGTCGATGACGCGCTCGCCCGCGAGCACCTTCCGTACGGCCTCGGCGAGCTGCGCGGCCGGGGCGTCCTTGACCAGGAACGCGGCCGCGCCCGCCTCCATGGCGCTGCGCAGATAGCCGGGCCGGCCGAACGTGGTGAGCACGACGACCTTCAACTCCGGGAGGGCCTCGCGGAGTTGGGCCGCCGCCTCGATGCCCGTGCAGCCCGGCATCTCGATGTCGAGGAGCGCCACGTCCACCGCGTGCGCGCGGGCGGCCGCCACCACCTCGTCACCGCGCGCCACCTGCGCGACGACCTCGATGTCCGCCTCCAGGCCGAGCAGCGCGGCCAGCGCCTCGCGCACCATCGACTGATCCTCGGCCAGCAACACCTTGATCGTGCTCATGCGCCGGATCCTAGACGCGTGGCCGCTGCGCCCCCGTCCACGGCGGCCGGGACCCGGGCCGCCAGGCGGAAGCCGCCGCCGCGTGCCGCGCCCGTCTCCAGGGTGCCGCCGACCGCGGTGAGGCGTTCGCCGAGGCCGGTGAGGCCGTTGCCCGGGGGCGCCCCCGAGGGGCCCGAACCGTCGTCCTCCACGGTCAGTTCGACGCGGGGCCCTTCGAGGGTCTCGCGGCGGGTGACGTCGACGACGCAGCGCTGCGCGCCACTGTGCCGTACGACGTTGGTGACGGCCTCGCGCAGCGTCCACGCGAGCGCCGACTCCTGCGCCTCGGGCAGTTCCGGGACCTCGGAGGGCACGTCCGCGGCGACGCCCGCAGCGGTCAGCGCGGCCTGGGCGCCCGCGAGTTCGGTGGTGAGGCGGGCGCGCCGGTAGCCGCTGACGGCCTCGCGCACGTCGACCAGGGCCTGCCGGCTGACCTTCTCGATGTCGGCGACCTGGTCGGCCGCCTTGTCGGGGTGGTCGGGCAGCATCCGCCCGGCCAGTTCGCTCTTGAGCGTGATGAGCGAGAGGGAGTGGCCGAGCAGGTCGTGCAGGTCGCGGGCGAGGCGCAGGCGCTCCTCGTTGGCGGCGAGCCGGGCGACCTGGGCGCGGGCCTGGCGCAACTCCCGTGTCGTGCGCACCAGTCGGCGTACGCCCGTCATGGAGAAGCCGCCGAGCAGCGCGGGGACGATCAGACCGATGTCGGTTCCCGCGCCGAGGTGCAGGGCCAGCGCCACCATCACGCCGGTCATCACGGGGATCATGATCTGCGCCTGCCGCATGGGCAGCACGGCCCCGCAGCCGACGGCCACGTACACGAAGAGCACCAGCCAGGACTCGCCGAGCGTCAGGCAGAGCACGACGGCGATCACGGGCAGGGCGCCGAGCACCGACCACACGACGGCGCGGGCTAGCGGGCGGCTGGTGTGCCGGAACACGAGCACCAGGTACGTGAGCGTGAACGCCCCGAGCCCCAGCCAGCCGAACACGGTGCCCACCGTGCCGTGGTGGCCCGCCAACAGATCGCCGACCGGGTCACCGAGGAAGACCAGCCACATGCCGATCCACAGCAGCTTCACCAACAACTCGCGACGGTTCTCCGGCGCCCGGCCGGCCTCCGCCCACTCCCCTGGCTCGCTCACGCCTTCAACGTGTCCTTCCGGTACAGCCAGGCCGCGCCGCCCGCGAAGATCAGGAAGTACGCGACGAGCAGCGCGACGTCCTTGGCGTCGGGGGCGCCGCCCAGCTCGATGGCCTGGCCGAGGGCAGCGTACGCGTGCGTGGGCAGCCATTCCGCGATGTTCTGGAGCCACTGCGGGAATCCGCTCATCGGGATCCACAGGCCGCCCAGGATCGACAGGCCGAAGTACGTGATCATCGTGATCGGCCGGACGGCGTCGCCGGAGGCGAGATAGCCGATGGCCACGCCGAGCGCGGCGAAGACGAGGCTGCCGACCCAGATCGAGCCGGTCAGCGCGAGCCACTGCCAGGCGTCGAGGCGTACGTCCTTGAAGGCCGCGGCCACGACGAAGACGATCACGATGGACGGGAGCGAGACGACGGCGGCGCTCGCGGTCTTGGCGAGGACATAGCCGCGTCCGGGCAGCGTGGTGAGCCTCAACTGCCGTACCCAGCCGTTCTCCCGCTCCTTCGCGATGCGCTCGCTGTTGCCCATGAGGACGGCGGTGAGCGCGCCGAAGGAGGCCATCGAGACCATCATGAAGGCGGGGAGGCTCAGGCCCGTGCGGTCGACCATGGTGGTGGTGTCGGCCTGGCCCGCGATCAGCAGGAACAGCACGGACGGGTAGATCACCGAGAAGAACAGGAACTTCCGGTTGCGGAAGGCCCGGGTGAGTTCGAGCTTGATCAGACCGTTCACAGCGACTTGGCCTCCTCGGCCTCGGTGATCGCCACGAAGGCCTGTTCCAGGCCGAGTCCGGCGACTTCGAGATTGCGGGGGTAGACGCCGAGCCCGTACAGCGCGTGCACGGTCGCGTCGGCGTCGGTGGACTGGATGCGGACGGTCTGGCCGGAGACGTCCGCGTCCGTCAGGAACGGCAGGCCCTTGATCGCGGCCTCGTCGATCTCGCCCTCCAGGTCGAAGGAGACCCTGCGGGCGCCGGCCTTCGCCTTGATCTCGGCGGCCGTGCCGTCGGCGAGGAGGCGGCCGCGGTGCAGCACGAGGACGCGGTCGGCGATCGCGTCCGCCTCCTCCAGGTAGTGCGTGGCGAACAGCACCGTGCGGCCCTGGTCCGCCTGCTCACGCATGGTCGCCCAGAACGCCTGCCGGGCGCTCACGTCCATGCCGGTCGTCGGCTCGTCGAGGACGATGAGGTCGCTGTCGCCCGCCGTGGCGAGGGCGAAGCGGACGCGCTGTTCCTGGCCGCCGGAGAGCTTGTTGACCTTGCGGTCGGCGATCTGCGTGAGTCCCGCGCGGGCCAGGACCTCGTCGGCCGGGTACGGCCTCGGGTGCAGGGCGCAGCCGAGGCGGACGAGTTCGCGCACGGTCACCTCGTCCATCAGGCCGCCGCTCTGCAGCATGGCGCCGACCCGGCCCGCCGTGATCGCCTCGCGGGGGCTCGTGCCGAAGACCCGGACCTCGCCGGTGTCGGCGGGGCGCAGGCCGAGGAGCAGGTCGAGGGTGGTGGACTTGCCCGCGCCGTTCGGGCCGAGCAGGGCGACCGTCTCGCCCGCGTGCAGTTCGAGGCCCAGGTCGTCGACCGCCCGCACCGTCCCGTACGTCTTCGTCACCCCGGTGAAGGTGACCGCTGCCTGTGTCGTCATGGCATCAGCGTCGCCGGTGGGCGGGGGTGCGCGGCAGTGTCGCAAAGCGTGAGTCCCGCATGACGGATGTCATGCGGGACTCGTGACGTGCGCTGCGGGCGGGGCCCTACGAGGCGTTCGTCTGGATCTCCGCGGTGCGCTCGGCGGCGGTCTTGCCGAGCAGCGCCTTGCCGATGGCGGCGGCCACGTCCGTGGGCTGGACCGGCGTCTTCTTGCCGGTGCCGCGGGTGACGAGGACGCCGTCGAAGGTCGTGCCGTACAGCTTCTTGAGCTCCGGGAGGTTGTACTTCTCGACCAGCTTCCCGTTGACCGGCTGGACGCTCAGGATCTTCGGCAGCGACTTGTCGGGGCCGAACTGGATCGAGGCGCCGCCCGCCTTGACCGTGATCAGTCCGGACATCGCGGGCTCGGCGAACTGCTGCATCTTCCGGTCGACCTCGGCGTCCGAGATCGTCGGCTTCTGCGTCGACGTCGCCAGCGGGACCGTCCGGGACTCACCGGTCTCGATCTGCGTGTTGTACGCGTCCTTGACCGCGGCGGCGGACTGGGCGATGTCGAGGCCCTTGCCGGTCTTGCCGTAGACGGGAACGGCCTTGCCCGGCGCGAACTTGATCGTGCCCTCGCCGGAGGCCGCGGCGCCGCCGGCGGCCCTCTGCAGGGACGCGGCCAGCTTCTCCTCGTCGACGGGCATGACCGGGGCCACGACCCGCTCGTTGCCGAACAGCGAGCCGATCACCGACACCGGGTTGTAGTCGCTGCCCGCGGCCGCGGCCACGGTCGACGCGGTGTCGAGGGTGAGGCCCGCCTGCTCCGGCGCCATCTGCACCGTCTTGCCGCCGACCTGCAGCTTCAGCGGCTGTTCGGTGCGCTTGCCGAGGGCGTTCTCCAGCTTGGTGGTCGCCTCGTCGCGGGTGCCGCCGCCGATGTCGACACCCGCGACGGTGGTGCCCTTCGGGACGTCGGAGTGGTTCATCAACAGGCCCGCGCCGTACGCGACTCCGGCCAGGCCGACGACGCCCGCGCCGAGCAGCACCAGCTTGTTGCGCCCCTTCTTCTTGGGCGCGGGGGTGGACGGCACCGGGTCGGGCAGCTTCGGCGGGGTGTGCACCGCGGGGCCGTCGGGGCCCTGCTGGAACGGGTCGGAGGCGCCGGGCTTCTTGGGGCCGCCACCGGCCGAGGGGACGACCCGCATGCCGCTGGTGAGCGTGTCGCCCGAGACGTTGCCACTGGAGCTGTTGCCGCCGGCGGGCGGCTCCGGGGCGGGCTTCTGCGGCGTGAGGATCGCGGTGTCGTCGCTCATCCGCGGCGGCGGCGACTGACCGGCGCCGGGGACCGGCGGGTTGGGGGCGCTGGGCGGCACCATCGGGCCGTCGCCGGCGGTCGGGCCCGAGGTGGGGCCCGAGGGTCCGGTGGGGCCTTCGCCGCGGTCGGGCACGCCCGGGTCCTGGTTGGCGGAGAAGAACGGCAGGTCGTCGCGGGGACCGGGGGCGCCGCCCGCACCGAGCGGGCCTGCCGCCACGGCGCCGGACACGTCGAACCCGCCGGAGGAGCCACCGGAGGAGCCACCGGACGGACCGCCCGAGGGGCCGCCGTTGGGCCCGCCCATCGGGCCGCCCGAAGTGCCGGACGGGCCGCCGCCGTTGGAGCCGGGGGCGGGCGGCGTGGGGGCACCCTGGCCGCCCGGGCCACCCGTGCCGCCCGTCGGGACCGCGCCGGTCGCCGGACCGCCGCCGCGCGACTTGCGCGGCGCGAACCAGTCGCTCGTCTTCTCCTCGCGCTGCGGCGCGGGAGCGGCGGGCGCGGAGGCCTCTGGGGCGGCGGGCGCGGAGCCCGTGTCCGCCGGGCCGCCGTACGAGGCGGACGACGTGGACGGCCCGGACGACCCGGGGCGGCCGCCCTGCGTCGCGTCCGGCGCGGGAGCGGCGGGGGCCGCGGGACCGGTGTCGGTTCTCTTGCCTGCGCCGTTCTCCGGATTGGCGTCGACATCGCTCATCGGCGTCCGCATGACGACCGGCGGGATCGGCCGGGAGCCGGGGATGTTGATCCGGATCCGGGTCGTCAGCGTCGTCTCGGTCTTGGGTGACTCCGGGGCGCTCTGGTCGCCCGGCGGCGTCGGACCGGCGTCACCGGACGCCGCGCCCTGCGCGGGCGATCCGTACGGAGGCGTCCCCGACGGGTAGGCGGCAGCGCCGCGCCCCTGGGGCCCGGAGGACGAACTGTCAGTTTCACGACTCAAGGCAGGTTCTCCCGGTTGGCTCCGCCGCCCGTCTCGACCTCTCGCGGGCTGCTCGGCGGCGCGCACCACCATACTGGCCGCCGCCGGAAGTCACTGTGCGACGGATGACGAATCCGGAACGGCACGCGCCGCACGACGACCCAAAGTGCTACGTCACTTCCCAAGTCGGGCGGCGGGCGCGGGTGGTTGCCCGGGCAGCCAGAAGGTGGCACACATCACAGCCACTGCCATCCCTCCGAGGAGGAAGAGGTACGAGCCGACTCCCGCGCCGAACAAGAAGTCACCCTCGGGACGGCTCGCGGTGAGCAGGATCACCGCGAGCACCCAGCCGGCCGCGGGCGCGACCGCCCCCGCGCGACCGCCCGCGAGGCGCGCCCCCGCGAGGAACAGGCCGGCCGCCCCGACGAGCGCGAGCAGCAACCCGCCCGGGAACCAGCCCCCTTGGACGAGCGCCCCGCCGACCGCGACGACCGCGCCGAGGACGAAAAGGACAAGCAGGGCGGCCGTCCGCCCGGCCCCGAACCCGCCGAAGCCGAAAGGCAGGTCGACGTTCTGCGCCGACGACCCGCCGGGAGCCGCCTTGCCGCTGGACGCCGCGGCCCGCGCGTTCTTGTCGCCGCTCATCGCTCGGTCACTCCCTCAAGACCCTCGAACAGGTCGTTCTCGTACGGCGATCCGGGCTCGCCCCGCACCAACTCGTAGTACTCGATGTCGAACAGCGGCTGCGCGAGCCCGTTGGAGAGCGCGAAGACGGCGCCCCCGTCCGGCACGTCGACCTGCGTGGCGTGCGCGCGCATCGCGGCCGCCTTCCGCTCGGCGTACGGCCGGCCGTCGATCGCCGCGGTGATCCGCTCGTCGTCGACGACCCCGGGCACATCGTCCACCACGGCGGCGACGTCGAAGGGTGTGGCGTCGAGCACGCCCGCGAGCCCGCGGAACCGCTCCTCGACGACCGTGCGCGGCACGCGGTTCCAGTAGACCTTCGCGATCGCGTGCGGCTCCCCGAGGTCGCGCCGGAAGGCGGTCTCGGCGGCGAGCTCCGCGGCGCGCATCGCGACGCGGTGGGCCTGGATGTGGTCGGGGTGCCCGTAGCCCCCGTCGGGGTCGTACGTGATCAGGACCTGCGGGCGGGTCTCGCGGATCACGGCGACGAGGTGGGCCGCGGCCTCGTCGAGGTCCGTGGACCAGAAGGCGCCCTCCCGCTCGTTCTGCGGGGCGCCCATCATTCCGGAGTCGCGGAACCGGCCGGGACCGCCGAGGAAGCGGTGGTCGGTGACGCCGAGCTCCTTCATGGCGGCGGCCAACTCGCCGATCCGGTGCGGGCCGAGAATGTCCTCCCGGTCCGGCGCGAGATGGGCCAGTTCGCCCGGAATGACCTCGCCCTCTTCGCCGAGGGTGCAGGTCACCAGCGTGACCTGGGCGCCTTCGGAGGCGTACTTGGCCATGGTGGCGCCATTGTTGATCGACTCGTCGTCGGGGTGCGCATGCACGAGGAGCAGGCGCCTACCTGGCATTTCCGTCATGCCCACAGCCTAGAACGCCCCACCGACACGGCTGGAACCTGATGCCGCGCCCCACCGACAGGGCCTAGAACTTGATGCCGCCGACCATGTCCGCCACGTTCGTCGTCAGCTCGTTGATCGTCGGAGCGATGGACGAACTCGCCAGGTAGAAACCCAGGAGCACACACACCACCGCGTGCCCCGCTTTCAGTCCCGACTTCTTGATCAGGATGAAGACAATGATCGCGAACAGCACCACGGCCGAGATCGAGAGTGCCACAGCGGTCCTCCTCCAAAGTGATCCGGTCGCCGACGGACTCGTACCCACACAGTGCTAACGATCATAACTATCCGTACCCGCGCATGAGTCGCGATCGGGGAGCACCCGATGCGACCGGGAGCGCACGGGGGCGCGCGGACGTCATCTCTCCTAGGCTGCCTGGATGACCATCGAGACCTTCCCCCGTCAGCACGCGCGCACGCAGCGCTTCACGTTGGGGGCGCCGCGTGCCTTCACCGTGGCGCCGGACGGCGAGCGTGTCGTCTTTCTGCGTTCCTCCTCGGGTACCGATCGGGCGAACGCGCTGTGGGTGCTTGACGTGGCGAGTGGTCAGGAACGGGTGGCCGCCGACCCGGTGGCCCTGCTCGGCGGGGCGGCGGAGAACCTGTCGGCCGAGGAGCGGGCCCGGCGCGAGCGCAGCCGCGAGGGCGGCGCGGGCATCGTGGGCTACGCGACGGACGCCACCGCCGAGTTGGCCGCGTTCGCCCTGTCGGGGCGCCTGTTCACGGCCGAGCTGCGGGTCGGCACCGCGCGGGAACTGCGCGTGCCGGGACCCGTGTTGGACCCGCGGCCCTCCCCCGACGGGCGGCACATCGCGTACGTCACCCGGGGCGCGCTGCGCGTCGTCGGCGCGGAGGGCGAGGACGACCGGGCGCTGGCGGAGCCGGAGTCGGGAACCGTGACGTACGGGCTCGCGGAGTTCGCCGCGGCCGAGGAGATGTCCCGGTACCGCGGCCACTGGTGGTCGCCCGATTCGGACCGCCTGCTCGTGGCCCGCGCCGACGACGCGGACGTACGGCGCTGGTGGATCGCCGACCCCGCGCACCCGGACCGGGAGCCGGCCCGCGTCGCCTACCCCCGCGCCGGCACGCCCAACGCCGACGTGCGCCTCTTCGCGTACGACCTCGAGGGCAACCGCACCGAGGTGACCTGGGACCGCAAGGCGTACCCGTACCTGGCCCGCGTGCACTGGTCGGCGGACGGCGCCCCGCTGCTCCTGGTCCAGGCCCGCGACCAGCGCAGCGCGCTCTACCTCGCGGTGAACACGGACGACGGCTCGACGCGGATGGTGCACGCCGACGAGGACGACGCGTGGCTCGAACTGCTGCCCGGTGTGCCGTGCTGGTCGCCGAGCGGGCAGCTCGTGCGGATCGCCGACGAGGGCGGCGCGCGGGTCCTCGCGGTGGGCGAGCGGCCGCTGACCGGGCCTCAGCTGCACGTGCGCGCGGTGCTCGACGTGGGCGGGAGCGACGTGCTCGTGTCCGCCTCCGCCGGGGTCGACGCCGAGTCGCCCGAGACCGGCGAGGTGCACGTCTACCGGGTCAACGAGCTCGGGACGCAGCGCGTCTCCACGGAGCCCGGCGTCCACTCCGCGGTCCGCTCCGGGGACGGCACCGTCACCGTCCTCGTCTCGTCGACGCCGGATTCGCCCGGCGCGCGGGCGCGCGTGGAGCGCGAGGGCAAGCACGTCACCGACATCACCTCGCACGCCGACCGCCCGCTGCTCACCCCGCGCGTGACGCTCACGGAGGCCGCGGGCATCCCGTGCGCCGTTCTCCTGCCCTCCTCTTACGAGGAGGGGGACGGCCCGCTGCCGGTCCTCATGGATCCGTACGGCGGCCCGCACGGGCAGCGCGTGGTGGCCGCCCACAACCCGCATCTGACCTCGCAGTGGTTCGCCGACCAGGGCTTCGCGGTGATCGTCGCGGACGGCCGGGGCACGCCCGGTGTCTCGCCGGGTCGCGAGAAGTCGATCCACGGCGACTTCACGCTCACCCTCGACGACCAGGTCACGGCGCTGCACGCGCTGGCGGAGCGGTTCCCGCTCGACCTCTCCAAGGTCGCGATGCGCGGCTGGAGTTACGGCGGTTACCTGTCGGCGCTCGCCGTGCTGCGCCGCCCCGACGTCTTCCACGCGGGTATCGCGGGCGCCCCGGTCACGGACTGGCGGCTGTACGACACGCATTACACGGAGCGCTACCTGGGCGACCCGGCCGCCTCCCCGGAGACGTACGCGAAGAGCTCCCTGGTGACCGAAGACGGGCTCACGGAGGCCGCCGAGCAGCACCGGCCGATGCTCATCGTGCACGGGCTCGCGGACGACAACGTGGTCGTGGCGCACGCCCTGCGGCTGTCCTCCGCGCTCCTCGCGGACGGCCGCCCGCACGAGGTGCTCCCGCTGTCCGGCGTGACCCACATGACGCCCCAGGAGCAGGTCGCCGAGAATCTGCTGCTGCTCCAGGTCGACTTCCTGAAGCGGTCGTTGGGGCTTTAGGCCCTGTCGTCAAACTCCCGTCTGCCCGCCGGGCGACGACGGGAGTTTGACGACAGGACCTAGGACCTACGGCAACCGGGCCGGAGCGCAATGCGCTCCGGCCCGGCTCACGGCACCCGCACGGCCGTACACGAGACACTCTGGCCCGGTCACATATCGGCGCCGCGTCGACCGGATTGCCTGCGTGTAAAGACCCGTCAGGCAGCTGTTCCGTCGGCAATTCCACCGGCTATTCCGTCGGCACGACCTGCTTCTCCTCCGCGAAGTGGCAGGCCGACGGGTGACTGGCCGGGGTGTCGCCGCTCCGGAACACCTCCGGCACGGCGAGCAGCGGCACCTCGTCCGCGCACTTCTGCTGCGCCTTCCAGCAGCGCGTACGGAAGCGGCAGCCCGACGGCGGGTTGGCCGGGGAGGGCACGTCGCCGGAGAGGATGATCCGCTCCCGGCCCTCGCGCGCCTCCGGGTCGGGCACGGGCACCGCGGAGAGCAGCGCCTGCGTGTAGGGGTGCGTCGGGTGGTCGTAGATCTCGGCGTCCGAACCGATCTCGACGATGCGGCCGAGGTACATGACCCCGACCCGGTCGGAGATGTGCCGGACGATCGACAGGTCGTGCGCGATGAACACGTAGCTGAGGTCGAACTCGTTCTGGAGCCTGTCCATCAGGTTGATGACCTGCGCCTGGACCGACACGTCGAGCGCGGACACCGGCTCGTCCGCGACGATGATCTCGGGGCGCAGCGCGAGACCGCGCGCGATGCCGATGCGCTGGCGCTGGCCGCCGGAGAACTGGTGCGGGTACCGGTTGATGTACTCGGGGTTGAGCCCGACGACGTCGAGGAGGTCCTGGACCTTCTTCCTGCGGTCGCCCTTCGGCGCGACCTCGGGATGGATCTCGTACGGCTCCCCGATGATGTCGCCGACCGTCATACGGGGGTTGAGCGACGTGTACGGGTCCTGGAACACCATCTGGATGTTGCGGCGGACCGCCTTCAGGGCGCGGCCGGACAGCGTGGTGATGTCCTCGCCCTTGTACTTGATCACGCCGGCCGTGGGGCGTTCCAGGTTCACCAGCATCTTCGCGACGGTGGACTTGCCGCAGCCGGATTCGCCGACGATGCCGAGCGTCTCGCCCTGTCCGAGGTCGAAGTCCACCCCGTCGACGGCCTTCACCGAGCCGACCTGCTTCTTGACGAGGACGCCCTGGGTGAGCGGGTAGTGCTTGGTCAGGCCGCGTACCTGGAGGAGCGGTTCGTGCCCGGAGACCGAGCCGTTCTCCGCGTAGTCGTTCTCTGCCTGCGCCTTGTGGAGGAGGTGCGTGGCGATCCGGCCCTCGCGCTTCAGGTCGTCCTTGCTCACGTGCTTACCGTGTTGCGGCATCGAGGGTCTCCTTCCAGAAGTGGCAGGCGCTGCGGCGTTCTTCGGAGACCTGGGCGAGCGGCGGTACGTCGGTGCGGCACACGTCCCGGGCCATCGGGCAGCGCGGGTTGAAGGCGCAGCCGGGCGGGATGTTCATCAGGTTCGGCGGGAGCCCCTTGATGGCGAAGAGCTCCTGGCCCTTCTGGTCGAGGCGCGGGATCGATTCGAGCAGGCCCTTGGTGTACGGGTGGGCGGGTGCCTTGTAGATCTCGTGCACCGGCGCCTGCTCGACGATCCGGCCCGCGTACATCACCGCGATCTTGTCGGCGACGTCGGCGACGACACCGAGGTCGTGGGTGATGAGGATGAGCCCCATGTTGAGCTCGCGCTGCAACTCGGCGAGGAGGTCCATGACCTGGGCCTGCACGGTGACGTCGAGGGCGGTCGTCGGCTCGTCCGCGATGATCAGCGAGGGTTCGAGGGCGAGCGCCATCGCGATCATGATGCGCTGGCGCATACCGCCGGAGAACTGGTGCGGGTACTGACTCACCCGCTCCTTCGCGGCGGGAATCCTGACCCGGTCCATCAGCTCGACGGCCTTCGCCCTGGCGTCCTTCTTCGACATCCCCTTGTGGACGACGAACATCTCGCCGAGCTGCTCCCCCACCGTGAGCACGGGGTTCAGCGAGGAGAGCGCGTCCTGGAAGATCATCGCCATCTCGGCGCCGCGGATCTTCCGCCGCTCCTCCTCCTTGAGGTTCAGCAGATCCTTGCCCTTGAAGAGGATTTCGCCGCTGCTGATCCGCCCCGGCGGCATGTCCAGAATCCCCATCACGGCCTGCGCGGTGACGGACTTGCCGGAGCCGGACTCCCCGAGCACGGCGAGCGTCTCGCCCTCGTCGACGGTGTAGTTGACGCCGTTGACCGCCTTGGCGACTCCGTCGCGCGTACGGAACTCGACGTGCAGATCGCGTACTTCGAGCAGGGGCATGGGCGCTACCTCAGCTTGGGGTCGAGGGCGTCGCGCACCGCGTCGCCGAGCATGATGAACGCGAGCACCGTGAGGGCAAGCGCCCCCGCCGGGTACAGCAGCATGTGCGGGGCGTTGCGGATGTACGGGGCGGCGTTGGAGATGTCGATGCCCCAGGAGACCGCGGGCGGCTTGAGGCCTACGCCGAGGAACGAGAGCGTCGCCTCCAGGGCGATGTACGTGCCGAGCGCGATGGTCGCGACGACGATCACCGGGGCGATGGCGTTCGGCAGGATGTGGCGCAGCAGGATGCGGGAGTTGGAGGCGCCGAGCGTGCGCGCGGCGTGCACGTAGTCGTTCTCCTTGACCGTGATGACGGAGCCGCGCGCGATGCGGGAGATCTGCGGCCAGCCGAGCAGCACGATGAATCCGACCACCGGCCACACCGTCGTCGACGTCACGACCGACAGCAGGACGAGGCCGCCGAGGACGACCGGGATGCCGAAGAAGATGTCGGCGACGCGGGACAGCAGGGCGTCCGCCCACCGCCCGAAGAAGCCGGCGAGCGCGCCCAGGATCCCGCCGAGCAGCGCGACGCCCGCCGTGGCGCACACGCCGACGGTGATCGAGGCCCGGGCCCCGTAGACCGTGCGCGTATAGACGTCGCAGCCCTGGGCGTCGTAGCCGAAGGGGTGTCCCGAGCCGGCCGTCTCCTGGCCGTGCGCGAGGTCGCAGTCGTTGGGGTCGCCGCTCGCGAGGAGCTGCGGCCAGATCGCGACGATCACCAGGAACAGGATGATCAGCGCCGAGACGATGAAGACCGGATTGCGGCGCAGCGAGCGCCAGGCGTCCGACCACAGTGAGCGCGCGGGCCCCTCGGCGCCGCCGCCCTCGGGGGTGCCGGGCGTGAGCTGGGCCTCGACGGTGACCGGGGTGACGGGCTCAGGCATAGCGGATCCTCGGGTCAAGGACGGCGTAGAGCAGGTCGACGATGAGGTTGGCGAGCAGGAAGACGATCACCAGGACGGTCACGAAGCCGACCACCGTCGGCGAGGACTGGTGCAGGATGCCCTGGTAGAGCTGGTAGCCGACGCCGCGGATGTTGAAGATCCGCTCGGTCACGATGGCGCCGCCCATCAGCGCGCCGATGTCCGTACCGATGAACGTGACGACCGGGATCAGCGAGTTGCGCAGCAGGTGCCGCCAGATGATGCGGCGCCGGGGCAGTCCCTTGGCGACGGCGGTGCGGACGTAGTCGGAGCGGGCGTTCTCGGCGACGGACGTGCGCGTCAGCCGGGTCACGTACGCGAGCGACACCGAGGCGAGGACGAGGCCAGGCAGGATCAGCTCGACCAACGGCGCCTCGTACGCCACCGAGGGCTTCACGATCCCCCACTGCATGCCGAACAGGAGCTGGGCGACGAGCCCGGTCACGAACGTCGGCACGGAGATCACGACGAGGGTGAGGACGAGGACGCCCGTGTCGATGGGCTTGCCGCGGCGCAGGCCGGTGATGACGCCGAGGCCGATGCCGATGACGATCTCGAAGACGATCGCCACGAACGTCAGCTTGATGGTCACCGGGTAGGCGCGCAGCATCAGGTCGGCGACGGAGTCCCCGTTGAAGGCGGTGCCGAAGTCGCCCTGGAAGATGTTGCCGAGGTAGATCAGGTACTGCTGCACCAGCGGCTTGTCGAGGTTGAACTGCTCGCGCAGCGCCGCCTGGGTTGCCGGGTCGCAGGCCTTGTCGCCGCAGAGCGCCGCGGTCGGGTCGCCCATGACGTTGACCATGAGGAAGATCAGCAGCGTGGTGCCGATGAACACCGGGATCATCTGCAGCAGCCGTCGGATCACATAACGCCCCACGACACCTCCCTCGGGTCCACGGATCGGCTTACGGACTCAGTCATCGACGGTCATCTCCTCGAAGACCGGCACGCTGAAGGGGTTGAGCTTCACGTCGTGCACGCGGGTGCCGTAGACGGCGGTGCCGTTCTGGTACCAGAGCGGGATGGCGGGGAGCTGCTCGGCGAGGATCCGCTCGGAGTCCTGGAAGTCCTTGATCGCGCTCTTCGGGTCCGGGTCCGCGTTGGCCTTGTTGATCAGCGCGTCGAACTCCTTGTTGCTCCACTTGCCGTCGTTGCTGGGAGCGCCCGTGGTGTAGACGGGCTGCAGGAAGTTCTGGATCAGCGGGTAATCCATCTGCCAGCCGCTCCTGAACGGGCCGCTGAACTTCCCGCTCTGGATCTGCGTCCGGAAGTCGGCGAAGGTGCCCACCGGGTTGCCGACGCAGGCCTTCGAGTTGCCCATGACCCGGTTGACGCTGTTGCAGATGGCGTCGATCCACTGCTTGTGGTTGCCGGTGTCGGCGTTGTAGCTGAGGACGAGCCTGCCGCCGGGGAAGCCGCCGCCCTCGTCGATCAGCCGCTTGGCCTTCTTGGGGTCGTACTCGCAGCGGTCGCCGCAGATGTCGGGGTTGTAGCCGCCCTCGTCGCGGAGCACGGGGGACGTCCAGTCCTTGGCCGGGATCCGGGTCTTCTGGAAGATCTTGTCGGTGATCTGCTCGCGGTTGATGGCGAGCGAGATGCCCCGGCGGACCTTGAGGGCGTCGGGGGTGTCCCACTCCTTGTCGTACATGGGGAACATCAGCGTCTGGATGATGCCGGCCGGAGTGTTGATGTACCGGTTGTCGATGTCCTTGTGGAGATTGCTGAGCTGCTCGGCGGGCACGGCGTCGGTCACGTCGAGCTGGCCGGCCACGACGTCGGTGTACGCGGTGTTGTCGTCGGTGTAGACGAGCAGGTCGACGCCCTTGTTGCGCGGCTTGGCGCCGTTGTACTCGTCATTGAGCCGCAGCTTCATGCGGCCGCCGCGCTCGTAGTCCGTGACCGCGTACGGGCCGTTGCCGAACGGCTTCTCCAGCCACTCGTCGTGGTCGGTGAAGAACTTCTTCGGCAGCGGGGAGAAGGCGGCGTAGCCGAGCATGTCGGGGAAGAGCGAGAACTTCTGGTTCAGCTTGATGGTGAAGTGCAGATCGTCGACGACCTTGAGCCCGGAGAGCTTCTCGGCGCTGGGCTTGCCCTTGACCGGGTGGAGCTTGTCGTACCCGTCGATGTAGCCGAAGAAGTCGGCGCCGATCTGCGCGTTCGGCAGGTAGGCGGCGTAATTCCACGCGTCCACGAAGGACTGCGAGGTGACCTTCGTGCCGTCCGCGAACTTCCAGCCGTCCTTCAGGGTGACCTTGAAGTTCTGCGCGTCGTCGCTGGTGATCGACTTGGCGACGGCGTACTCGGGCTCGGCGGTCTCGGGGTTGTAGACCTTGAGCCCCCGGAAGATCATGTCGAGGACCTTGCCGCCGTTGACCTCGTTGGTGTTCGCGGGCTCCAGCGGGTTCTGCGGGTCACCCCACTTCGCCCGCACGATGCCCGACTCGGTGGCGGTGGCCCCACAGGACGCCAGCCAGGGCACGGCCAGCACCAGGGCGGCGGCCAGGGCGCCGGTACGCAGGCCGAGGCGCATCAGGGTCCTCCAGGGGGCGGTGCGGGGGCGGGCCTTGGGGCCATTGGACCCGTGAAGAGCCGGATACGCCTGTTATGTCACCCATCCGAGGGTGAGGGCGGGAACCGTCGGGTTGCGTCCGCGTGTACGCATAGCGGGACGCTCGCGTCCGGATATCGAACCTGTCGCCCCAAGTAGCGCCCATAAGCGCCCTTTTGGTCCCCTGGTTTCATCAAGCTCAGGCCAGCGACGTGCCTACGCAGAGCAAAGCTGGGACCAAAGATTCAAAGACGGGATCAAGACCTCAAGAATTCGTTGACCGTACATCTGGGCCTTGAAAAGGTCCCGCTGAGCGCACGGGTCGCCCCGTGCCCATGTGGACCCCTCAGGGCCTGGAGCACCATGACGACCCCAACTCCTCCCGCCGCGACCACGCTTGAGGTCACGGAGGATCTTGCGCCTGCACCGCAGACGCCTCCTTCGACCTCCCGCGACGAGGAGAGCCTCTCCCCCGGCAAGCTCGCCTGGCGACGCTTCAAGCGGGACCGCACAGGCGTGATCTCCGCCTGCATCGTGCTCTTCTTCTTCGTGATCGCGCTCGCGGCTCCGCTGATATCCAAGGTGTACGGCAAGGACCCGTACACCACGTACGCCAGCGCGCACCCCGAGCTGCTCGACGCCTTCTCGTACCCGGCAGGGCCCAACGGCGGCATGAGCTCGGAGTTCTGGTTCGGCATCGAACCGCAGCTCGGGCGGGATGTGTTCACCTTCCTGCTGTACGCCATCCGCAACTCGCTGGGCATCGCCCTCGCCGCCACCGTGCTCACGATCCTGCTCGGCGTCGTCGTCGGCGTCACCGCCGGATATCTGGGCGGCAAGACGGACTACCTCGTGGGCCGGATCATCGACATCCTGCTCGCGTTCCCGTCCACGCTCTTCTACATCGCCTTCATGCCGGTGGTGTACGGGCTCTTCGTCGCCGACGACGACAACATCCCGACATCCCTGCGGGCCGTGTCCCTGATCTTCGTCCTCTCGGCCTTCGGCTGGGCCTCCATCGCCCGTCTGCTGCGAGGCCAGGTACTCGGCCTGCGCGAGCGGGAGTTCGTCGAGGCCGCCAAGGTCACCGGCGCCTCACCGATGCGGATCGTGTTCAAGGAACTGCTGCCCAACCTGTGGACGCCGATCATCGTCCAGGCCACGCTGCAGCTCCCCCTCTTCGTCACCGCGGAGGCGGGCCTGGCCTTCCTCGGCGTCGGCATGATCGACCCGACCCCCGACTGGGGCGTCATGATCGGCCGCGGCGCCCAGTTCTACAGCCAGGACTTCACGTTCCTACTCTTCCCGGGCCTGGCGATGGTGATCTTCGTCCTCGCCTTCAACCTCCTCGGCGACTCGGCGCGCGACGCGCTCGACCCGAAGTCCAAGCGCTGACCCCAGCCCCCACAGCCGGTTCGACGACGTCCGGCCGCCTCACCACTCGTCCCGACTGAACCCTAGGCAGGCTCAACGATGTCCTTCTCCCGTAGAAACTTCCTCATCGCCACCGGTGTGGCGGCCGCGTCCAGCACCGTACTGACCGCTTGTGGCGGCGGCAGCGGTGGCAGCGCCGGCAAGAGCAAGGGCCCCTCGGTCAGCGGCTCCAGGACGACCGAGATCCCGGTCGGCACCAAGGCCGACTCCACCGGTCCGGCCCCGGAGGTCCCGGGCGCAGTCAAGGGCGGGACGATCTACTCGCTCGACCAGTTCGACATGGACCACCTCGACCCGGCGCAGATCTACGTCCAGACCGAAATAGCCATCACGGTCCCGATCATGCGTGGCCTGACCGGCTACAAGGTCGGCGAGAAGGGCGCCTCCACGCTGGTCGGCGACGTCGCGACCGACGCCGGCACCATGAAGGACGGCGGCAAGACCTGGACGTTCACCATCAAGGAGGGCGTGAAGTGGGAGGACGGCTCCGACGTCACGATGGATGACGTCCGCCACACCTTCGAGCGCCTCTTCGCCTCGTTCGTCACCGAGGGTCCGATCTACGTCCAGAACTGGCTGGAGGGCGGCGACAAGTACAAGGGCCCCTACGGCGGCAAGCACCTCGACGCCATCGAGATCGACGGCCGGACGATCACCTTCCGCCTGAAGGAGGCGCACGGTGACTTCAACTTCATGGTCGCGGAGCGCGGTTACGCCCTGGTGTCGAAGAAGCACGACACCAAGGAGAAGTACGACAAGCGCCCGTTCGCCTGCGGCCCGTACAAGATCGACAGCCGTCAGCCGGGCAAGTCGATGACCTACGTGCGCAACGAGCACTGGGACCCGAAGACGGACTCCATCCGGAACAACTACCCGGACAAGTACGTCTTCCAGTTCGGCTTCGAACCGCTGGCCTCGACCGACCGCTACATAGCGGACAAGGGCAACGACCAGTACACGATGTCGATCTTCAACGAGGTCGCACCGGAGCGTGTCGCCCAGGTCCTCACCAACGCCAAGTTGAAGAAGCGCGTCCTCACGCAGGTCGACACGGTCACGTACTACTGGCCGATCAACACGACCCGCGTCAAGGACGTCAAGGTCCGCCAGGCCATCAACTGGGCCTGGCCGCACCAGCAGCTTCAGACCATCCGCGGCGGCGCCTCCACCAGCGAGCTGGCCACCACGATCATGTCGCCGGTGACGCCGGGCTACGAGAAGTTCGACCTGTACGGCACGACCAAGAAGCCCGGCGGTGACCCGGCCAAGGCCAAGGCCCTGCTCAAGGAGGCCGGCAAGACCGGCCAGAAGCTGGTCATCGCCTACCAGCAGTCCGACAACTCGGTGAAGCAGGCCGTCGCGATCAAGAATGCCCTGGAGGCGGCGGGCTTCCAAGTCGTCAACAAGCAGGTGGACAAGTCGACCTTCTACACGCAGATCGGCAAGGTCGACAACGACTTCGACCTGTTCGCCGCCGGCTGGAGCCCCGACTGGCCCGCCGGCTACTCGATGATCTACCCCTGCTGGGCCGGCGAGAACATCGGCGACGGCCGCAGCAACTACGCCCAGCTGGACGACAAGAGCGTCAACCGGGCGATCGCGGCGGCCACCGCGGAGACGGACCCGGACAAGGCCAAGAAGGCCTGGGGCAACGTCGACCGGCAGATCATGGAACTCGCGCCCTGCGTGCCCGACTACCACTCCATCCGCAACTGGATGCACGGCTCCAAGGTCGGCAACGTCGTCTACGACCTCGGCAACACCTGCGTCGCCCTCTGCAAGCTCTACGCCAAGAAGTAAGCGCCTGAAGGGACGGCCGTCACGGCGGCCGTCCCCAGCTCTCCCCCTTCAGCCTCCCGGCGACGGCGCCCCGTCCGGAAAGTCACGCCCCATGCCCCGCTTCCTCGTTCGCCGAGTCTTCGGTGCGCTGGTCATCCTGTTGATCATCAGCGCAGTCACCTTCTGGCTCTTCTACGCCGTTCCGCGTGACCCCGCCATCATGTCCTGCGGCAAGAACTGCACGCCCGACATGCTCGCGAAGGTCCGGCACAACCTGGGCATCGACCACCCGATACCGGTCCAGTACTGGGACTGGCTCAAGGGCATCTTCGTCGGGCGCGACTACCCCGGCTTCGGCAACTGCGAGGCGCCCTGCCTGGGTTACTCGTTCGCCAACCGGGAGCCCGTGCTCGGCACGATCCTGGACCGGCTCCCGCTGACCCTCTCGCTGGCCTTCGGCTCGGCCGTCGTCTTCCTGACCTTCGGTATCGGCGCGGGCATGCTCGCCGCGGTCAAGCAGGGCAAGTGGCAGGACAAGGTGGCCAGTTCGGCCTCGCTGGTCGCCTCCTCGATGCAGATCTACTTCGTCGGCTACATCGTGATGTACCTCCTCGTGGCGAAGCTCGGCATCCTGGACAACCCCTCGTACACGCCGCTGACCGAGAACCCCGTCTCGTGGGCCGCCGGTCTGCTGGTGCCCTGGCTGGTCCTGTCCCTGATCTGGACCGCCAACTACACGCGTATGACGCGCTCGCAGATGGCCGAGACGCTCACCGAGGACTTCGTCCGCACCGCCCGGGCCAAGGGGCTCTCCGGCCGCAGCGTCTTCTTCCGGTTCGCCTGGCGCGGCGCGATGGGGCCGATCGTCACCCTCTTCGGCATCGACCTCGCCCAGCTCATCGGCGGCGCGATCATCACGGAGCAGGTGTTCAGCCTCCAGGGCGTGGGCCGTCTCGCGGTGCAGTCCGTGGACAAGAGCGACCTGCCCATGCTGCTCGGCGTCACCCTGCTCTCGGCCGGCGCCATCGTGTTCCTCAACATCATCGTCGACGCCGTGTACGCCCTCATCGACCCGCGGATCCGGCTCGCCTGACCTCCGCCGTTGCCCCCTACCCCCGCATCACCCCCAGGAGCGTCCCCTGTGACGAGCACCGATCAGCAGCCCTTCCTCTCCGTCCGGGATCTGAAGGTCCACTTCTCCACCGAGGGCGGCACCGTCAAGGCCGTCGACGGGCTCAGCTTCGACGTGGCCAAGGGCAGGACGCTCGGCATCGTGGGCGAGTCCGGCTCCGGCAAGTCGGTCACCAACCTGACGATCCTGGGCCTGCACGACCCCGCCCGCACGGAGATCGAAGGCGAGATCCTGCTCGACGGCAAGGACCTGCTCGCCACCTCCGAGCGCGAACTCGAGCGGCTCCGCGGCAACACCATGTCCATGATCTTCCAGGACGCCCTGGCCTCGCTGTCGCCGTACCACACCGTCGGGCGGCAGATCGGCGAGACCTATCGCAAGCACACCGGCGCCTCCAAGCAGGAGGCCCGGGCGCGGGCGATCGAAATGCTCCGGAGGGTCGGGATCCCCCAGCCCGACCTCCGGGTGGACGACTATCCGCACCAGTTCTCCGGCGGTATGCGCCAGCGCGCGATGATCGCGATGGCGCTGGTCTGCGACCCCGAACTGCTGATCGCCGACGAGCCGACGACCGCCCTCGACGTGACGGTCCAGGCGCAGATCATGGACCTGCTCAAGGACCTTCAGCAGGAGTTCGGCACGGGCATCATCTTCATCACGCACGACCTCGGCGTCATCGCCGACATCGCGGACGACGTGCTGGTGATGTACGGCGGCCGGTGCGTGGAGCGCGGCACGAAGCAGGAGGTCCTGCGTGCCCCGCAACACCCGTACACGCTCGGCCTGTTGAGCTCCACGCCGAGCCTCGACGGACCGGTCGACGTGCCGCTCTCGCCCATCCCCGGCACCCCGCCGAGCCTGCTCAACCCGCCGACCGGCTGCCGCTTCCACCCGCGCTGCACCTTCGTCGAGCAGGTGGCCGACAACCGCTGCGTCACCGAGGAGCCGCGGCTCGACGCGACCGGCGAGCGGGGGCCCGCGTGTCACCTCACGGCGCGGCAGCGCACGGAGTTCTTCGCGGAGCTGGCCGCGGCCGGTGCCGCCGCCCGGACCAACTGACGGACACACAGAGGGATTTCAGGGATTCACCATGAGCGACACCACTCCCCTGCTGGACGTCTCGGGGCTCACCAAGCACTTCCCGATCAAGGGCGGGTTCCCGATCCGCCGCACCATCGGGGCCGTGCAGGCCGTGGACGGTCTGGACTTCCAGGTCGGCCAGGGCGAGAGCCTCGGCCTGGTCGGCGAGTCGGGCTGCGGCAAGTCGACGACAGGGCGCCTGATCACGCGCCTGCTGGAGCCGACCGCCGGGAAGATCAGCTACCGCGGCCAGGACATCACGCACGCCGACCGCAAGAAGCTCGCGCCGGTCCGCTCGGAGATCCAGATGATCTTCCAGGACCCGTACGCGTCCCTGAACCCGCGGCACACCGTCGGCAAGATCATCTCCGCCCCGATGGAGATCAACGGCATCAACCCCGCGGGCGGCCGGGAGAAGCGCGTACGCGAACTCCTCGAAACGGTCGGCCTCAACCCCGAGCACTACAACCGCTTCCCGCACGAGTTCTCCGGCGGTCAGCGTCAACGCATCGGCGTTGCACGGGCGTTGGCGCTGGAGCCGAAGCTGATCGTGGCCGATGAGCCGGTCTCGGCCCTCGACGTCTCCATCCAGGCGCAGGTGGTCAATCTTCTCCAGGAGCTCCAGCGCGAGCTGGACATCGCCTTCGTCTTCATCGCCCACGACCTGGCCGTCGTACGGCACTTCTCGCAGCGCGTGGCCGTGATGTACCTCGGCCGCATCGTCGAGATCGCGGACCGCGCCGACCTCTACGCCGGCCCTCGACACCCATACACCAAGGCGCTGCTGTCGGCGGTCCCGGAGCCGAGCGCCGACGACGCCCCGGCCCGCGAGCGCATCCGCCTCAAGGGCGACGTGCCGTCCCCGGTCAACCCGCCGTCGGGCTGCCGCTTCCGCACGCGCTGCTGGAAGGCGACGGACAAGTGCGCCACCGAGGCCCCGCCGCTGGTGCAGGTGACGGGCGGTACGGACGGCCACCTGACGGCATGCCACTACCCGGAGGAGCCGGCCGAGCCGGTCCTCCCCGGGGCCCGCAAGGCCCTCTAGACCCCCCGGTACGCCGCCGGGGCACCACCCCAACTCGCCTCGGCGGCGTACATCAGGAACCGGAACGTCGGCCCATTGACCCGAGCCACGGACGCTGCCGGTTCGCCGGGGAGAAGGCCCGCGCCGATCATTCGGCGCGGGCCTTCGTGTTGCCGGGGTACGGTACGGGCGCCTCGGCGGGCTCTTTCCGCAGGCCGCGGCCCACCCTTCCGGTCCACAGCAACGCACCGCCCAGTAGCGCGATGCCTCCCACCAGCCACGGCAGCGGACCCGTCGGCAGCGCGCCGATCGCCAACCCGGCGACCGCGCCCGCGAGTTGGAGCGCGAGCGACTGCACCGACAGGGCCGTCGCCCGGCCCTCGCGGCCCACCCTGCGGTGCAGCAGCTCGTTCTCGTTCGGGCCCGCCGCGCCGAGGCCCAGGTAGACGAGTCCGTAGCCGCAGACCGCAAGGAGCGTGACCGCCGGGCCCGTGAATGCCGCCGTGGCGCCGAGCAGGAGGAGGCCGAGGGCGCCCGCGGCCAGGCCCACCAGGACCGCCCGTTCCCCGCCGCCCGCGCAGCGTGCGGCCAGTGGGGCGAGGTGGCTGCCCACGCCGGAGCAGACGTATCCGGCGCAGGCCAGCCCCGCGAACACGACGGCGCCGGACTCGGGGGCGCCGGTCAGGGCGGCGGCCCGGCCCGGCGTGAGGAGTTCGAGGGTGAAGAGGGCGGCGCCGGCCGCGCCCGCGCTGAGCAGCACGCGGCGCACCGTCGCGTCACGGCCCGCCGGGCGCAGTCCGTCCAGGACGGTGGCCGGGATGCCGCGGAGGACGTCGGAGAGGGTGGCGCGGGGGTGCGGGGGCTCGGGCAGGGCGAGCAACACGTAGGCGATGAAGCCGAGTTCGATCAGCACGCCCAGCAGCATCGGCACGGCCAGCGGCACCACGTACCCGGCCGTCGCCTCGGCGAGCCACGCGCCGGGGTTGGCGCCGAGGCCGAGGAGCCACGGCAGGCCGCCGCCGATCAGGGTGCCCACGGCGAGCGCGGCGGAGGAGGCCGCCGAGCCTCGGGCGAGTCCGGTGCGCAGTTCGGCGCCGGGTCCCGCCGAGGCCTGGACCGTGTCCACGTACCAGGCCTCGGCAGGACCCGTGGACAGGGCGCGGCCCGCACCGAGCAGCACGCTGCCGAGCGCGACCGGCAGCGCCGTGGTGCCGAGGCCGATCAGGGCGAGGGCGGCCAGGTCCAGCACGCCGGCCGCGGCGAGGACGGGGCGGCGGCCGAGGACGTCGGAGAGCCCACCGGTGGGCAGTTCGAGGACAGCGGCGGTGAGCGAGTGCGCGGCGACGAAGGCGGTTATGGTGGCGAGCGCGAACCCCCGCTCGGTCAGCAACAGCACCTTGGGCGCGATGGCGGCGCCGACCGGTAGCCAGAACAGCGCGCAGACGATGGCGTAGCGGCGGCGGGCGGTGCGGGGGTCGGGTATGCGGTCACTCATGACGCGCCCTGGCCGGAGCCCGCCCCCGGGTCCGCCCCGCCGTCCTCCGTCTCCCGCGGAGCGACCGGCAGGCCCGCCACGACCACGATGACCTGCTCGGCGTCCGGATCCTCGGCGTCGCGTCGGGTCAGTTCGTCGAGCTTCGCCTCGAAGGCCGCCTTCAACTCGTCCAGCGAGCCGGCGGTGAGCCGGGGCATGGCGTCGGCGATGCCGGACGGCTCCACCCACTCCGGGCCCAGGCGTCCCTCGGCGAGATCCGCCTCGTGGCGGGCGAGGGAGCGGCCCAGGTGCTCGACCTGCCGCCGGGCCATCTCGCTGACGAAGTGCCGGGCGCCGGGCGACGCGTGCATGGCCTCGTTGCTCCACGAGGTGATCGCGTGCACGGAGCGCCAACGCCGCTCACGGCCGTCCCGGTGCTCGGCCTCGGCCACGAACCCGTACTTCGCGAGGACCCGCAGGTGGTAGCTGGCGGAGGCCGACGACTCCCCCGCCTTGACCGCGAGCTCGGTTGCGGTGGCGGGGCCGTCCAGGCGCAGCAGCCCGAGCAGTTGGATACGCAGGGGGTGGGTCAGCGCCTTCAGCGCTGCTGCGTCCTGCTCGGGATCGAGTACGCGCGTGCGGTTGTCGTCGTCGGCCATGCCCCGGAAGGTAGCCGCAATCGACCACTTGGCAAAAGAGTTTTTGCAGAACTTCTTTTGCCAACTCCCGTTGTCAGTGGCGGCTGCCATGCTGCGGCCATGACTGACACGACTGCCGCGACCACCACGACCTGGTCACTCCTGGAGCTGGACGCGGCGCTGCGCGCGGCCTGGGCCGCCGACACCACGTCGCCGGACGGGGCGGAGAGATGGTCGCCGGACAATCCCGCGTGGGGGCACTGCGACATCACCGCGCTGCTCGTGAACGACGTCTTCGGCGGCGACCTCGTCATGGGCGAGGTCTATCTGACGGACGGCGCGCAGGAGGGCTTCCACTGGTGGAACCGGCTGCCGAGCGGGGTCGAACTCGACCTGACGCGCGAGCAGTTCCGGCGCGGCGAGGAGATTCGCGCGGCGCGGGTCAAGGTGCGTCCACCGGGCCCGCTGAAGCGGCGTTGGGCGGAGTACCTCGTGCTGCGCGAGCGCGTCGCCGCCCACCTGGGAGCGGAACTGCCCGCGCCCGTCTGAGCGTTGACGCACTCACGGCTCACGCGGACGCGACCAGCTCGACCTCGAACCCGTCCCCGTTCTCCAGATACGCCGCGCAGTGCCCGTCCCCACCCGCGTACGGATGCCGCTCCGGGAACATCAGCCGCCACCCGTGCCCGGCGGCCCGCTCCACGAGCCGCTCCATCGCCGCGGCGTCCTCGACGTGGAACGCGAGGTGGTTCAGGCCCGGCGCCAGCCGGTCGTGCCGGTCCGAACTCAGCGCAGGTGACTGCTCGATGACGAGGTACGTCGGCCCGAGCCGCAGGCTGCACCCGTTGTCCCAGCGCTGCTCGGCGACGTACCCCAACTCCCCGAGCAGCCACCCGAGCGAGCCCTCGGCCCGCCCGAAGTCGGGCACCCACAGTTCGACGTGATGCAGCGTGCCGTGCAAGGAAGGTCCCCCAGGTGTCATGACGTAGGTGTCGCCACGTACGAGCGACGTACGAACGAAAGAGCCGACCGGCCCCCGCCCGAAGGCAGGAACCGGTCGGCTCACTGTGTCACCGTGCAGCGGTCACGCCGCGGGCACCACGTTCTTCTCCTCCGCGAAGTGGCACGCCGAATCGTGCGCGGCCGGGGTCTCGGAGGACCGGAAGCGCTCCGGGATCGCGAGGACCGGGATCTCCTCGGCGCACTTGTCCTGCGCCTTCCAGCAGCGGGTGCGGAAGCGGCAGCCCGACGGCGGGTTGGCCGGCGAGGGCACGTCACCGGAGAGGATGATCCGCTCGCGAACCTCGCGCACCTCCGGGTCCGGCACGGGCACCGCGGAGAGCAGCGCCTGCGTGTACGGGTGCGTCGGGTGCTCGTAGATCTCGGCGTCCGTGCCGATCTCCGCCATCTTGCCGAGGTACATGACCCCGACCCGGTCGGAGATGTGCCGGACGATCGACAGGTCGTGCGCGATGAAGATGTAGGACAGGTTGAACTCGTCCTGCAGCTTCTCCATCAGGTTGATGACCTGGGCCTGGACCGACACGTCGAGCGCCGACACCGGTTCGTCGCAGATGATGATCTCGGGGTTGAGCGCCAGGCCGCGCGCGATGCCGATGCGCTGGCGCTGACCGCCCGAGAACTGGTGCGGGTACCGGTTGATGTACTCCGGGTTGAGCCCGACGACGTCGAGGAGGTCCTGGACCTTCTTGCGACGGTTCCCCTTCGGTGCCACCTCGGGGTGGATCTCGAAGGGCTCCCCGATGATGTCGCCCACCGTCATACGGGGGTTGAGCGACGTGTACGGGTCCTGGAACACCATCTGGATGTTGCGGCGGACGGCCTTCAGGGCGCGGCCGGACAGCTTGGTGATGTCCTGCCCCTTGAAGAAGACCTCGCCCGCGGTCGCCGTCTCCAGCGTCATCAGGAGCTTGGCGACCGTGGACTTGCCACAGCCGGACTCCCCCACGATGCCGAGCGTCTCGCCCTGGTGCAGGTCGAAGGAGACCCCGTCGACGGCCTTCACATCGCCCACGTGCCGCTTGAACAGGATGCCCTGGGTCAGCGGGAAGTACTTCTTCAGGTTGCGTACCTGGAGGATCGGCTCGCCACGGTCGACCGGGGTCTCGATGGCGGCCACCGCCTCGGACTCAGCCATGGATCGTCTCCTTCCAGAAGTGGCACGCGCTGCCGCGGCCCGCGAGCTCGCCACCGTCCCGCTCGGTCACCTGAAGCAGCGCCGGGACGTCGGTGCGGCACACGTCCTGCGCCTGGGCGCAGCGCGGGTTGAAGGCACAACCCGACGGAATGCGCGTCAGGTTGGGCGGCAGGCCCTTGATCGCGTACAGCTCCTGGCCCTTCTGGTCCAGGCGCGGGATCGACTCGAGCAGACCCTTGGTGTACGGGTGCGCGGGCCGCTTGTAGAGCTCGCGCACCGGCGCCGTCTCCACGATCCGGCCCGCGTACATCACCGCGATCTTGTCGGCGACGTCGGCGACCACACCGAGGTCGTGCGTGATGAGGATGAGCCCCATGTTGAACTCGCGCTGCAGCTCCGCGAGCAGGTCCATGACCTGGGCCTGGACCGTCACGTCGAGCGCCGTGGTGGGCTCGTCCGCGATGATCAGGTCCGGCTCCAGGGCGAGCGCCATCGCGATCATGATGCGCTGGCGCATACCGCCGGAGAACTGGTGCGGATAGTCCCCGACCCGGGCCGCCGCGGCCGGGATGCGCACCCGGTCCATCAGCTCGATGGCCTTGGCCTTGGCCTCCTTCTTGGACATGCCCTGGTGGACCCGGAACATCTCGCCGAGCTGGTAGCCGACGGAGAGCACCGGGTTCAGCGAGGAGAGCGCGTCCTGGAAGATCATGGCCATCTTGGCGCCGCGCATCTTGCGGCGCTCCTCGCCGGACATCTTGAGCATGTCCTGGCCCCGGAAGAGGATCTCGCCCTTGGAGATCTTGCCGGGCGGCATGTCGAGGATGCCCATGATGGCCTGCGCGGTGACGGACTTGCCGGAGCCGGACTCGCCGAGCACGGCGAGCGTCTCGCCCGCGTCCACGGTGTAGTTGACGCCGTTGACCGCCTTGGCCACACCGTCGCGGGTGTGGAACTCCACGTGCAGGTCGCGGACTTCGAGCAGCGGCGTGCCGTCGTCCCCCGCACCGCGCGGAGACGGTACCGAGTCCGTCTTGTCGAGAAGAGTCATGACGAGTACGCCTCCCTCAGCGCAGCTTGGGGTCGAGGGCTTCGCGCACAGCGTCGCCGAGCATGATGAACGCCAGCACCGTGAGGCTGAGCATGCCTGCCGGGAAGAACAGGATGTGCGGCGCGTTCCGGATGGACTTGACCGCGTCGGAGATGTCCGCACCCCACGATACGTCGTTGGTCCCGAGACCGAGTCCGAGGTACGAGAGGGTGGACTCGGCGACGATGACGACACCGAGCTGGATGGTCGCGACGACGATCACCGGGGCGATGGCGTTCGGCAGGACGTGCTTGCGCAGGATCCGGCCGGTGCCCGCGCCGAGGGCCTTCGCCGCCACCACGTAGTCCGCGTGCTTGGCGGTGATCACCGCGCCACGCATGACGCGCGCGATGGTCGTCCAGCCGAGGAAGGCGAGGGCGCCGATCACGGTCCACACGGTGCGGTCGGTGAAGGCGTTGAGCACCACCATCGCGCCGAGGATGAACGGGATACCGAAGAACACGTCGGTGATCCGGGAGAGGGCCGTGTCCCAGAAGCCGCCGAAGTAGCCGGCGAGCATGCCGAGCAGGCCACCGAAGACGGTGGTGAGCAGGGTCACGCCGACGCCGACCAGGATCGACACCCGTGCGCCGTAGACGACACGGGAGTAGATCGAGCGGCCCTGGGCGTCGTAGCCGAACCAGTCGGGCTGGAAGAGGCTGCCGAGCTTCGGCTTGTCCAGGAAGTGGTTGCTCAGGTCGCCGGCCGTCGGGTCCGTGCTGCTGAACAGCGACGGGAAGGCCGCCATCACCAGCAGGAACACGATCAGCACGGCGGATATGAGGAACAGCGGACGGCGGATGAGGTCCGCCCAGGCATCGGCGCCGAGCGAACGCGGCTTCTCCGGTGCGGGTCCGGCCTCGGCGACCGTCGGGCCCACGGCGGCCGTGGGCTCCTCGGCGGCCGTGGCGGCGTCGTTCTTCTTCATCTTCACGGTGTTCTCAGGCATAACGAATCCTCGGGTCCAGCACCGCGTAGAGCAGGTCGACGACCAGGTTCGCGACGAGGTAGATCAGGACGAAGACCGTCACGATGCCGACGATGACGGCGCCCTCGCGGCGGGCGAGTGCCTCGTAGAGGAGGTTGCCCACGCCCTGGACGTTGAAGATGCCCTCGGTCACGACGGCGCCGGCCATCAGCGCGCCGATGTCGGTGCCGAGGTAGGTCACCACCGGGATCAGGGAGTTGCGCAGCAGGTGCATGCGGACCACGCGGGTCTGCGGAAGCCCCTTGGCCACGGCCGTGCGGATGTAGTCGGCGCGCGCGTTCTCGGCGATCGACGTGCGGGTGAGCCGCGCGACGTACGCGAGGGAGAGCGAGCCGAGCACGATGGCCGGAAGCAGCAACTGCCCCACGTTCATGGAGTCCTGGACGTTGGGCGTGACCCAGCCCAGCTGCGTACCGATGATCTGCTGGCCGAGCAGGCCGAGCACGAAGACGGGTACGGAGATCACCAGGAGCGTGAAGATCGTGACGCCGGTGTCGATCAGCTTGCCGCGGCGGATGCCGGCGATGACGCCGAGGCAGATGCCGACGACCATCTCGAAGGTGAACGCCATCAGCGCGAGCCGGATGGTGACCGGGAAGGCGGCCGCCATCTCGTCGATGACGGGTCGGCTGCCCGCGATCGTCACGCCGAACTCGCCGTGCGCCAGGTTGCCGAGATAGTGCAGATACTGCTGCCACAGCGGCAGATCGAGGCCGAGGTCGTGCTTGATCTTGGCCATCTGCGCCGGGTCCGGCGGCTTGTCCCCCCACAGCGCGGCCACCGGGTCACCCGGCAGCACGTTGACCATCAGGAAGATCAGAATGGTTGTCCCGAGAAAGACCGGGATCATCTGGAGCAGTCGCCTCGCGACATAGCGCCCCATGGGTGCCTCCGTCCATAGCGGAGCAGCCCGTGGCGCGGGCCGGGATCGCCGGCCCACGCCACGGGTCAACTGCTCCCGCTGGATTACTTCTTGTAGACCTCGACGTCGTTGAAGTTCGGGTCGCCGTCCTGGCTGAACGTCATGTTCTTGACGTTCGTGGAGTGCCCGGAAACCGTGCGGTTGTACCAGAGCGGGATACCCGGGAAGCTGTTCTGGAGCGACTTCTCGGCTTCCTGGTACAGCTTCGCGGACTCGTCGACGGTCGCGGCGGCGTCGGCCTTCTTCACAAGGGCGTCGAATTCCTTGTTCGAGAAGTCGGCCTTGTTGCCGGCGACACCGGTGCCGTAGAGGTCACGCAGGAAGTTGCCGTTGAACGGGTAGTCGAGGACCCAGCCCGAACGGTAGAGGGACTTGACCTTCTTGGCGTCACGAATCTGCGTGTCGGCCTGGAAGTCCGTCTTGGCGTCGCCTTCGCACGCGACACCGACCGCCTTCTTTATGGAGTTGCAGACCGCGACGACCCAGTCCTTGTGCGGCTGGTCGGCGTTGTACTGGATCGAGATCTTGTTGCCCGGAACGCCGCCGCCTTCCTTGATGAGCTCCTTCGCCTTGCTCGGGTTGTACTTGCAGTACTCGCCGCAGGCGTCCTTCTGGTAGCCCAGCACACCCTTGGCGACCCAACCGGTCGCCGACTCACGGGTGTTGTAGAAGACCGTCTTGTTGATGGTGTCGCGGTCGATCGCCATCGACAGGCCCTGCAGGACCTTGACGTCGATGCCCTTCCACTGCTTCGTGTAGAAGGCGGGGTTGATCGTGTTGATCGCCGAGTAGTCCTGAACGATCGCGCGGTCGCCGAGGTCCTGCTTGTAGTTGGCGAGCTCGGAGTTCGGGATGATCGGCATGGAGTCGACGTTGTTCGACACCAGGTCGTTGTACGCGGCCGTGTCCGACGTGTACGCCTTGAGGTTCAGGCCGCCGTTCTTGGCCTTGTCCGGACCCTTGTAGTCGTCGTTCCGCGTGAGCTGGATCGACTTCTTGTGCTCCCACGACTTGAACTTGTAGGCGCCGTTGCCGACCGGCTTCTCGCCGTAGCCCTTCGGGTCCTTGAAGAAGCCGCTGGGCAGCGGGGAGAAGACCGGGTAGGCCAGCTTGTAGTGGAAGTACGGGATGCCCGAGGACAGCGTGATCGTGAACGTGTTGTCGTCCACGACCTTCAGGCCGGACATGGTGTCCGCCTTGGCCTTGCCCTTCTCGGGGTGGACATCGGCGTAACCCTCGATGTCCGAGAACCAGGAGGAGTTGACCTGGTTGTTCTTGACGTTGGCGGCCCAGTTCCAGGCGTCCACGAAGGACTTGGCGGTGACCGTCTCACCGTTGTGGAACTTCCAGCCCGGCTTGAGCTTGACCGTCCAGACCTTGTTGTCCTTGTCCGGCGTGACCGACTTGGCGTTGGTCATGGTGACCTCGCCCTTGTCGTTGTAGTCGACAAGGCCGGCGAAGACCGCCTCGATCGTGTTGGAGCCGTACGCCTCCATCGTGTTCGCCGGCTGCAGCGGGTTCTGCGGCTCACCGTTGGCGTAGGTGACGATGCCGTTCGGGTCGATCTCCCGGTTGGCGTTGTCGTCGCCGCTACCGCTGCCACCGCCACAGGCCGTCGCACCGAGGGCTATGACCGCGGCCGCCGCAACCCACTTGGCGCTCTTGGCACCACGCATGGGGTTCCTCCTCATGAGTCCACTTGTTCACTGCAGAAGCGGGCATCCCTTGGCCGCTGCCGCCACCCCTGACGGCCAGACGTCCCAAGTGCCCCAGTGTGCTCGTGAGTCGGCGCTTCCCACTGCGCGTGACCCATTGACCCGAGCTCTACGCGGATAACTATTAGCCATGGGCTACCTGGCGACCACAGTCTTCGGGTCTCGGTTCGATCACATCTGGTGTGTACATCTTCCAAAATCTGGACAAATCGATCCGAGATAGATGGACGCGAAACGGACGCGTTACATACCTAACGGTCATGTCACTCCGACTATCGAACGTCGGGGCATGGAAATGGAGTTGCGATCGGCGCCCCCACCTGCTGTAACGCTGGGTGTCCGGCGCAACACAAAAAGGCCCGGCACCCCCGAAGGGGTACCGGGCCCAACTGCCCTCGGGCAGCGGTGGATCAGTTGTGCTTGGCGCGCGAGGCGCTGCGGCCGCGCTCCTTCTGGTCCAGGACGACCTTGCGGATACGCACGGCCTCCGGGGTCACCTCGACGCACTCGTCGTCGCGGCAGAACTCCAGGGACTGCTCCAGGGAGAGCTTGCGGGCCGGGACCACGTTCTCCGTGTTGTCCGCGGACGCCGCACGCATGTTGGTGAGCTTCTTCTCCTTGGTGATGTTCACGTCCATGTCGTCGGCGCGCGAGTTCTCACCGACGATCATGCCCTCGTACACCTCGGTGCCGGGCTCGGTGAACAGCACACCGCGCTCCTGGAGGTTCATCATCGCGAAGGGGGTCACCGAACCGGCGCGGTCGGCGACGAGCGAGCCGTTGTTACGGGTCGTCAGCGTGCCGAACCACGGCTCGTGGCCCTCGTGGATGGAGTGGGCGATGCCCGTGCCACGGGTGTTCGTCAGGAACTCCGTACGGAAGCCGATGAGGCCACGGGACGGGACGACGAACTCCATGCGGACCCAGCCGGAGCCGTGGTTCGACATGTTGTCCATGCGGCCCTTGCGGACGCCCATGAGCTGCGTGACGGCGCCCATGTGCTCCTCGGGGACGTCCACCGTGAGGCGCTCGACGGGCTCGTGCGTCTTGCCGTCGACCTCCTTGGTGACGACCTGCGGCTTGCCGATCGTCAGCTCGAAGCCCTCACGGCGCATCTGCTCGACGAGGATGGCCAGCGCCAGCTCACCGCGGCCCTGCACCTCCCAGGTGTCGGGACGCTCGGTGTCGAGGACGCGCAGCGAGACGTTACCGATCAGCTCGCGGTCCAGGCGGTCCTTGACCTGGCGGGCGGTGACCTTGCGGTCCTTGACGCCGCTCGACTTGGCGTCGGCGCCCTTGCCGCCACCGCCGCGACCGACCAGCGGCGAGGTGTTCGTACCGATGGTCATGGAGATCGCCGGCTGGTCCACCGTGATCAGCGGCAGCGCGATGGGGTTCTCCGGGTCGGCCAGGGTCTCGCCGATCATGATGTCGGGGATACCGGCGACCGCGCAGATGTCACCCGGGCCCGCCTTCTCGGCCGGCTTGCGGGTGAGCGCCTCGGTCATGAGGAGCTCGGTGATGCGCACGTTCTGGTGCGTGCCGTCGCGCTTGATCCACGCCACGGTCTGGCCCTTGCGCAGCTCGCCCTGCTCGACACGGAGCAGCGCGATACGGCCGAGGAAGTTGTCGGCGTCGAGGTTGGTGACGTGGGCCTGGAGCGGCGCGTCCTCCTCGTACGTGGGGGCCGGCACGTGCTCCAGGATCGTGGAGAAGAACGGCTCCAGGTTGGTGGAGTCGGCCGGGACCGTGCCGTCCTCCGGCTTCGTCAGCGACGCGATGCCGTCACGGCCGCACGCGTAGACGATCGGGAACTCGATCTGGTCCTCGTCGGCGTCCAGGTCGAGGAAGAGGTCGTAGGCCTCGTTGACGACCTCGTCGATGCGCGAGTCGGGGCGGTCCGTCTTGTTGATGCACAGGATGACGGGCAGGCGCTGCTGGAGCGCCTTGCGCAGCACGAAGCGGGTCTGCGGAAGCGGGCCCTCGGAGGCGTCCACCAGCAGGACCACCGCGTCCACCATCGACAGACCGCGCTCGACCTCACCACCGAAGTCGGCGTGGCCGGGGGTGTCGATGATGTTGATCGTGATGACCTCGCCGCCATCCTTGGGGTGATACTTCACCGCCGTGTTCTTGGCGAGGATCGTGATGCCCTTCTCACGCTCCAGGTCGTTCGAGTCCATCATGCGGTCGTCGAGGGACTCGGCAGCGTGCGCGGCGAAGGAGCCGGCCTGCTTGAGCATGGCGTCGACGATGGTCGTCTTGCCGTGGTCGACGTGGGCGACGATGGCGACGTTACGGATGTCGTGGCGCGTGGCCATATTGCGGCGTACTCCCGGAGTGAAGGTCGGCTGCGCGTACTTCTTTGGTACACGCGCCCTGCCGGGCTGGACACGCCACGGCCTCACCCCATGGTACGTGGCTTGACGGCCACAAGCTCAGCCGGGCCGTGCGGGCCGGCGCCGAAGCGCCGGTCCGCACGGAAGAACCGCAGGTCAGCCCGCGTCCTCCGCAGGCGGGCCGCCGGCCTTCGCACCCGGCTTCAGGAAGCCGATGTCCTCGTAGGAGGGCTCCTGGAAGCCAAACGCCCCCGCGTTCACCAGGTTCGCCTTGGCTGCCACCAATTCGGGCCGCTGATAGAGAGGAATCGATCCTGCGGCGGCCCAGATGCGCTCGTCGGCCTGCTTGACGAGCGAGTGCTCCTTTTCCTGGTCGAGCTCCCCGACGGCCTGGTCGAAGAGCTGGTCGATGTGGTCGGTGCCGACCCGGGTGTAGTTCTGCTCGACCGTGAGCTCGCCGTCGGCGGCCGGGACCGGCTTGGCGTAGATCGGGCGGCCGTCGGTGGCCGGGTAGGCGGAGCCGGGCCACGAGTACAGCGCCAGGTCGTAATCGCCCGCCGCGATGTGGTCCTTGAAGTAGGTCTCGTCGTCGACCTTCGTGATGTCCGTACGGACGCCGATCTTCTGGAGCATCGTCGAGATCCGGTCGGCGACGGACTGCAGCTGCTCGGCGTCGGGGCCCGAGGGCAGCACGAAGTTCAGGGTCAGCGGCTTGCCGTCCTTGGCGAGCTGCCCCGAGGCGGTACCCGCCTTGGCGCCGTCCTTGCCACCGGCCTCGCCGGCGTCCTTCGCGACGGCCTGCTGCGGGGCGGGGGTCCCCTTCGGGGCGTACGCGCCGGGGGCCGCGCCCTGCTTGGCGTCGCCCGCGTGCTTCCCCTCCCGCTCGGCGGAGCGCACCTTCGCGGCGTCGGCCTGGTGCAGCAGGGCGGAGTGCTGCGCGGCGGCGAGGGGGCCGGGGCCGAGCAGCGGGGGCGCGGCGTCGCCGGGCTTCGCGTCGTCGGCCGGCTTCTGGCCGCCGCCCGGCTTCTGGTCGTCCTCGCCCATGATGTACGTGCCGTCGTCGGACTCGGCCGCGGCGCCCTCCGCCTTGCCGCCCGCCGTCTTGGGCTTCTGCTGCTTCTCCTCCAGCGGGCCGCCGCGCACCCAGCCCGCCTCCGCGAGCAGCGCCTGCGCCTTGTCGGCGTCCTGCTTGCCGAGCGCGTCGCTGTTGTCGGCGTAGGCGGCCTGGCCGGAGAGGGCGAGGTGGCTGCCGACGGTCGCGGCCGGAAGACCGAGCGGCTTGAGCACGCTCTGGGCGAGCTTGTCGCGGTCGAGTGCGCGGGCCACGGCCTGGCGCACCCGCTCGTCGGCGAGCGGACCGCTCGAACCGTTCAGGGCGAGCTGCGTGTAGGAGGGTTCGAGCGACTTGCGGACGACGAAGCCGCCCAGTCCCGTCTGCTCCTTCTCGTACTTCTTCACGGCCTTGCGGGTCTTCGCGCGGGCCTCCAGTTCGGCCTCCGCGACCTCCCAGTCCTCGTTGTGCGCCCGCGCCCAGGAGCGCAGCGCCTCACCGGAGGTGACGCCTGCGCCGGGTCCGTGCGCGAGCGGGCCCGACGAGCCCTTGTCGCGGGCGGCGTACGCGATGCGCTCGGCGGCCCCCGGGTCGACGTCGGCGAGGTCCAGCCTGCCCGAGGCGAGCGCGGCGGGGCGCTTGTCGCGCGGCACGGCGGTGAGTTCCAGCTTCTCCAGCTTGGCGGGGCGGCCCCACCAGCGGGGGTTGCGCTCCAGCGTGACCTGCTTGTCGCCCCGGTCGACCTTGTCGAGCGCGAAGGGGCCCGCGGTCACCTTGAGCTTGCCGCGCGCGCCCTCGTTGAAAGCGTCCGGGGTCCCCATGACGTCCTTGGGGTACAGCGGCGAGAACAGCGAGCGCCAGTCCGCGTACGGCTTGGCGAACGTGACCCGGACCTCCAGGTCGTTCTTGCCGCGCTCGACGTTCTCGATGCGGTTGTAGCCGGCGTTGTGGGCGGTCCAGTACGCGCTGTTCCTGCCGGACAGGGCGCGCCACTGGGCGGCGAAGTCCGCAGCGCCGATCTCCCGGCCGTCGCTCCACACCGCCTGCTGGTTCAGCTTGTACAGCACGACCTGCTTGGGCTCGGTCTTGATGACCTCGGCCTTCTCCAGGTAGTCCGGGTCGGCCTCCGGACGTCCCTGCGCGTCGAGCCGGAACATCGAGGGCAGCACGGCCCCGGTGACCCGGTTCGTGGCCGCGTCCGCGTCGGCCTGGAAGGTGTTGAGGGTCTGCGGTACGTCGTCGATCGCCCACCGCAGCGTGCCGCCGTCCTTGACCTGCGTGCGGGCGGCCGAGGCGACGTCGGGGCCTGCGGCGGGGCGGCCCGCCTCGTCGTCGGAACCGCAGCCGGCGAGCGCGGTCACGGCGAGCGCGCCGCTCACGAGGAACGCGGCCGAGCGTGCGGCGGCTCCTGGGCGCCTTGGGACGTGGGGCATCACGGGTACCTCCGGGGCTGGCCGGTTTTGTCTCGTTTGGCGGTATATGGAGCTGATCACATCTATCGGCCAACTGAAGTGGATGTGGGGAGGGGTGCCGTCCGACACGCCCGCAGGCCGCCCGGAAGCCACCCGTGCGGCCCAAAGGAGTCCACGGCGACGCCCTCCCCACCACCGCCCCACCACCGTTCCGGCGGCGTGAATTCGCGGGCGCGCACCACGGCGTACACCGGCAATCCGCACGGATCCCTTCACAAACGGCAATGTGACGCGCGACACTCTCAGGCGCATGAGCAACTCCGCCGCACCAGCGGAAGTGAGGCCAAGTCATGTCCCTGCACGACGACTTGACGGCGGTTCAGCGCTGCGTCGATGAGCTCGCGCGCGCCGTGGGGCGACTGCAGCCCCAGCTCGAAGGCGTCGCGGGAGGCCCCGATCTGCGCCGGGTGCGGGCCGACACCGCGCATCTGCGCGAGAGCGTCGCCCTGCTGCGCGAGTCGGCCGCGGGCCCGGCCGCGCCGCACCGCCCCGACCTCGTGACGATCCCCGACGCGCCCTACGACAGGTCCCTGTGGACCGACTCGGACGACGAGGGGCTCGGCGCGCGGGACCGGCACGCCCCCTGACCCGCCCTCGTCCACCCCCATCTCCCGTCCCCCGTCCCCCGTCCCTGCGAGCGGAGGCTTCGTTGGCCACCGGCACGGAACCCACCAGTACCGAAGACCCCCATATCAAAGGCGGCACCGGCGTCCGGGGCCGGACGCGTGCCGCGATCGCCGCGCCCCATCTGCGCACGGACCGCTGGTGGCTGGCGCCGGCCGCGACCGCGGGCGGCCTGTTCGCCTTCATCGTCTACTCGACGTGGCGGGCCTTCGCGAACGCCGACTACTACGCGGCCCCGTACGTCTCGCCGTTCTACTCGCCCTGTCTCGCGGAGAACTGTGAGCCGATGCGGAGCGGCCCCAACTGGGAGATCTTCGGCAGTTGGTGGGGCCTGTCCCCCGCCCTGCTGATCCTGATCTTCCCGCTCGGCTTCCGGCTGACCTGCTACTACTACCGCAAGGCCTACTACCGCGGCTTCTGGGCCTCGCCGCCGGCCTGCGCGGTGGCCGAGCCGCACAAGAAGTACAGCGGCGAGACGAAGTTCCCGCTGATCCTGCAGAACATCCACCGGTACTTCTTCTACGCGGCCGTCCTCGTCGCCTGCATCCTCACGTACGACACGGTGCTCGCGTTCCGCGACGAGAACTACGAGTGGGGCCACATGGGGCTCGGGAGCCTGGTCTTCCTCGTCAACATCGTGCTGATCTGGGCGTACACGATCTCCTGCCACTCGTGCCGGCACATCGTCGGCGGGCGGCTCAAGCACTTCTCGAAACACCCGGTGCGCTATCGGCTGTGGGGCTGGGTCGGAAAGCTGAATGCCCGTCACATGCTGCTCGCCTGGGCCTCGTTGGTGAGCGTGGCGCTCGCCGACTTCTACGTGTATCTGGTCGCGTCCGGCGTCTTCGACGATCCGCGGTTCTTCTAGTGGTTGGGGCCTTCTGATGAGTTCGGTTGAGCGGCAGCAGTGGGATGTTGTCGTGGTGGGTGCCGGTGGCGCGGGGCTTCGGGCCGCGATCGAGGCGCGTGAGCGGGGTGCTCGTACGGCGGTGATCTGCAAGTCCCTGTTCGGCAAGGCCCACACGGTGATGGCGGAGGGCGGCATCGCGGCCTCCATGGGCAATGTGAACTCCGGGGACAGCTGGCAGGTGCACTTCCGCGACACGATGCGCGGCGGCAAATTCCTCAACCAGTGGCGGATGGCGGAGCTGCACGCGCAGGAAGCCCCCGACCGCGTATGGGAGTTGGAGACCTGGGGCGCCCTGTTCGACCGCACCGGCGACGGGCGGATCTCGCAGCGCAACTTCGGCGGGCACGAGTACCCGCGGCTCGCGCACGTCGGCGACCGTACGGGCCTCGAACTGATCCGCACGCTCCAGCAGAAGATCGTCCAGCTCCAGCAGCAGGACTTCAAGGAGACCGGTGACTACGAGTCCGGACTCAAGGTCTTCCAGGAGTGCACGGTCACCCGGGTCCTGAAGGACGACGAGGGCCAGGTGTCCGGCACCTTCTGCTACGAACGCGAGAGCGGGCGCTTCTTCGTCATCGAGGCGCCGAGCGTGGTCCTGGCGACCGGCGGCATCGGCAAGTCCTTCAAGGTGACGTCGAACTCGTGGGAGTACACGGGCGACGGGCACGCGCTCGCCCTGCTCGCCGGGGCGCCTCTCCTGAACATGGAGTTCGTGCAGTTCCACCCGACGGGCATGGTCTGGCCGCCCTCGGTGAAGGGGATCCTGGTCACGGAGTCGGTGCGCGGCGACGGCGGGGTGCTGCGCAACTCCGAGGGCAAGCGGTTCATGTTCGACTACATCCCCGACGTGTTCAAGGAGAAGTACGCGCAGTCGGAGGAGGAGGGCGACCGCTGGTACGAGGACCCGGACCGCAACCGCAGGCCCCCTGAGCTGCTGCCGCGCGACGAGGTGGCGCGGGCCATCAACGCGGAGGTCAAGGCGGGCCGCGGCTCTCCGCACGGCGGGGTCTTCCTCGACGTCTCGACCCGGATGCCCGCCGACACGATCAGGCGCCGACTGCCTTCCATGTACCACCAGTTCAAGGAGCTGGCGGACGTCGACATCACGGCGGAGGCGATGGAGGTCGGGCCGACCTGTCACTACGTGATGGGCGGCATCGCGGTCGAGTCGGACACGGCGGCGGCGCGCGGCGTGCCGGGTCTGTACGCGGCCGGGGAGGTGGCCGGCGGCATGCACGGCTCCAATCGGCTCGGCGGGAACTCGCTCTCCGACCTGCTGGTGTTCGGCCGGCGGGCGGGCCTGCACGCGGCGACGTACGCGACCTCGCACACGGTCCGCCCGACCGTGGACGACGAACAGATCGACACGGCGGCGGCAGAGGCACTGCGCCCCTTCTCGGCGGAGGGCCAGGAGGAGGGCGTCGCACCCGAGAACCCGTACACCCTGCACCAGGAACTCCAGCAGGCGATGAACGACCTGGTCGGCATCATCCGGCGGGAGGCCGAGATGGAGCAGGCGCTGCGCAAGCTCGGGGAGCTGCGGGTGCGGGCGCGGCGGGCCGGGGTCGAGGGGCACCGGCAGTTCAACCCGGGCTGGCACCTGGCGCTCGACCTGCGGAACATGCTGCTGGTCAGCGAGTGCGTCGCGCGGGCCGCGCTGGAGCGCACGGAGTCGCGGGGCGGGCACACCCGTGAGGACCATCCGGCGATGAGCCGGGAGTGGCGGCGCGCGAATCTGCTGTGCCAACTCCGTGATCCGACCGGTGGGTTGGCGGCCACGGACCCGGTGCGCGGCCAGATCACGCTGACCCGCGAGACCACCGAACCCATCCGCCCCGACCTGCTCGCCCTGTTCGAGAAGGAGGAGCTGGTGAAGTACCTGGCCGAAGAGGAGCTTTTCGAGTGAGCAGCTACGAGGCGGCCTTCCGGGTGTGGCGGGGCGACGTCGGCGGGGGCGGCCTGGAGGATTTCAAGGTCGAGGTGAACGACGGCGAGGTCGTCCTCGACATCATCCACCGACTCCAGGCGACGCAGACCCCCGACCTGGCGGTCCGCTGGAACTGCAAGGCGGGCAAGTGCGGTTCGTGCTCGGCGGAGATCAACGGCAGGCCGCGCCTGCTGTGCATGACGCGCATGTCCGTCTTCACCCGCGACGAGGTGATCACGGTGACGCCCTTGCGCGCCTTCCCCGTCGTACGCGACCTCGTCACCGACGTCGGCTTCAACTACAGGAAGGCCCGCGAGGTCCCGGCCTTCGTCCCGCCCGCCGGGGTCGGGCCCGGCGAATACCGGATGATGCAGGAGGACGTCGACCGCTCGCAGGAGTTCCGCAAGTGCATCGAGTGCTTCCTGTGCCAGGACACCTGCCATGTCGTCCGTGACCACGAGGACAACAAGACGGCCTTCGCGGGCCCCCGCTTCCTGATGCGCGTCGCGGAACTCGACATGCACCCCCTGGACGCCGCGTCCGAGGAGGGCCTCGACCGCAAACGCACAGCCCAGGACGAACACGGCCTCGGCTACTGCAACATCACCAAATGCTGCACCGAGGTCTGCCCCGAGGGCATCCACATCACGGACAACGCGCTGATTCCCCTGAAGGAGAGGGCGGCGGACCGCAAGTACGATCCGGTGGTATGGCTGGGCAACAAGATCCGCCGCCGCGACAGGAGTTGATCGGCCGCGGCCGTACCGCCGACGTCTACGCCCTGGACGACCGGTGGGTGCTGCGCCGCTACCGCGACGGGCTCGATGCGCGCGGCGAAGGTGACGTCATGGCGTACGTGCGCGCGCACGGTTTTCCCGCGCCCCGGGTGCGGGCGGAGGACGCGGACCTCGCGCCCGGTGAGCTGGTACTGGAGCGGCTCACCGGGCCCACGCAGTTGGACGCGATGATGCGGGGCGGGCTGAGCCCGGGGGTGGCGGGCCGTGAACTGGCGGAGCTGCTGCAGCAGTTGCATGCCGTTCCGGCGCGTCCGGGTGGGCGGGTGCTTCACCTCGACCTGCATCCGGACAACGTGATCCGGGCCCCGCACGGGCCCATGGTGATCGACTGGGCGAACGCCGAGGAGGGGGCGCCCGCGCTCGACTGGGCGATGTCCGCGCTGATCCTGGCGGAGGTCGCGGTGGACCCGGGGCGGGCTGAGGCGGGGGTTGCGCGGGAGGTACTCGGGGCGTTGCTCGCGGAGCCGCATCCGCGGCTCGGTGAGGACTTCCTCGGTGAGGTGCACGCGCGGCGTGCGGGGAATCCGACGCTGGACGCGAGCGAGAAGCGGCGGCTCGGCGCGGCGGTGGAACTGGTGCGGACGCTGGAGGGCGCGCCGTAGGGTGCGGCGACAACTCTCGTTGCGGCCACGGGGCGCTGCCCCGGACTCCGCGCCTCAATCGCCGGCGGGGCTTGATTTGCAGGATGGGGCGCCCCGTACGCGGGGCGCCCCATTCTGTGGCCGGGTTCCGACGGAGTCAGTCCGTGCCGGATTCCATTGCCGCGCGGTCCAGGGCCTCGTCCTCCGCGGAGATTTCGCCGCGGGAGGCGATGGCCTGGGCGCCGCCTTGCGGCATCGTGCCGATCAGGCCCGTCACCGCTGCCTGGGCCGCGCCGGCGACCGGGCTGCCTTCGCCGAGGAGGCCGAGGGTCGCGTACTGCTCGAGCTTGCCGCGCGAGTCGGCGATGTCGAGGTTGCGCATGGTCAGCTGGCCGATCCGGTCGACCGGGCCGAACGCCGAGTCCTCGGTGCGCTCCATGGAGAGCTTGTCCGGGTGGTACGAGAAGGCGGGGCCCGTCGTGTCGAGGATCGAGTAGTCCTCGCCGCGGCGGAGGCGCAGCGTGACCTCGCCGGTGATCGCGGCGCCGACCCAGCGCTGCAGCGACTCCCGGATCATCAGGGCCTGCGGGTCCAGCCAGCGGCCCTCGTACATCAGGCGGCCGAGACGCCGGCCCTCGGCGTGGTACTGCGCGACCGTGTCCTCGTTGTGGATCGCGTTGACCAGGCGCTCGTACGCGGCGAACAGGAGGGCCATGCCGGGCGCCTCGTAGATGCCGCGGCTCTTGGCCTCGATGATCCGGTTCTCGATCTGGTCGGACATGCCCAGGCCGTGGCGGCCGCCGATCGCGTTGGCCTCCATCACCAGGTCGACGGCGGAGGCGAACTCCTTGCCGTTGATCGTGACGGGGCGGCCCTTGTCGAAGCCGATCGTGACGTCCTCGGTGGGGATCTCCACCGACGGGTCCCAGAACTTGACGCCCATGATCGGCTCGACCGTCTCGAGGGAGACGTTCAGGTGCTCGAGGGTCTTGGCCTCGTGCGTGGCACCCCAGATGTTGGCGTCCGTGGAGTACGCCTTCTCCGCCGAGTCCCGGTAGGGCAGGCCGTGCTCGACCAGCCACTCCGACATCTCCTGCCGACCACCGAGCTCGGTCACGAAGTCCGCGTCGAGCCACGGCTTGTAGATCCGCAGGTTCGGGTTGGCGAGCAGACCGTAGCGGTAGAACCGCTCGATGTCGTTGCCCTTGTACGTCGAGCCGTCGCCCCAGATCTGGACGTCGTCCTCCAGCATCGCCCGCACCAGGAGCGTGCCGGTGACCGCGCGGCCGAGCGGCGTCGTGTTGAAGTACGCGCGACCGCCGGAGCGGATGTGGAACGCACCGCAGGTCAGCGCGGCAAGGCCCTCCTCCACAAGGGCGGCCTTGCAGTCGACGGCACGCGCGATCTCGGCGCCGTACGCCTTCGCTCGGCTGGGCACGCCGTCGATGTCGGGCTCGTCGTACTGGCCGATGTCGGCGGTGTACGTGCACGGGACGGCGCCCTTGTCACGCATCCACGCGACGGCGACCGACGTGTCGAGGCCGCCCGAGAAGGCGATGCCGACGCGCTCGCCGGCCGGGAGGGATGTGAGGACCTTGGACATAGGAAGAGTATGCATGATGATGCATGACCATGCAAAGGGGGGTGTGGGGATGTGTCCGGCGTCACCAACTGTTCGGCGTCACCAACCCACCAGCGACGACCAGGACCGTCAGAACAGGCTGAGTAGCGCCTCCGTCGGGTCCGCCAATCCCGTCTCCCCGTCCGGCAGCGGCAGCTCGAACCAGACCGTCTTCCCGCGCGGCGTCCGGCGCGAGCCCCACGCGGCGCTCAGCAGTCCGACGAGCTGGAGCCCGCGGCCACCCTCGTCCGTGTCCCGCGCCCTGCGGCGGCGCGGCTGCACGAGGCCCGCGTCCCACACCTCGCACACCAGCGTGCGGTCGAGGAGGAGGCGGAGCCTGATGTCGCCCTCGCCGTACCGCAGCGCGTTGGTGACCAGCTCACTGACCAGCAGCTCCGACGTGTCGACGAGGCTCTCCATGCCCCAGCTGGACAGCTGCGTCCGCGCGTACTCGCGGGCCCTGCCCACCGACTTCGGCTCGCGCGGCAGCGTCCAGTCGCCGACGTTCTCGCTCGGCAGCCCCTGCACACGGGCCATGAGGAGCGCGATGTCGTCCTCGCCGTGATGGGTGTCGAGGGTGTTGAGGACGTGGTCGCAGACGTCCTCGAGCGCCGGGGAGGGGTCGTCGAGCGCGTTGCGGAAGGCCGAGAGGCCCTCGTCGAGCGGATGGTCGCGGGATTCCACCAGGCCGTCCGTGTAGAGGGCGAGCAGCGCGCCCTCCGGCAGCTCCACCTCCACCTCCTCGAACGGCTCGCCGCCGACGCCGAGCGGCATCCCGGGCGGCACGTCGAGCATGAGCGCACCCTCGCCGGGTTCGACGAGGACCGGCGGCAGATGGCCCGCGTTGGCGAACGTGCAGCGTCGGGTGACCGCGTCGTACACCGCGTACACGCAGGTGGCGAGGTACACCTCGGAGAGGTCCTCGCCGCCGAAGGAGCGCGCGGAGCGTGCGGGGCGGGTGCCCTGCTGGACGCCGCCGGGGGTGCCGAGTCCGCGGGCGATCTCGTCCAACGCGCTGAGCACTTCGGCCGGTTCGAGGTCGAGGAGCGACAACGTGCGTACGGCGGTGCGCAGTTCGCCCATGGCGACGGCGGCGCGCAGGCCGCGGCCCATCACGTCGCCCACGACCAACGCGGTGCGGTGTCCGGGTAGTTCGATGACGTCGAACCAGTCGCCGCCGACCTCGGTCGCGGCGTTGCCGGGCCGGTAGCGGCAGGCGATGTCGAGGCCGGCCGCCTCCGGGTCGTCCGGCGGCAGCAGGGAGCGCTGCAGGATCAGCGCACGCTCGTGCTCGCGGCGGTACAGGCGCGCGTTGTCGATACAGACCGCGGCGCGCGCCGCCAGCTCCATGGCGAGCGACCGGTCCCGGTCGGTGAACGGCTCGCTGCCCTTCGTCCGGGAGAACTGCACGAGCCCGACGACCGTGTCGTGCGCGACCATCGGCACGGCGAGCGTGGACTGCACGAGGCCGCGCTGCTCGGTGGGCAGCGTCTGCGGGCGCGCGGTGCGCAGGGCGTGCGCGCAGGGCGAGTTGAACGCGAAGCGGTGCACCGCCCCCACGTTGACGGGGGCCTCCCCGCCGAGGTCGAGGAACGGCACGTCGGCGACGGCGCTCGCGGCGGCCACCCTGCGCAGTTCGGCGCTGCCGTCGGCGAGGCCCGGCGGCGCCTCGTCGCCCGCGAGCAGCCCCTGGTAGAGGTCGACGGAGGCGAGGTCGCAGAAGCCGGGGACGACGACGTCGAGGAGTTCGCGGGCGGTCGTCTCCAGGTCGAGCGAGTTCCCGATCCGGGAGCCCGCCTCGTTCAGGAGCGCCAGGTTGCGGCGTGCGTGCGCGGCCTCGCGGGCGGCGGCGTGCCTGCGGGTGACGTCGGTGGCGAGTCCGGCGACGCCGATGGGGCGGCCCGTACCGCTGTGCACGCGGTAGAGGTTGATGGACCAGTGCCGCCGCTCGGTGGACTCCGGTGCGGGGCCGACCAGTTGCATGTCGGTGACCGCGTCGCCCGTCTCCAGGACCCGGCGCAGCGCGCCCTGTACGCGGTCGGCCTCGTGGCGCGGCAGATAGTCGTGGACGGTCCGGCCGCGGTGGTCGTCGACGTGGCCGCCGAAGACCGCGGTGAGGGTGCGGTTGGTGCGCAGAACCTTGAGGTCGGTGCCGAACAGCAGGAAGCCGAAGGGAGATTGGCCGAAAATGGCCTGCGAGGAGGCGAGGTCCGTCTCGATGTGGCGCAGCGTCTGTACGTCGACGACGATGCACACCGCGGCGCGCTCGCCGGACTCGGTGGTCGTCGGCATCACATAGATCTCGGCGAGCCCCGTCGCTCCCGCGCCCGCCGTGAACGGCGCCTCCGCTCGCGGTTCCGCTTCTGTCCCGCCCGAGGGCTCCGACGCCGGTACCCGGAACGGGACGACGCCCGTCCACTCCTGCCCGTCCAGGATCTCCGCCATCTTGCGGTGGCCGCGCTCGCGCAGGTCCGCGGGGACGAAGGCCTCGATGGGGTCCTTGCCCACGGCCTCCTCGGGCGGGACCCCGAAGAGCTTGGCGGCCCGCCTGCTCCACTGGTCGATCGCGCCGTCGGAGCCGATCGAGAAGGAGGCGACCTTGATGTAGTCGTAGATCGAACCCGGTGGGCTCGCCTGCCAGAGGTCGGGCCGGCCGAGGGACTCCTCGGGAAGATCCGACGGAGCACCCACTTCCGGTTCCGGGATCGGTTCCGCACGCCCCGTGCCCGTGGCATCGGGAGCGTCGTCGTCCAGCGGCACCCGCTCCGCGCGCGACGCCGAGGCCGCGTCCGAGGAGTCCTCGGACACCCTGCCCTTCGCTGGTATCTCGCTCACGCGAACCGTCCCCTCCAGCTCACCGCGTCCGGCACCGGTCACCGAGGCGGCTGCACGCAGTATCCAGCACTACGTAGCCGCGCAACACGGTGTTCACGATCACACCATGGTCCCGACGCTTTTTGGCCCGTCGGGACCGACTGTTTCCGTACCCAGGGTGCGGGTGCGCGCACACACGGCATCTCACACCCGCTTCCTCACACCCGCGTCTGTCCCACTCCGGCGTCTCCTAACCCGGCAGCGACAGCTCGAACCACACCGTCTTCCCGCCCGAGCGCTCCCCACCCGGCCGTGTGCCCCAGCGCCGCGACACCTCGGACACGAGTTGCAGCCCGCGCCCGCCCTCCTCGTCGGGGGCCGCGGTGCGGGCGCAGGGCGGATCGGGCAGCGGGTCGGAGACCTCCACCAGGAGGACGCCGGAGGACTCGGGCGGGCGGGCGAGCCGTACGCCGATGGGCCCGGACGCATACCGCAGGGAATTGGTCACCAGCTCGCTGACCAGCAGCGCGGCGATGTCGGCGAGCTCTTGGAGCCCCCATGCGACGAGTTGTCCACGCACCTCGGCGCGCGCTCTGCGAACGGCCGACGGGTCGGCGGGAAAGGCCCACTCGACGCAGTCGCCTTCAGTGTGGAGCACGCGGATCACATCCCTGGCCCGCGAAGGACCCTGTCCGGTTTCATCGGGTTAATCGGGATATACCCGGACGGGATGGCGCGCTATCGCGAAGTGGGGTGCGCGGTGGCACGGACGGCGTAGGCGAGGCGCATGGGAAGTGGGCACGAGCCCCCGCCGGACGCAATCCGAAGCCCCCGTCAGGCGCGACCCCGAAGCACCCGTCAGACCTGATCCCGCAGGACCTCTTTCACCGCGGGGACGTCCTGGTCGAGCCAGTCCACGGACCACACCTCGTCCGCCGTCAGCCAGCGCAGCTCGTCGTGGTCCTGGAGGGGGCGCGGGGTGCCGGAGCGCAGGTGGCAGCGCCACACCCGCAGTACGTATCCGGCCTTCAGGGGGTACTCGCCCGGCACCCGGGCGAGCGGTTCGGCCTCGATGCCGAGTTCCTCGCGCAGCTCGCGGACGAGCGCCCGCTCCGGCGTCTCGCCGGGTTCGACCTTGCCGCCGGGAAGCTCCCAACGGCCCGCGAGTTCCGGGGGCGCGCTGCGCCGCGCGGCGAGCAGCCGCTCATCGGCGTCGTACAGGGCCGCGGCGACCACGACGGTCGGTGATGGTGATTCAGGGGGCATGTGCCGGAGCCTATGACCCCCTCAGAGCGCCGTGCCGTTCCGCCCCTGCCCCAGGCGCTCCACCCAGTACGTCGGCTGGTGGCCCCTGTGGTCGTCGAGACTGTCGGCCATGCGCTGGGCCTCGGCCTTCGTGGCGTAACGGCCCACCCGGTAGCGGTTCCCGTTGTCGTCCTCGCGGATGACCTGCCACGGAAGTGTGGTCGTGCTGTCGCTCATCGCGCCCCGCCCCTCCCTGGCCACGCCGGCCTCGACTCGCATCGCGCCCTGCCTCCCATCCCCGAGGAAACCGCAAACCGCATATGCCCGAGCCTACGCCTGACCTTCACGCACCGGATACGGATTGGCACAAAGAGATACGCAACAAGCCACGGACCGAACACGCGGACGACGAACTGAGGGGGCGCACCCCCGCGGGTGCGCCCCCTCAGTCACCTCAAGTACGGCCTCAGCCCGTACGTACCTCCGGCATCGGCATCAGCACCGGTTCGCCCGTCGGCTTCTTGGTGCACAGGTCGCCGCAGTCGGCGTCGAGGGAGCAGCAGAGCGAGCAGATCGGGCCCGAGTGGGCCGGGCAGTCGGCGATGTCCGGGAGTTCGTACGCGGTCTCGCAGACGCTGCACGTGTGGGTCGCGGTGATGTCGGTGCCCTCTGCGAACTCGACGTCCGGGCCGTTCACCGGGTTCGGCCGCGCCAGGTAGTACTTGCCCTTCGTGGCCCAGGCGATCAGCGGGCAGAGGACCAGCGCGAGGCCCGCGGCGATGAAGGTGGAGAAGGCCTCGGCGTACTCGCCGAAGAGTCCGAAGAACGCCAGGATCGAGACGACGGAGGCGACCACCATGGCGCCGAACCCGGCCGGGTTCACCGCGTACAGGTACGCCCGCTTGAACTCGATGTACTTGGGGCTCCAGCCCACCCGCTTGTTGATGACGAGGTCGGCGGCGACGGCCGCGATCCAGGCGATGCCCACGTTCGAGTAGAAGCCGAGCAGCTTGTTCAGCGCCGCGAACATGTTCAGTTCCATCAGCGTCAGCGCGATGGCGAGGTTGAGGAAGATGTACCAGACGCGGCCGGGGTGCCGGTGCGTCACGCGGGAGAAGAAGTTCGACCAGGACAGCGAACCGCTGTACGCGTTGGTCACGTTGATCTTGATCTGGGAGACCACCACGAAGAGCGCGGCGACGGGCAGCGCGACCGAGCCGAGCCACGGCTTGAGCGCCTCGACCTGCGGGGCGATGGGTTCGAGGGCGTGCGTCTTGCCGACCGCTTCGAGGGCCACGAAGGCGAGCAGCGCGCCACCGATCTGCTTGGCGGCGCCGATGATCACCCAGCCGGGGCCCGCCGCCAGAACGGCCAGATTCCAACGCTTCTTGTTCGCTTCCGTCTTGGCCGGCATGAACCGGAGGTAGTCGGCCTGCTCGCCGATCTGCGCGATGAGCGAGAGCGCGACGCCGGTGCCGAGTCCGAAGCCGATCCAGGAAAAGCCGCTGCCCGCGCCCTCGGTGCCGCCGAAACTGGTGAAGTCACCGAAGGATCCGGGCGAGTTGAAGAGCAGGATGACGAAGGGCAGCACCAGGCCGATCAGCCAGATCGGCTGCGTCCACGCCTGCACCTTCGCGAGCGCGCCCATCCCGCGGAACACGATCGGGATCACGATCAGCGTGGTCACCAAGTACCCGATGGGCAGCGGAAGTCCGAAGACCTCGTGCATCGCCTGCGCCATGATCGAGCCTTCGAGCGCGAAGAAGATGAAGGTGAACGAGGCGTAGATGAGGGACGTGAGCGTCGATCCGAAGTAGCCGAAGCCGGCGCCCCGGGTGATCAGATCCATGTCCAGGCCGTACTTGGCGCAGGCCCGGGCGATCGGGATGCCGGTGGTGAAGATGATCGTCGCCGCGCACAGGATCGAGGCGAGTCCGCTCGTGAATCCGTACGTGAAGACGATGGACGCGCCGATCGCGAAGTCCGCGAGGTAGGCGATGCCGCCGAGGGCGGTCGAGGCGACGGTGGTCTCGGACCAGCGCCGGTAGGAGTGCGGGGCATAGCGCAGCGAGTAGTCCTCGCGGGACTCGTCGGCGGCCAGCTTGGCGTAACTGCGCTTCGGGGCCCGCCCGTCGGGCCCTCCTGCGGGCGACCCGGACGCCGGGTCTGCGTGCGGTACGGCGGTCTCGGTCATGGCGGCTACCCGTTCCTCCGTCAGCGGTATACCAACTGCGTTCGGAGAGGGAAGTTAGGAGCCGTACATGACAATCCGGGGCAGCGCCCGATTGCCTGCCTGTTACGGGAGTTGGGCCGCGGTTAACTCGGGATCACACGGCCCGGACGCGGCGCCCCGGAGACCGGGCGCGCCGCCGGCTACCGGACCGGCAGGTGGTAGGCGATGCGGTAGCGGTCCGCGGGGACGACGACATCGGCCGTCTCGACCGGTCGGCCGGAGGCGAAGAACGTCCGGTGGATGACGATCACGACATGACCCGGCACGCCGCCGAGCGCGCTCAACTCCTCGGCAAGGCCGGGGCGGGCGGCGACTTCCTCCGTCACGTTGTCCACAATCACGTCGATCGCGGCCATGCGCTCGGCCACTCCGCAGCCGCCGAGCGGGCCCTCCTCCGGGAGCATCACGGGCGTGCGCCCCGTCACCGCGAGGGGCTCCCAGGAGGTCGCGAGCATCATCGCCTCGCCCGCGTCCCGGTACACGTACTTGGTGCGCATCACCCGGTCGCCCGCGCGGATCGCGAGCCGCTCCGCGACGGAGGTGACCGCCTCGATCTGCTCGCTGCGCGACTCCCAGGTCCCCCGCGCGTCCGGATCGGCCTGCTCCTGCCGGAACGGTGTGGAACCACTGCTCGGCCGGTAGCCGGAGCGGGAGACGCGGCGCGGCACGGGCAGCTCGCGCACATAGGTCCCCGAGCCGGACCGGCCCTCGACGAGCCCCTCCGCCATCAGGACCTTGCGGGCCTCCAGCGCCACCGTGTCCGAAACCCCGTACTCCTCACGGATCTTGGCCTGTGAGGGAAGGCGGGTGTGCGGCGGCAGCGAGCCACTGACGATCTTCTTGCGGAGATCACCCGCAACGCGGAGATACGCCGGCTGCTCACCGAATGTCACTGGTTGTCCCCTCAGATCCCCATCAGATTGACAGACAGCAACAGCGTGGCAACCGTCGGTTGAGGCGTGCAAGCAAAGGCCAGAGAATCACTCGATGTGATGACTTCCGACGTCGGACGACGTCAGAGGGCTTTACGCAGCGACTTTGCCCAGGTAGTGCATCATTCACACATCCGGCCACGGTTCGAGCGTTCATACGGTTCCGGGGGCTCCCGGGTCGACGCATCGGGTTCACGCGTCGCCGGGGACGAGTCCCGTCTTGAGTCCCGCGCCGCACAGGGGGACCACCGCGCTCCGGCTGCCGAGGGCGCCCTCGCGGGTCGCGGCCCAGCACACCGCGCCGGTCGACTCGACGTACAGGCCCCGGGAGGCGAGGTCGAGTTGGGCGTGCCGGATCTGGTCCTCCGTCACTGTGTGGAAGGCGCCGCCGGATTCGCGGACGGCGCGCAGGATCTGGCGGGCGCGCGGCGGGTTCGGGATGGCGATGCCCTCGGCGGCGGTGGCGGCCGGGGCCTCGTCGACGACGATCTCGTCCGATCCGGCCTGCCACGCGCGTGCCAGTGGGGCGACCGCGGCGGACTGCACGGCGTGCAGGGCGGGGCGGCGGTCGATCAGCCCGGCGTGGTGCAGTTCGGCGACGGCGAGGGCGGCGCCGAGCAGCAGCGTTCCGTTGCCCACGGGGAGGACCAGGGCCTCGGGGAGGCGGCCGCCCATGTCCTCCCACAGCTCGTGGACGTATGTCTTGGTGCCGTGCAGGAAGTACGGGTTGTAGACGTGGCTGGCGTAGAACACGCCGTCCTCGTCGGCGGCCGTGCGCGCCGCGCGGGCCGTGGCCTCGCGGTCGCCCTGGACCACTTCCAGGCGGGCGCCGTGGGCCCGGATCTGCTCCAGCTTCTTGGCGGACGTACCTTCGGGGACGTAGACGGTGCAGGCGAGGCGGGCGCGGGCGCAGTAGGCGGCGATGGCGGTTCCGGCGTTGCCGCTGCTGTCGGCGATGACGCGGTCGGGGCCGAGGCGGGTCGCCAGTGCGGCGAGCATCACCGCGCCGCGGTCCTTGAAGGAGAGGGTGGGCATCAGGAAGTCCAGCTTGGCGTCCACCTCGGCGGTGAGCGGGACGAGGGGCGTCCGCCCTTCGCCGAGGGTGCAGTCCGGGGCCGGGAGCGGGAGGCATTCGGCGTAGCGCCACATCGAATTGGTGCGGCCCGTCAGGGACTTGAGGGGGCCGGGGGTGGGTGAGTAGTCGAGGTCGAGGGGGCCCTGGCAGGACGGGCAGCGCCAGGTGAGGGAGCCGGCGGGGACGCGGGTGCCGTCGGCGGGGCAGTAGGTGGCGTGGCTCATGCGCCGACATTAGGCCTCCACGCCCCCCACCTCGGGGCTCCGCCCCGGCCCCCGCGCCTCAATCGCCGGCGGGGCTGAAAAGATCGGGGCTCTGCCCCGGACCCCGCTGCTCAATCGCCGCAGGGGCTTAAATTGCGCACCCACCGCCTCGGGCACGCAAGGTGCCGCGCCTCTTTGGGGCCTGAGGGGCCGCTGCCGCCCGCCTTGGGCAATCTGCCGCCTGGGGCGGCAGGGTGGGCAAGGCGGCACCCCGGGGCGGGCCGCGCATTACGAAGGCATCGACCACGCCACCCGGATCGGCTAGCAACCGGCGCGTATACCCGGTTCCATCCACCCCGCGGACCACGCTCTCCCCATGACGTCAGCACGCCTCATCGCGATCGCCGCCCTCACCGTGGGTGCCACCCTCGTTCCGCCCGCGCAGGCCGCGCCGACCGTGGCGGGGTGTGGGGGGCCCGGTTGGAGCCTCGCCACTCGTACCGCCGAGCCCACGAGTCCGTACCACGCCTACGCGGGCAACGGGTATCTCGGTGTGCGGGTTCCGCCCGTCGGGGCGGGCTACGCGCGGACCGGGGAGGACGACGCCAAGACCGGGTGGCCGCTCTATACGCCCCCGTACGATGGCGCGTTCGTCTCCGGGCTCTACGGGCGCGGGCCCAAGAGCACCGCCCACCGCGAGGCCGTCGCCGCCCTCCCCAACTGGACCGCCCTCGACGTCCACGCGCGCGGCGAGACGTACGGCCCGGGCAGCCGCACCACCGGCTACCGGCAGACGCTCGACATGCGCTGCGGCGTCGTCCGTACCGAGGTCACGTGGGTGCACAAGGACGGGAAGCGCACCGACCTGACGTACGAAGTGCTCGCCGACCGGGCGAATCCGCACGTCGGCGCCGTGCGGCTGCGCGTCACACCCCATTGGTCGGGGAAAGTGGCCGTCACCGACCGGATCGACGAGCGTGGCGCGCGGCGCGTCCACGGCACCGGCAGCGGCCCCGCAGGGAAGCGCACCGCCGCCGTCGACTTCCGCACCGACGGCTCCCGGACCCCCGGCACCGTCGCCACCACCCTCCGCTCCCCCGGCCGCACCCACACCGCCCGCCCCGCCGAGAACTCCCTCGGCACCAGCCAGTCCGCGGACTTCCACGCCACCGACGGCTCCACGTACGACGTCACGAAGTACGTGGGCGTCGACACCGCGTTGACGTCGAGCAACCCACGGTCCGATGCCGTACGCGCCTCGAAGCGCGCCGCGGCCGCCGGCTGGGACGCGCTCGTCCTGCGGCACAACGCCGCCTGGCGGAAGCTGTGGGCCGCCGACATCGAGACCCCGGGCCGCCCCGAGCTCCAGGCACAGTTGCGCGCCGCCCAGTACGGGCTGCTCTCCTCGCTGCGCCCCGGCGCCCGCAACAGCATCGGTCCAACCGGCCTGAGCAGCGACAACTACGCGGGCATGGTCTTCTGGGACGCCGAGACGTGGATGTACCCCTCGCTGCTCGCCACCCGCCCCGAGCTGGCGAAGCCGGTGCTCGAGTACCGGTACCGGACGCGCGACGCCGCCGCCGACAACGCGCTCAAGACCTCGCAAAAGGGGCTCATGTACCCCTGGACCAGCGCGAGTTCGGGGTCGTTGTGGAAGGAGTGCCAGAGCTGGAACCCTCCGCACTGCGTCACCCAGAACCACCTCCAGGGCGACATCGCGCTCGCCGCCTGGCAGTACTACCAGGCGACCGGCGACCGCACCTGGCTGCGCGAGCGCGGCTGGCCACTCCTCAAGGGGCTTGCCACGTACTGGAGTTCACGGGTGACTCCCAATGAGAAGGACGGGTCCTACTCCATCAAGGATGTTGCCGGGCCCGACGAGTACAGCAACGGGGTCGACGACGGCGTGTACACGAACGCCGTCGCCGCCACCTCCCTGCGGGACGCCACGAAGGCCGCCGCGCTGCTCGGCGAGCGTGCCCCCGCCGACTGGAAGCGGATCGCCGACCGGCTCCGGATTCCGTACGACAGCAAGCGCAAGGTCTTTCTCCAGTACGACGGTTACGACATCGACAAGGGCGCCGACATCAAGCAGGCGGACGCCGTGCTGCTGCTGTATCCGCTGGACTGGAAGCCGATGCCGAAGGGCGCCGCGGCGGCCACCCTCGACTACTACGCCGCCCACACCGACCGCGACGGCCCCGCGATGACGGACTCGGTGCACGCCGTCGCCGCAGCCGGGATCGGTGAGCCGGGTTGCTCGACGTACACGTTCCTGGAGCGGGCCTCGCGGCCGTTCTTCCGGGGCCCGTTCGGTACGTTCTCGGAGTCGCGGGGCGAGAAGGCGGGTGCGGGGGACGCGCTCGCGGGCACGCCGGCGCAGGACTTCCTGACCGGGAAGGGCGGCTTTCTTCAGGTGTTCACGCACGGTCTGACCGGGATGCGACTCCAGGACGGTGACGCCGCGCGGCTCGATCCCATGCTGCCGCCGCAGCTCTCAACCGGCGTGAACGTCAAGGGACTTCAGTGGCGCGGGCGGACGTACGACGTCGAGATCGGCGCCAGGACCACCACGGTCCGGCTCAAGGGCGGCGCGCCGTTCGCCGTCGACACTCCGGACGGGCGCAGGATCGTGACCGGCGCGGGCCTCACCCTGCCGACGCGCCGACCCGACCTCACCCCGACCACCGACCTGGCCCGCTGCAAGTCCGCGAAGGCGACGTCGGAGGACCCGGGCCAGTACGCGGGCGCCGCCGTCGACGGCAACCCGTCGACGACCTGGCACCCGGCCGCACCGGGCGCCTCGCTCACCGTGGATCTCGGCGGCGTGCGCCCGGTGGACCGGGTGCGGGTGACCGGGGCGAAGGCGTACCGGCTGGAGACCTCGGTGGACGGCACGCGATGGACGCCGTTCGCGGAAGAGGCCGGGGCGAGCGCGCGTTACGTGCGGCTCACCGAGACCGGTGAATCGGCGGAGCCCGTCGGCGAGTTGACGGTTTCCTGAGGCCGGGAACGTACGACGAGTTGGGCACCGGTCGTGACGGCGAGGTTGACGGCCAGCGCGATCAGGCCGGTGTCCACGGTGCCGACGTCGACGGAGCCGAACGTCAGCCAGGCAAGCACCGCGACGCCGGTCAGGATGCCGATGAGCGCGGGCACGGCCCCGAGCCTGACCTTCTTCGCCAACCCCATCACGATCGCCGGGGCGAGCTGGGTCAGACCGCCGTACGTGAGCAGCAGCAGGTCGGAGAGGAGGCCGGGGCGGGTGAGGCCGAGGACGAGGGCGAGGCCCGCCGCGGCCACCACGCACAGGTGGTTGGTGCGCAGCTGGGTGCGTTCATTGCGGACGCTCAGCAGGTTGCGCGAGAGCAGGCTGGAGATGCCGACGACGATGGCCGCCGACGGCACCATCGCGGCGGAGGCCGCGGCGACCGCCACCAGGCCGACGAGCCAGCCCGGCAGGGTCTGTCCGGCGAGGGTGAGCGCGACGCCGTTCGGCTCGGTGCCCTTCTTCGCGAGCAGGACTCCGGCGAAGCCGATGATGATCGGGATGCCGAGGGCCACTTGGTAGAGCGGCAGCCAGATCGCGTTGGAGCGCAGTACGCGGCCGCTGCGGGCGGCGAGCACCGGCGGCCACAGGTGGGCCATGGTGCCGAGTCCGCCGCCGATGCCGGAGATGATGACGGCGGTGACGAAGAACGTGCCGTCGTAGCCCTCCTGGTCGAGCGTGAGCAGCTGCGGGTGACTGTCTCGGATCGTGTCGAAGAGGCCGCTGATGCCGCCGTTGACCGACAGGGCGACGCCCGCGACGAGCACCACGAGCCCGATGATCATCAGCGCGTCCTTGAGGTAGGCGACCCGCGCGATGCCGCGGATGCCCGACCACAGGACGAAGACGACGGTCAGGACGGTGGCGAGGACCATGCTCAGGTTGCCGCCGGTGTGGCTGCCGGTCGCCAGCTGCACGATCATGCCGAGCCCGGTGATCTGCAGTTGCAGATACGGCAGCAGGAACACGGCGCCGACGACGGCGACGACCTTGCCGAGCAGCGGGCTGCGGTAGCGGTCGACGAAGAAGTCGGCCTGCGTCAAGTACCCGCCCCGCTGCCCGAGTTGGCGCATCCGGGGTGCGGTGAAGTACTGGAGGACGAAGTTGATGGCGAGGTAGCAGACCGCGAAGGACGCGGCGACGCCGCCGCCGAAGGCGATGCCGGCGAGGCCCAGGAAGCTGAAGGTGGTGAAGGCCTCCCCCGCCTGCAGGAACCAGGTGGTGAAGGTGGAGAAGCCCCGCTTGGCGACCGTCCACTCGCCCAGCTCCTTGCTGGGGGCGCGGCGGCCGGTGACGCCGACCGCCGCGATGGCGACGATGCCGAGGACCGTGATGACCATGGTGCTGTTCACGCGGCGGCCTCCTGGTTCTCTTCCTCGTCCTCGGGCCGGCCGGCGAACACCAGCCGGTCGACGGCGGCGAGCGCCACGGTGGTGCCGACCGTCCAGAGCAGGCACCAGGCCAGCACGGACGGGATGCCGAACCACAGGTGGGGCCCGTTGACGAACGGCAGGAACGGAGTGCTGAGAAAGGCCAGAACGGGCACGGCGGCCCACAACATGTGCGGAGATCTCATCGGGGCTCCAGCGGAGGGGAGTTGAGCGTCAGGACGCTCTGTGAGTCGCTATGAGAGGTGGGGCGCGCGGCGTCCGTGGCCGGTGGCCGCCTCGTAGGCGGCGCCGATCTCGAGGACGTCGCGTTCGGCGCGCGGCGGGCCCACGATCTGCAGGCCGACCGGAAGTCCCGCATCCGTGAAGCCGGCCGGGACGGAGAGGGCGGGTGCGCCCAGGACGGTGAGCAGATACGCGGAGCGCATCCAGTCGAGGTAGCTGTGCTGCGGCTGCCCGTCGATGACGGTCGGGTACTCCATGTCGACGTCGAACGGCAGGACCTGGCTGACCGGGGCGATCAGCACGTCGTAGCGCTCGAAGAACCCGGCGGCCGCGAGGTGGATGCGGGTGTGCTCGGTGCGGGCGCGGGCGAGGTCGGCCGAGGTGAGCCTGATGCCCTCCTCGATGTTCCAGATCAGGCTGGGCTTGAGCTGCTCGCGGGAGGACTCCAGGAGCGGGCCGAGCCCGGTGCGGAAGGCCTGCGCCCGCAGGGTGCGGAAGACGTCCTCGGCGCCGTCCAGGTCCGGGCAGTCCTCGACGACGTGCGCGCCGGCCGCCTCGAACACCTTGACCTGCTTGGCGACGAGCTCGCGGACCTCGGGGACGACGTGGACGCGGCCGCCGAGGTCGGGGGCGTACGCGACCCGCAGCCCCTTCAGGTCGCGCTCCAGCGGGGCGCGGAAGACGGATCCGGGGGTCTCCAGGGACTGCGGGCAGCGGGGGTCCGGGCCCGCCATCGCCGAGAGGAGGAGGGCGACGTCGGCGACGGTGCGGCCCATGGGGCCTGCGACGCCGAGCGTCTCCCACAGGTCGTTCGTGGGCAGTGAGGGCACGCGCCCCGGCGTGGTGCGCAGGCCCACGACGTTGCAGAACGAGGCCGGGTTGCGCAGCGAGCCGCCCATGTCGCTGCCGTCGGCGATCGGGGTGAGCCGGGCGGCGAGCGCGGCGGCGGCGCCACCACTGCTGCCGCCGGCCGAGCGCGACCGGTCGTACGGGTTCCGGGTCGCGCCGAAGACCGGGTTGAAGGTGTGCGAACCGGCCGCGAACTCGGGGACGTTGGTCTTCCCGATGCGGATCGCGCCGGCCGACTGGACGCGCTCGACGAGGAGTTCGTCCTCGTCGGGCACGTGCTCGGCGAAGAGCGGCGAGCCGTGCGTGGTGCGCATGCCGCGGGTGAGGTGGGTGTCCTTGAAGGCGATGGGCAGCCCGTGCAGCGGCCCCAACTCGGCTCCGGACGCCGCCAGTTCGTCCGCCTGTCCGGCCGCCGCCAGGGCGCCTTCCACGTCGAGCGTGACGATGGCGTTGAGCGCCGGGTTCACGCGCTCGATGCGGTCGAGGTGGGCGGAGACGAGCTCGCGCGCCGACAGTTCGCGGCGGCGGACGAGTCCGGCGAGCTCGACGGCGTCGAGCCCACAGAGGGAGTCGGAATCGGTGGGGCGTACGGGCATGACCGTCCTCGGGCAGGAGGCGACTGTGTGCGCCCTCACACTGCGGCGAGCTGACCTTTTAAGTCAATGGCTTGTACTGGATGAACTTTTCGGACGTCAGATTTACGGAACTGGCATTTACGGTCACATCGTTGAAACCTCGTCCTGCGAGGCTCGAAGCGTGGACACGGTGGACACGCCGCTGCGCTTCCAGGCCTCGACCACGAGGTGGGACTGCACGGACTCGGCCCTGCGCACCCACGCCGCTTCCGTCAGGAAGGTGTGCAGCGCCTCCTTCGACGGCTGCGTCACGTCGACGAGCAGCTGGTGCTCCCCCATGACCACGGCCGCGTACCGCACCAGCGGCGACTCGACGAGCAGCCGGCCCACCTCCTCGACCTCGCCGGGCCGGGTCCTGATCCACAGCAGCGCCTGCACGGGCAGTCCGAGCAGCGCGGGCTCCACGACCGCGCGGATGCTGACGAGCCCGGCGCGGCTCAGCGCGTCGACCCGGCGCCTGGCCGTGGCCACCGAGACCCCGGCGACGGCGGCGAGTTCGTCGTTGGTGCAGCGCCCGTCCGCGGCGAGGGCGCGCAGGATGGCCTCCTCGTCGGGCGCGAGCTCGACGTCGTCGAGGCCCACCCGGTCGTCCGGCCGCTCGCCGCCACCGAGCGCCTCGACCTCGGCTTCGTCGAGGATGCCCGGCGACCACTCGTGCACGGTGCGGAAGTAGCGCAGCACGGGCGAGACCTGCTGCTGCACGAGCCCCGGAAGGGCGGGCACCTCGTCCAGCATCAGCCGACCCAACTGGCCTGGCGGGCACTGCAGTTCCGCCACGCAGTCGGCGACGCCCGCGAGTACGTACGAGAAGACGACGTCGGGCCGCCGGGCCGTGGCGAGGGCAGCCTCCCGCACGGATCCCAGCCGGCAGTTCATCCGCAGGATCACGGTCTCGCCCCGCACGACGAGCCCGCGCACCGCGACGTCCCCGCTCTCCACGAGCCGGTGCCCGCGCCGCGCCACCTTCCGCTCCGGCTCCCCCAGCACATCGGCGATCCGCCGCCAGGAGGCCCGGCCGTCGATCTGCAGGGCGGCGACGATACGGCGGTCGAGCCCGTCGAGAGGGGCGGGCGGCGTGGGATTCGGCTGGGTCGTCACGCGTCGAGCGTAGGCGCTGGCCGATGGAGACACACGGTCCCGCATCTGAAAAACAGATCACTCACCCCGGAAACATCTGTTGGACAGGGTTGAGGGGGCGGCGAAGGATGTGCCGTGCGGTGCCGCGGAACCAGCGATGGACCAACTACCGCTCAAGTGGAGGCTTCAATGCCCAATGAAGAAACGGACGTTGTCGTCGTAGGTGCAGGTCAGGCCGGTATCGCGATGAGCGAGCACCTGGGGAACCTGGGCATCGCGCACATCGTCCTGGAGCGGGACCGGATCGCCGAGCGATGGCGCACCCAGCGCTGGGACTCGCTCGTCGCGAACGGGCCCGCCTGGCACGACCGGTTCCCGAACCTGGAGTTCCCCGACGTCGGCCCCGACGCCTTCGCGACGAAGGAGCAGGTCGCGGAGTACTTCGAGCGCTACGCCGAGAAGATCGACGCCCCCGTGCGGTGCGGCGTCGAGGTGTCCAAGGTGCGCAAGCACGAGGGGCGCCCCGGCTTCCGGGTCGAGACGTCCGAGGGCACCATCGACGCGGGGTTCGTGGTGGCCGCGACCGGGCCCTTCCAGCGGCCCGTGATCCCGCCCATCGTGCCGGAGGGCGCGGTCGGCACGCAGATCCACTCCAGCGAGTACCGCAACCCGGAGCAACTGCCCGAGGGCGCGGTGCTGGTGGTCGGTGCGGGTTCCTCGGGCGTGCAGATCGCCGACGAACTGCGCCGCTCGGGCCGCGAGGTCTTCCTGTCCGTGGGGCCGCACGACCGGCCGCCGCGGCAGTACCGCGGGCGTGACTTCTGCTGGTGGCTCGGGGTGCTCGGCCTGTGGGACCTGACGACGCCGCCGCAGGGCGCCGCCCACGTGACCATCGCGGTCAGCGGGGCGCGCGGCGGCCACTCCGTGGACTTCCGCGAGCTGGCCGGCACCGGCATCGAACTCCTCGGCATGACCTCCGCGTACGAGGACGGGCTGCTGAGCTTCGCGCCCGACCTCGCCGAGAACATCGCGCTCGGCGACGAGAAGTACCTGGAGCTGCTGCGGGCGGCCGACGCGTACACCGAGCGCAACGGGCTCGACCTCCCCGAGGAGCCCGGGGCCCACGTCCTCGGCCCCGACCCGGAGTGCGTGACGAACCCGCGCCTCGCGCTCGACCTGGCCGCTGCCGGTGTCACGTCGATCGTCTGGGCCACGGGCTTCGCCGCCGACTACAGCTGGCTCGACGTCGACGCGTACGACGAGAACGGCCGCCCCGACCAGCGCCGCGGGGTCTCCACCGAGCCCGGCGTCTACTTCCTGGGCCTGCCCTGGCTGTCCCGGCGCGGGTCCAGCTTCATCTGGGGTGTCTGGCACGACGCCAAGTACGTCGCCGACCACATCACGACCCGGCGCGGATACCTCTCGTACCCCGAACCGCAGCACCAGGACTGAGGAGCAGAGCACCATGGCCAACGCCCCGATCGTGGCCGGCGGGCACACCCGGATCCGGCCGTTCAACACCCGCGACACCTACCCCGAGCAGAACCTCGACAACGACCTCTGCCAGGCCGTCGTCGCCGGAGACACGGTGTACGTCCGCGGCCAGATCGGCCAGGACCTCGACACCAGTGAGAACGTCGGCGTCGGTGACGCGGAGGCGCAGGCCGAGCGGGCCATGGCGAACATCAAGATGCTGCTCGAGGAGTCGGGCAGCCGGATGGAACACCTGGTCAAGCTGACGATCTACCTGATCGACCCGCGCTACCGGGAGGCCGTGTACCGCACGGTCGGCCGCTGGACCAAGGGCGTCCACCCCATCTCCACCGGCATCGTCGTCTCGGCGCTGGCGCGCCCGGAGTGGCTGTGCGAGATCGACGCCGTCGCGGTGATCCCCAAGGACGCGCAGGACTCGAAGGAGGCGCGGGCATGACGTTCTCCCTTGTCGTACGCGACGGTGAGCGGTTCGGCATCGCGGGCAGCTCGTCGAGCCCCGCGGTCGCCGCCCGCATCGCCCATCTGCGGCCCGGCGTCGGCGCGGCGAGCTCGCAGAACATCACCGACCCGACGCTCGGCACGAGCCTGCTCGACGCCCTCGCCGAACACGGTGACGCGGAGCGCGCCCTGGCCGAGGTCACGGGCGACCCGCGCAACGAAAAGACCATCGCCTACCGGCAGTTGACCGCCCTCGGGCGCACAGGACCCGGCTTCGCGTACAGCGGCCCGCACACCCTCGGCACGTATGCGAGCGCCACCGCCGACGGCGCCGTCGCGGCGGGGAACATGCTCTCCGGCAAGCACATCCCCGGCGTGCTCCTGGAGGCGTATCAGGAAGCCACCGGCGAGCTGGAGGAGCGGCTGATCGCCGCTATGAAGGCCGCCGTCGCGGCGGGCGGCGAGGAAGGCCCGGTGCACTCGGCGGGTCTGGCGGTCGTCGCCGACGTCGGCTGGCGGGTCACCGACCTGCGCATCGACTGGGCGGACGACCCGATCGACCGGCTCGGCGAACTCCTCGACGTCTGGCTGCCACAGCGCGACGACTACGTGACGCGCGGCCTCGACCCGGCGAGCTCACCCTCGTACGGCGTTCCGGGGGACGAACGATGAGTGCCCTCAAGGACGCCGCCCGCAAGGAGGTCGACCGGCACGCCGGTCAACTGATCGCCCTGTCCGAGCAGTTGCACGCCGACCCGGAGACCGCCTGGGACGAGCACCGGGCGGCCGCCGCCGTGCCGGAGCTGCTCGACCGGGCCGGATTCGACGTCACGTCGAAGTATCTGGGCCTGGACACCGCGTTCCACGCCTCGTTCGGCAGCGGGCCGCGGCGGATCGCGCTGTGCGCCGAGTACGACGCGCTGCCCGGCCTCGGCCACGCGTGCGGGCACAACCTGATCGCGGCCTCCTCCATCGGCGCCGCCCTGGGCCTCGCCGCCGTAGCCGACGACCTGGGGTTCACCGTGGAGGTCTACGGCACCCCGGCCGAGGAGGGCGGCGGCGGCAAGATCGAGCTGCTCGACCGGGGCGCCTTCGCCGGGGTCGACCTCGCGATGATGGCGCACCCGGCGCCGGTCGACGTCGCCGAGGCGCAGCCGTTCGCGGTCAGCCACTCCAAGGTCGCGTACACCGGGAAGTCGGCGCACGCCGCCGCCTACCCGGAGGCCGGGGTCAACGCGGCCGACGCCTTCACCGTGGCCCAGGTCGCCATCGGCCTGCTGCGCCAGCAACTCCCGTCCTCCACGCGGGTGCACGGCGTCGTGACACACGCCGGGGACGCCCCGAACGCGATCCCGGAGCGCGCCTCGGGCCGCTGGTACGTGCGCGCCGAAACCCTCGCCGAACTCGCCGAGTTGGAGCCGCGCGTCATGCGGGCCTTCGAGGCGGGCGCCCTCGCGACGGGCTGCGAGCTGGAGATCGAACCGGAGAGCAAGCCGTACGCGGAGTTCCGCGCGGACGAGACCGCGCTCGCGCACTACCGCGCCAACGCCCTCGCCCTCGGGCGGGAGTTCGCGCCGCCGGGACAGGCCGCGCGCATGAACCGCGCCTCCACCGACATGGGCAACGTGTCGCAGGTGGTGCCCGCCATCCACCCCTACATCGGCATCGGCTCCCTGCCCGCCACCAACCACCAGCACGAGTTCGCCGCGTACTGCGTGGGCTCCGCCGCCGAGCGGGCGCTGCTCGACGCGGCGGTCGCGCTGGCGTGGACGGGCGTGGACCGCGCCGGACCATCCGAGGAGGCGACGACATGACCGTGACCGAGCAGTCCGGAACCGACGTGCCCACCGATGTCGCGACGCTGCGCAGAAGCGTCGCGGCCGGGGCCGTCGGCGTCTTCGTGCACTGGTTCGACTGGGCGGCGTACGCGTATCTCGCGGGCACCGTCGCGACCGTGTTCTTCCCCGCCGACGACAGCACGACCGGGCTGCTCGCCGTGTTCGGCGTCTTCGCGGTCTCGTTCGGCGTCCGGCCGATCGGCGCCCTCGTCTTCGGGCCGCTCGGCGACAAGATCGGCCGCAAGCGGACGCTGTCCCTGGTCATCTTCATGATGTCCGGCGCGACCCTGGCGATCGGGCTGCTCCCCGGCTACGACTCGATCGGCATCGCGGCGCCGATCCTCCTGGTGGTGCTCCGGCTGGTCCAGGGGTTCGCGGCGGGCGGCGAGTTCGGCAGCGCGGCCAGCTTCCTCGCCGAGAGCGCGCCGCGCCGCCGCCGCGGTTTCGGCGTGAGCTGGCTGGAGGTCGGCTCGCTGCTCGGCTTCCTGGCCGGCTCGTTCGTCTTCCTGCTGCTGTCCTCGGGGCTCGACGAGGCGCAGCTCACCTCCTGGGGCTGGCGGATCCCGTTCCTGATCGCGGCGCCGCTCGGCGTCATCGGCGTGATCATCCGCAACAAGATCGAGGACACCCCGGAGTACCGGGCGCTCGAAGCGAACGACACGGTCCCGCGCAGCCCCGCCCGCGAGCTGCTGCGCACCCACAAGCGCCAACTGCTCCAGGCGGCGGGCCTGATGGCGGCCATGCACGTGCCGTTCTACGCGGTCCTCACCTACCTGGTCACGTACGAGACCGACCACCTCGGCCACTCCGCCGACAGCGCGGCCCTGCTGTCCACCGTGATCTCGCTGCTCGGCCTCGTGCTCGTGCCGCTGTTCGGCGCGCTGTCCGACCGGGTGGGGCGCAAGCCGGTGTTCATCGGGGCGACGGCGGCCCTCCTGGTCGTCTCCACCCCGGCGTTCTGGCTGATGCGGACCGGGATGGCCGGGACCTGGATCGGCGGGCTCGCGCTCGGCGCGATCCTGGCGGCGATCCTCGGCACGTACGCGGTGTGGTCGGCGGAGGTCTTCCCCACGCGCACCCGGCAGAGCGGCCTGTCCATCTCGTACAACGTGACGGCGGCGCTGTTCGCGGGCACCGTGCCGTACCTGATGACGCTGCTCATCTCGGCGACCGGGAGCACGCTGGTGCCGGGCCCGTACCTGATGGTGTTCGCCGTGGGCGGCCTGGTCGCGGCGCTGTCCCTGAAGGAGACGGCGGGCTCCGCGCTGCTGCACCCCGAGGACGTACGGGAGTCGGCCTCCGTACAGGAGTCGACCTCCGTACAGGAGGAGAGCGCGGCTTAGAGTCGGGCGCACGCACCCGGTTCATCTGGCACGAGGTCTCGCATGACGTCTCCGTTGGGTTTCACGCTCGTTCAGCTGCGCTACTTCCTGGTCGCGGCCGAACGCGGCTCGATGACGGAGGCGTCCGCGGAGCTGCACATCGCGCAGTCCGCCGTGTCCGCCGCCATCCACAACCTGGAGCGCGACCTCCAGGTGCAGCTGTTCATCCGCCGCAGGGGCCGGGGCCTGACCCTGACCCCCGCCGGGGAGCGGCTGCGGGCGCAGGGCCGTGACCTCCTCGCCCGCGCGCGCGAGGTCGAGCGGGAGGCGCGCGGGGACGGCGCGGAGCTGTCGGGGCCCGTGACCGTCGGCTGTTTCGTGACGCTCGCGCCGTACTATCTGCCGCGCCTGTTCAGCGAGTGCACGCGCCGCCACCCGGGCATCGAGATCGACGTGGTGGAGGCGGAGGCCGACGAGCTCGTCGAGGCCCTGACGACGGGCCGCATCGACTTCGCCCTCACGTACGACCTGGGCCTGTCGACCGAGCCGGAGCTGCGCAGCGAGACGATCGCCCGCGCCCCGGCCTACGTCATCGTCGCGGCCGACCACCCCCTCGCCGGCCGGGGCAGCGTCTCCCTCGCCGACCTGTCCGCCGAGCCGCTCGTCCTCCTCGACCTCCCGCACAGCCGCGACTACTTCCGCTCCCTCGTCGCCGCCACCGGCACCGCCCCCGACGTCCGCTACCGCACCCGCAGCTACGAGACCGTGCGCTCCATGGTGGCCCGGGGCCTCGGCTACTCCGTGCTCAACCAGCGCCCCGCGACCGGCCTGACCTACGGCGGGGGCGAGATCGCGGAACTCGAACTCCGGGACGCCGGGCGCCCGTTGGAGGTCAGGATCGCCTCGCTCGGCGGCATGACGCAGAGCGCGCGGGCACGCGCGGTGATGGACGTACTGCGGGACAGCGCCGACGCCACGTGAGGCGTCGAGGCGTCACAGGTCGGCGCACCCCGTGACCGCCCGCGCGTGGACCCGGATCAGCCGCTGCGCCTCGGCCCGCGTCAGCCCGGCGTTGCGGCTCACGATGTGCAGCCCGTAGCCGTCCTCCAGCGCGACCAGGTTCCTGGCCAGGTCACCCACGGGCCCCGCAAGCGTGAACACCCCCGTCGCGGCGCCCACTTCGAGCACGGTGACGTACAGACCCACCTCACTGGCGAACAGTGACGCCATCAGCTCGGCGTGTCCGGGGCTGCGGTCGGCCCGCCGGTGCAACTCGAAGAGCAGCCCGTGCGTCGCGTCGTCGGGGGCGGAGGGCAGCCCGGAGGCAATCAGCGCGCGCAGCCGTGCCACCGGGTCGGCGACCTCGTCGGTGACCTCGTGCCGCGCGGCCAGGAAGCGCTCGACCGCACCCCGGTGCACCTCCAGGACCAGCTCGCCCAGCTCCGGGTAGTAGTAGAGGACCGAGCCCGCGGACATGCCGGCCTCCGCCGCGATGTCCTTGATCCGCAGCCCTTCGAGGCCCCGCTCCGTGATGGCCCGCCCCGCCGCGTCCACGAGCGCCTCGCGCCGCGCGGTCTGGTTCTTCGGTCTCCCCGGTTTACCCATGCGGTTAATTCTCTGTTACCGAGTTCAAGGAAATCAAGCCGATCGCGCGGAACCCATTGACGGGCCGCTGACGCATTGTTTGAATCCAACTTCAAAGATCTCGTCGCCGATCTCGCACAGATCGCAGATCCCGCACAGGTCATAGATCTCGCACAGACCGCTCCCGTACGCCCCGTGCCGTACGCAATCGAAGGTCACCGCATGACGACGCACTCGCACTGGCGGCAGCGCGCCGCCGAGTTCGCACCCCGCACCCGCCTCTACATCGACGGAGCGTGGACCGACCCCTCGGACGGGGAGTGGCTCCCCACCGTCGATCCGGCCACCGGCAAGACCGTCGCCGACGTCGCGGTCGCCTCGGCCGCCGACGTCGACCGGGCCGTGGCCGCCGCCCGCGCCTCCTTCGAGGACGGCCGCTGGTCGCGCGCCGACCCGGCCGAACGCAAGCGCGTCCTCCTGGAGTTGGCCCGCCTGATCGAGGCCAACGGCGAGGAACTCGCCCTCTGCGACACCCTCGACATGGGCAAGCCGATCGCCGAGTCGTACGGCACCGACGTGCCCGGCGCCGCCGGCGTCTTCGCCTGGTACGCCGAGGCGATCGACAAGCTGTACGACGAGGTGGCCCCCGCCCCGCCCGGCAATCTCGCCCTGGTGAGGCGCGCCCCGCTGGGCGTGGTCGGCGCGGTGGTGCCGTGGAACTTCCCGCTGGACATAGCGAGTTGGAAGCTGGCACCCGCACTCGCGGCCGGCAACAGCGTCGTGCTCAAGCCCGCCGAGCAGTCGCCGCTCTCCGCGCTCCGCCTCGCCGAACTCGCCACGGAGGCCGGGCTTCCCGACGGAGTCCTGAACGTCGTTCCCGGCCCCGGCGGGGTGACGGGCCGCGCGCTCGGCCTGCACCCCGACGTCGACACCCTCGTCTTCACCGGCTCCACCGCCGTGGCCAGGAAGTTCCTCGGCTACTCCGCCGAGTCGAACATGAAGCAGGTGTGGCCCGAGGCCGGCGGCAAGAGCCCCAACATGGTCTTCGCCGACGCCGACCTGGAGGCCGCGGCGGAACGCGCCGCGTGGGGCTTCGCGTACAACGCCGGACAGGTCTGCTCCTCCAACACCCGACTCCTGGTGGAGGCCTCGATCGCCGAGGAGTTCACCGCCCGCGTCGCCGAGCACGCCCGCGCCTGGGTCCCCGGCGACCCGCTCGACCCCGCGACCCGGATCGGCCCGCTGGTCGACGCGGCGCAGGTGGAGCGGGTGCTCGCCGCGGTACACGCCGCGGGCGGCACGCTCGCCTGCGGCGGCACCCGGCCCGACCGCGAGGGCGCGTACCTGGACCCGACGGTCGTCACCGGCCTGACCCCCGAATCCCCGCTCGTACGCGAGGAGTTGTTCGGCCCGGTCCTCGTGGTCCTGCCGTTCCGCGACGAGGCGGAGGCGGTCCGCCTCGCCAACGACTCCGCGTACGGCCTGGCCGCCTCCGTGTGGACGCGGGACATCGGCCGCGCCCACCGCGTCGCCGAGGCCCTGACCGCGGGCACCGTCTCGGTCAACACCGTCGACGCGCTCAGCCCGCTCACCCCCTTCGGCGGCTTCAAGCAGTCGGGCCACGGCCGCGACCTCTCCCTGCACTCCTTCGACAAGTACACGGGCCTGAAGACCACGTGGATCGCGTACAACTGAAAGGGCTTGACCACACCATGAGCCGCACCGCAGACCGGACCGCAGACCAGCTCGCCGCCCTCGACCGGGCGCACATCATCCACCCCTACCTGCCGGGCAGCGCCACCGAGCGCGTCGTGATGACCGAGGGGTCGGGCTGCCGCCTGACCGACTCCGAGGGGCGGAGCTACCTCGACGCCACCGGCGGCCTGTGGCTGGCCCAGGTCGGCCACGGCCGCGAGGACCTGGCGGACGTCGCCCACGAGCAGATGAAGAAGCTCGAGTACTTCACGAGCTTCTGGGAGTTCTCCAACGACCGCGCCATCGAACTCGCCGCGCGCCTGGCCGAGTTGGCACCGGACCCGCTGAACCACGTCTACTTCACGTCCGGCGGTTCGGAGGGCAACGAGGCGGCCATCAAGATGGCCCGCTACTACCACCACCGCCGCGGCGACACCGACCGCACCTGGATCCTGGCGCGCGACAAGGCGTACCACGGCATCGGCTACGGCGGCGGCTCGGCCACCGGATTCCCGCTGTACCACGAGGGCTTCGCCCCGATGATGCCGCACGTCTCGCACCTGACGCCGCCCTGGCCGTACCGCACGGACCTGTACGCGGGCCAGGACCCCACGGACTTCCTGATCCGCGAACTGGAGGAGCGCATCGCGGAGATCGGCGCGAAGAACATCGCGGCGATGATCGGCGAGCCCATCATGGGCGTCGGCGGCATGCTGGTCCCGCCGGCCGACTACTGGCCGCGCGTGCGCGAGGTCCTGGACCGCCACGGCATCCTGCTCATCTTCGACGAGGTGGTGACGGCGTACGGCCGCGTGGGCGAGTGGTTCGCCGCCCAGCACTTCGGCGTCACGCCCGACATCATCGTCACGGCCAAGGGCATCACCTCCGGCTACGTACCGCTGGGCGCGCTGATGGTCGCGGACAACGTCGCCGAGGTGCTGCTCCGGGATCACGGCTTCCCGATGGGCTACACGTACAACGGCCATCCGGTCGCGACCGCCGTCGCGCTCGCCAACCTCGACGTCATCGAGAAGGAGGGCCTGCTGGGCCGGGCGAAGACGATCGGCGCCACGCTGCACGCCGAACTCCAGTCCCAGCTGGGCGACTTGCCGATCGTCGGCGAGATCCGCTCGGTCGGCATGATGCTCGCGGTGGAACTGGTCGCGGACCGCGCCACCCGCGCCCCGCTCCCCCTGCACCCCGACCGGATGCCGCACGACGTGATCCGCCGCGAGACCGGCGTCATCGTCCGCGACTCCGCGCACAGCCTGGTCCTGTCCCCGCCGCTGATCATGACGGAGACCGAGACCAAGGAGGTGGCGTCGGCGCTGCGCGGCGTACTGGAGCGCACGGACGCCTCCGGAGAGATCCGGGAGGCGTGACAGTACGGGGCCCGGCGGTGGACACCGCCGGGCCCCGGCCCGCACGTGGTCACGCCCGCACCCCGCACACCCGCACGCCTCAGCTCGCAGTCCCCGACTCCCGCCTTAGGACATGCCCGTGCCCACGAACAGCCCCTCCGCAGCGCCACAGAAGCCGCACGACACCACGTCGGACCCGAACTCGAACCTGAAGCGCAGCCTGAAGCGCTTCGACATCACGGCGATGGCCGTCGCCGCGGTGATCTCCTTCGACACCATCGGCCAGATCGCCACCGGCGGCGGCGAGGCGGCCACCTGGACCGCCGCCATCGCCCTGTTCTTCCTGCTCCCCTACGCCCTGCTGTTCGCGGAGACCGGCGCCGCATTCCCGCAGGAGGGCGGCCCGTACGTCTGGGTGAAACTGGCCCTCGGCCGCCCGGCGGCGGCGCTCACCACGCTCTTCTACTGGGTCACGAACCCGATCTGGCTGGGCGGTTCACTGGTCTTCCTGGCCGCCGAGACCTGGGACGGCTTCGTCTTCCACCTGGGCTCGGGCACGTTCGCCGACTACACGTTCAAGCTGCTCTTCGTGTGGGTCGCGATCCTCACGGCGATCGTCTCGCTCAGCCGCGGCAAGTGGATCACGACGGCGGGCGCGGCGGTCAAGGTCCTGTCGCTGGCACTCTTCACGATCACCGCGATCCTGTACGGGGCGGAACACGGCTTCCAGGGCCTGGCGACCGCCCACTTCGCCCCCACGACAGCCGGCTTCCTCGCCCTCGTCCCGATCCTTCTCTTCGCCTACGTCGGGTTCGAGGCGCCGAACGCGGCGGGCGAGGAGATGCACGACCCGCAGCGCGACGTCCCCGCGGCGCTGGGCCGCTCGGCGACGATCGCGGCGGCCTGCTACCTCCTCCCGATCCTCGCGCTCCTCGCGGTCGTCCCCTCGAACAAGGTCACCGGCATCGGCGGCTTCATGGAGGGCGTCCGCCTGGTCTTCGGCGTCTACGGCCCGGCGGCAGGCCCCCTCCTCACCGTCACGGCGGTGATGTTCGTCTTCGCCCTCCTCACGCAGGGCAGCGCGTGGATGATCGTCAGCGACCGCATGCAGGCGATGGCGGCGGCCGACGGCGGCTTCTTCAGCCGCGCACTGGGCGCCTTCCACCCGAAGCTCGGCACCCCGGTCCGCACGAACCTGCTCTCCGGCGCGGTGGCCACGGTGTTCATGCTCGCGGCGATGCAACTGGTGAAGGGCGACACGGGCGCGATCTTCGGCGTGGTCCTGACGGTGGCGGTGACGACACTCCTCCTCTCCTACCTCCTGGTCGTCCCCGCCCTGGTGGTCCTGCGCGTGCGCCGCCCGGAGGTCCCCCGCCCCTACCAAGTCCCGTTCGGCAACCGGGGCTTCATGGCCTGCGCGGCCCTCGTCTACGCCTGGATCCTGGTCGGCTCCTGGTCCGCCCTGTTCCCCGGCGTCCTGGAGTCCGTCTTCGGCCTCGACTACGACTTCATGGACGTGTGGGGCGTCTCCCGCGCCACGTTCGAGACGTTCACGCTGGGCACGATCGTGGTGCTGCTCCTGGTGGGCACGGCGGGCCTCGCGGCGGCGCGCCGCTCCGAGCGACGGCCGTGAGCCAGGAGCCGTACGGGTACAAGATCGGACAGAAGTTACTTCTAGGTATGCAGTGACTTAATGAGCCAGTAGCAGTAGAACTCGTTCTCATTCGTACGAGAGTGAGGAACGGCATATGAGTGACACACCCGTGCGCCCTACCGCCCAGGAGGGCGTCACACGTCGAAGATTCATCGCCGGAACCGGTGCCATGGTCGGCGTCGCCACGCTCGCGAGTCAGCTCGCCGCGAGCCAGGCACAGGCCGCCGCCCCGGCCGCGGCGGCCGCCGTCATCGGCGACGGGGCCCGTGTCCCCGTCCTGGTGATCGGCACCGGGTACGGCGGCTCCGTCGCCGCCCTGCGCCTCGCCCAGGCGGGCGTCGACGTCCACATGATCGAGATGGGCATGGCCTGGGACACCCCCGGCTCCGACGGCAAGATCTTCGCCCACACGACCTCACCCGACGGCCGTTCCTACTGGCTGCGCACCAAGACGAAACAGCCCCTGAGCAACTTCCTCGGCTTCCCGATCGACCGGAACATCCCCCGCTACACCGGGATCCTCGACGCCGAGGAGATGGGCGGGATCATCGTCTACCAGGGCCGGGGCGTCGGCGGTGGCTCACTGGTCAACGGCGGCATGGCGGTCACACCCAAGCGCGAGAACTTCGGCGCCGTCCTCCCGTCGGTCGACGCCGACGAGATGTACTCGACGTACTACCCGCGCGCCAACGCCGGTCTCGGCGTCAGCACCATCGACCCCGCCTGGTTCGACAGCGTCGACTGCTACCAGTACTCCCGGGTCGGCCGTAAGCACGCCCAGCGTTCCGGCTTCCCGTACGTCTTCGTGCCCGGCGTCTACGACTGGGACTACATGAAGCAGGAGGCGGCGGGCACGGCCCCCAAGTCGGCGGTCTCCGGCGAGATCCTCTACGGCAACAACTACGGCAAGAAGTCCCTCCAGAAGACCTACATCGCGAAGGCCACCGCCACCGGCAGGGTCACCATCTCCCCGCTGCACAAGGTCACCACGGTCTCCCCCGCGTCCGGCGGCGGCTACACCGTCGTCATCGAGCAGCTCGACACCAGCGGCACCACTACGGCCACCAAGACCGTGACCGCGGACAGGGTGTTCTTCGCCGCCGGCAGCGTCGGCACCAGCAAGCTCCTGGTCAAACTGAAGGCCACCGGCGCACTGCCCGGGCTGAACGGGGAGATCGGCAAGGGCTGGGGCGACAACGGCAACGTCATGTGCGGCCGCGCCAACCACATGTGGGACGCGACCGGCTCGGTCCAGTCGGCCATCCCCACGGGCGGCATCGACAACTGGGCGGCCGGTGGAGCGTTCGCCGAGGTCGCGCCGCTGCCCACCGGGATCGAGACCTACGCCTCGTTCTACCTCTCGATCACCAAGAACCCGAACCGTGCCGCGTTCACCTGGAACGCCGCCGCGAACAAGGTGGAGCTGAACTGGCAGACGGCATGGAAGCAGCCGTCCATCGACGCCGCCAAGACCATCTTCGACAAGATCAACTCAAAGGAGGGGACGATCTACCGCACCGATCTGTTCGGCACGTACAAGATCTGGGGCGACCACCTCACCTACCACCCGCTCGGCGGCGCCGTCCTGAACAAGGCCACCGACAACTACGGCCGTCTGCACGGCCATCCGGGCCTGTACGTCATCGACGGCTCGCTGATCCCCGGCAACGTGAGCGTCAACCCGTTCGTCACCATCACGGCGCTCGCCGAGCGGAACATTGAGAAGATCATCGCCACTGATCTGTAGCAACTCCCCTCAATAACCGGGCAGTTCAATGACTGGGCAGTTCAATGACCGGGGAGTACGCACACCGCGTCGAGGCCGAGCACATGGTTGAGCCGGCCGAACGCCAGCCAGGAACCGATGCTCATGCTCAGCTCCACGATCTCGCGCTGGCTGTAGTGCGCGGTCATCCGCGTCCAGAACTCCTCGTCGAGGCCATGGTGATCCAGGGCGTACCGCTCGGCGTACTCGGCGGCAAGACGTGTGCGGTCGTCGAAGGCGTCGGTGGTGCGCCACTGGGTCACCGCGTCGGCGAACTCCTCCTCGACCTTCTGGCCCTCGCGTTCGGTCCGCCAGTCGAGGCAGAAGAGGCACCCGTTGATCTGCGCGATGCGCAGCCGCGCGGCCTCGAACTCCCGCAGGCCCAGGGTCGTGTGCTCGTACACCGCGAGGGAGAAGTTCGCGGCGGCCGTGCCGATCCCGGGGACCATGTCGCCCCACACGTACCCGATCGGCTCCTGCCCCTCGGGAATGTCTATGTTCATCGCGCTCATTGCTTGCTCCTTCCGAGCTTGCCGGTCGCGGGGCGCAGCGGGACGTCGAGCGCGTCGTAGAGTCCGGGTTCCGCGGCCACGAGCCAGTCGATGGCGCCGACCAGGCGGCCGACCGCGGTGGCGTTGCCGCCCGCCGACCGGTTCTCGCCCTCGTCGGTGGCCTCGACCGTGACCTCGATGCGCGGGCGGCCCTCGATGATCACCCGGTGGGCACCCGCGCCGTCGGGCGGTGTCGGCCAGTCCGGGGCGCAGGACGGGTGGATGCGGGTGACGTGCTCGATGACGATGCGGGGTTCGCCGTCGACGATGCCCTGCACCTCGAACCGCACCGCGCCCTGGGTGCCCGCCTCGAAGTCGCCCATCGTCCGCGTGCTCACCGAGGTGTCGAGCGCGCGGCGCTCCAACGTCTCGCGGATGTCGTCGAGTTCGACGCCCAGGGCCCTGGCCATCAGCCGGATCTGACCGCCCCACACCATGGTCGGGACGGTCTGAGCGAGCATCAGCGGCTCATAGCCCATGGGGTGCCCCATGCCGATCAGGTGGCGTACGGAATCCTCCTGGTCGTACGTGGAGTAGTCGAAGATCTCCTGGCAGCGGATCGCGTCGACGGTGCTGCCGAGTCCGCTGACGAGGAGCGGCAGTACGTCGTTGCCCCAGCCGGGATCGACACCGGACACGAACAGCGAGCCGCCGCCGTCCGCGATGGCGGCGAGGACCGGATCCCGCAGTTCGGGCGGGGCGTTGCGCTGGTCGTAGAGGGCGTACAGCGCGGGGGTGACGACCACGGCGCCGGCCCGGACCGCCCTCGCGATGTCGGCGAGGGCGTCGTCGGGGCGGAGGTCGCCGGAGGCCGCGTACACCACGGCCCGCGGCGATGCGCCGAGGACCGCGTCGATGTCGTCGGTCGCCGGGACCCCCAGATCCCGCTCGAGCCCGGCGAGTTCGGCCGCGTCGCGGCCGACCTTGTCGGGGGCGTGGACGAGCACTGCCGTGAGCTTCAGCCCCGGATGGGCCGCGACGGCACGGATGGCCGCGCGGCCGACATTTCCGGTACCCCAGACAACCGTCGGAATCATGCGCCGGAGGGTAACCAGAGGACGTATCAGTTCATAGAGCCATGACCGGCGAGATTTGCTCACCGGACCAGTGACATGCCGATACGTCAGCCACTACACGTTGAAGCGGAACTCCACCACGTCGCCGTCCTGCATCACGTAGTCCTTGCCCTCCATGCGCGCCTTGCCGGCGGCGCGGGCGTCGGCGACCGAGCCCGTTTCGACCAGATCGGCGAAGGAGATGACCTCGGCCTTGATGAAGCCCTTTTGGAAGTCGGTGTGGATGACACCGGCCGCCTCGGGGGCCGTGGCGCCCTTCTTGATGGTCCAGGCGCGGGACTCCTTGGGGCCTGCCGTCAGGTAGGTCTGGAGGCCGAGGGTGTTGAAGCCGACCGTGGCGAGCGTGGCGAGGCCCGGCTCCTCCTGGCCGACGGACTGGAGGAGTTCGAGGGCCTCCTCCTCGTCGAGCTCGGCGAGGTCCGCCTCCAGCTTGGCGTTCAGGAAGATCGCCTCGGCCGGGGCGACGAGGGCGCGCTGCTCCTCCTTGAACGCCTCGTCCGTCAGCTCGTCCTCGTCGACGTTGAAGACGTAGAGGAAGGGCTTGGTGGTGAGGAGGTGCAGGTCGTGGAGGAGCTCCTCGTTGCCCGAGCCCTGGACGATGCCCGCCGAGAACAGCGTCTCGCCCTTCTCCAGGATCTCCTTGGCCGCCTCGACCGCCTTGACCTTCGGAGCGATGTCCTTCTTGATGCGCGACTCCTTCTGGAGGCGCGGGAGGACCTTCTCGATGGTCTGGAGGTCGGCGAGGATCAGCTCGGTGTTGATCGTCTCGATGTCGCTCTTCGGCTCGACCTTGCCGTCCACGTGCACGACGTTCTCGTCCTGGAAGGCGCGGATGACCTGGCAGATCGCGTCGGACTCGCGGATGTTCGCCAGGAACTTGTTGCCCAGGCCCTCACCCTCGGAGGCGCCGCGCACGATGCCCGCGATGTCGACGAAGTCGACCGTGGCCGGGAGCACCTTCTGGGAGGAGAAGATCTCCGCCAGCTTCGTGAGGCGGGCGTCCGGGACGCCGACCACGCCGACGTTCGGCTCGATCGTGGCGAACGGGTAGTTGGCCGCGAGCACGTCGTTCTTGGTCAGGGCGTTGAACAGGGTCGACTTGCCGACATTCGGCAGACCGACGATTCCGATCGTGAGCGACACGTTGCGACTTCCCGTACGTGATGTGGTGGTGTGGGGCAGGGCGATCCACCAGTCTACGGCCTCGCCCGACCCGGCCGACTTCCGCCAAGCGCGGTCAAGCTCGGCCAAAGTGCGTGTCCCTTGGCCTATTGGGCACATAAGCGCATCTATGTTGGGCTTGTGGAGCAACCCAGGACGCGTCCCCCGCAGGCCAGGCCCCGCCGCACGGCCCCGCTGCCGCCGCAGGCGCAGGGCGGCCAGGACGGCGCCGTGCCGTCCGGTGAGTCCGCCACCGTGTACCGCGCCGCCCGTGGGGGTCCGGCTCCCGGGCGCCGCCCCCTCCGCTTCCCGAACCCACGGCTCACGGGGCGGGGCAGCGGTCTGTTCTGCATCGCCGCGATGCTGGTCGTCGGGTTCCTCGACCGGCTGCTGTTCGGGGGCGCCGCGGCCGTCTACGGAGTGCTGTTCCTGCTCGTCAGCGGGCTCACGGCGGTGTGGGTGCGGGGCGCGGACCTGGTGACGGCGCCGGTCGTGGTGCCGATCGCGTTCGCCGTCGGCATCGCGCCGATCTCCGAGGGCACGGGTGGCTTCGGGCAGCAGTTCATGGGGCTCGCGACGACGCTCGCCATGAACGCGATCTGGCTGTACGGCGGGACGCTCATCACCGGTGTGCTCGTGACCGTACGGAAGGTGCGGCTCATGGCCCGGCGGGCCGCGGTGCGCAGGGCCGGTGGCCGGCAGCCGTCCGGCGCGCAGTCCTCGTCCCAGTCCGCTTCCCAGGCGCCGGGACCGCGCCGCCGTACCGCGTAGCCGGCTCCGTGTAGCCGACTACGTGTGGTCGACTCCCGTAGAGCGGGGCGCTACGCGCGCGACGCCGTCATCGCCGCTCCCACGATCCCCGCGTTGTTCTGCAGCTCGGCCGGGACGATCTCCGCCTTGATGCCCTTGATCAGCGGCAGGAACTTGTGCGCCTTGCGGCTGATCCCGCCGCCGATGATGAACAGCTCTGGCGAGACGAGCATCTCCACGTGCGCCAGATACTTCTGCACGCGGTGCGCCCAGTGCTCCCAGCTGAGGTCGTGGTCCTCGCGCGCCTTCGTGGAGGCGTGCTTCTCCGCGTCGTGCCCGTTCAGCTCCAGGTGGCCCAGTTCCGTGTTCGGCACGAGGACGCCGTCGGTGAACAGGGCGCTCCCGATGCCCGTACCGAAGGTGAGCAGCAGCACGGTGCCCTTGCGGCCGCGGCCCGCGCCGAAGTGCATCTCGGCGACGCCCGCGGCGTCCGCGTCGTTGAGCACCGTGACCGGGAGCCCGCCGAGCTTCTCGCTCAGCAGGGCCCGCGCGTCCACGTCGACCCAGCTCTTGTCGACGTTCGCCGCCGTGCGCACCGTGGCGCCGCCGGTGACGACGCCGGGGAACGTGATGCCCACCCGGTCGGGCCGCACGTCGGCGAAGTGGTCGATGACCTGCTTGACCCCGTCGGCCACGCCCTCGGGCGTGGCCGGGTGCGGGGTCAGCACCTTGTGGCGCTCCTGGGCGAGATCGCCGCGCTCCAGGTCGACCGGGGCGCCCTTGATCCCGGATCCGCCGATGTCCACACCGAAGATCTGCATGACTCCACGTTACGACGGGAGACCGACAGTCACTCCTTGGAAGCGGATTCTCCGGCTTCGCCGACCAGCGACCGGGCCTCCGCGCGCAGGTCGCGGCGGAGCTCCTTGGGCAGCGAGAACGTGATCGACTCCTCGGCCGCCTTCACGATCTCCACGTCCGCGTAGTCGCGCTGCTTCAGGTACTCCAGGACCTCCTCGACGAGGACGTCCGGGACCGAGGCACCGGAGGTGACGCCGACGGTCGTGACGCCGTCCAGCCAGGACTCGTCGATCTCGGAGGCGTAGTCCACGAGGTGGGCGTCCTTGGCACCGGCCAGCTTGGCGACCTCGACGAGACGCACGGAGTTCGAGGAGTTGCGCGAGCCGACGACGATGACGAGGTCGGACTCGGCGCCCATCTGCTTCACGGCGAGCTGACGGTTCTGGGTGGCGTAGCAGATGTCGTCGCTGGGCGGCGAGATCAGTCCCGGGAACTTGCCCTTGAGGGCGTCGACGGTCTCCATCGTCTCGTCGACGGAGAGCGTGGTCTGGGAGAGCCAGACGACCTTCTCCGGGTCGCGGACCTCGACCTTGGCGACGTCCTCGGGGCCGTCGACGAGCGTGATGTGCTCGGGGGCCTCGCCGGACGTGCCGATGACCTCCTCGTGGCCCTCGTGCCCGATCAGGAGGATGTCGAAGTCGTCCTTGGCGTAGCGGATCGCCTCCTTGTGGACCTTGGTCACCAGGGGGCAGGTGGCGTCGATGGTGGCGAGCTTGCCGCGCTCGGCCTCTTCGTGGACGGTCGGTGCGACACCGTGCGCCGAGAACATCACGATGGAGCCCTCGGGGACCTCCTCCGTCTGCTCGACGAAGATGGCGCCCTTCCTCTCCAGGGTCTGCACGACGTACTTGTTGTGCACGATCTCGTGGCGGACATAGATGGGCGCCCCGAACTGCTCGAGGGCCTTCTCGACGGCGATCACGGCACGGTCCACACCGGCGCAGTAACCCCGGGGGGCGGCGAGCAGGACGCGGCGGGAGCCAGGCGTTGCAGTCATGCCCCCCATCGTAAGGGCGACCCCAGGGCGCCAAAGATCGTCCAGGTGGGGAGACTGGGTTCTGCGCGCTGCACGAGAGCTACGGAGGCACCATGTCCGCCGACATCACACAAGAAGAGACCGCCCTGCGGCGCAGTCTCGGCTTCCGGGACCTCGTGGTCTACGGGCTCCTCTTCATCGCCCCCATGGCGCCCGTCGGCGTCTTCGGCACCCTGGACGCGAAATCGCACGGTGCGGTCGCCCTCGTCTACATCGTCGCGACGATCGCGATGGCGTTCACCGCATTCAGCTACGCACAGATGGTGCAGGTGGCCCCGCAGGCGGGCTCGGTCTTCGCCTACGCGCGCGCGGGTCTCGGAAAGGGCCCGGGGTTCATCGCGGGCTGGATGGCGATGCTCGACTACGTACTGATCCCCGCGGTCGCGTATCTCTTCGCCGGCATCGCGATGAACTCGCTCGTCCCCTCGGTCTCCCAGTGGGTGTGGACGGCGCTCGCGGTGGTGATCACGACGCTGCTCAACCTGTGGGGTGTGCGGGCGGCGGCGCGGGTCGGGTTCGCGGTCCTGGCGCTGGAGATCGTGGTCCTGCTGGTCTTCGTGGTCTCGGCGGTCGTGGTGCTGGCCACGGACGGGCCGCAGCGCGACTGGCTGTCCCCGCTGACGGGCGACGGCACGCAGGGCGCGTTCGCGCTGTCGGCGGTGATCGGCGCGGTGTCCGTTGCGGTCCTGTCGTACCTGGGCTTCGACGCCATCGCGTCGTTCGCGGAGGAGGTCACCGGGGGCTCGGCGAAGGTCGCGCGTGCGGTGCTGTTCTGCCTCGTCTTCACGGGTGTGCTGTTCGTCGCGCAGACCTACTTGGTCGCGCTGCTCGAACCCACGACGTCGGCGCAGCTCGCCGCCGACCCCGGAAAGCAGGGCAGCGCCTTCTACGACGCCGTGGACGCGTCCGTGGGCTCGTGGCTGCACGACCTGGTGGCGGTGAGCAAGGCGATCGGCGCGGCGTTCGCGGCGCTCGCGGGGCAGGCGGCGGCCGGGCGGCTGCTCTTCGCGATGGCCCGCGACCGGCGGCTGCCGAAGGCGCTCTCGCGGACGTACTCCGGGGTGCCGCGGGTGGCGCTGCTGCTCGCCGCGGTGATCACGCTCGTCGCGGCGGTGTGGGCGGCCAGCCGGGACGACGGCATGGACCACCTGGTCTCGGTCGTCGACATCGGCGCCCTGACGGCCTTCACGCTGCTGCACGCGAGCGTGGTGGGGTATTTCGCGGTACGCCGCCGTGGCGGCGAGGTGAGCTGGTGGCGCCACATCCTGATTCCGGTCGTCGGCGCGGCGATCACCGTCGCGGTGATCGTGGAGGCGTCGAGGACGGCGCAGGTGGTCGGCGCGATCTGGCTGGTCATCGGCCTCGTGGTGCTCGCGGTGCAGCGGGGCCGGGAGCCGGCCGTGCCACAGGCGGACGGCGGCACGGCGGGCTGAGACCGTCGGCAGTCTCAGCCGCACGGGGCACCGGTACCCGGGACCACCTGCGGTGTCAGTGTCTGCGACTACGCTCACGGCATGGCTGTCAACACGTCCGCGGACGCACCGCTGCCCGTCGGGCAGGTGTCGCGGCTCATCGGGGGATGGATCGACCGGCTCGGCGCCGTGTGGGTCGAGGGGCAGATCACGCAGCTGTCCCGCAGACCGGGCGCGGGCGTCGTGTTCCTGACGCTGCGCGACACGTCGCACGAGATCTCCGTGGCGGTGACCTGCTACCGGCAGGTGTTCGACGCGGTGGCGGACGTGGTGCGCGAGGGCTCCCGCGTCGTCGTGCACGCGAAGCCGGAGTGGTACGCGCCGCGCGGGCAGCTCTCGCTGCGGGCCGCCGAGATCCGCCCGGTCGGCGTCGGTGAACTGCTCGCGCGCCTGGAGCAGTTGAAGAAGGCGCTGGGCGCGGAGGGCCTGTTCGCGGACGACCGCAAGAAGCCGCTGCCGTTCCTGCCGCAGCTCATCGGCCTGGTCTGCGGCCGCGCCTCGGCCGCCGAGCGCGACGTGCTGGAGAACGCGCGGCACCGCTGGCCCGCCGTCCGCTTCGAGGTGCGCAACGTACCGGTGCAGGGGGTGCACGCGGTGCCGCAAGTGGTCCAGGCCGTCAAGGAACTGGACGCGATCGACGACGTCGACGTGATCATCGTGGCGCGCGGCGGCGGCAGCGTGGAGGACCTGCTCCCGTTCTCCGACGAACAGCTGGTGCGGACGGTGTCCTCCTGCCGTACGCCCGTCGTCTCCGCGATCGGCCACGAGCCGGACAACCCGCTGCTCGACTACGTGGCCGACCTGCGCGCCTCGACGCCGACGGACGCGGCGAAGAAGGTCGTTCCGGACGTCGGCGAGGAGTACGAGCGGGTGAGCTGGCTGCGGGACCGGGCCAGGCGCAGCGTCGAGGGGCTCCTGGAGCGGGAGGAGCGGGGCCTCGCGGCGGCGCTCTCCCGGCCCTCGATAGAGGATCCGCACCGCATGGTCGACGAGCGGGAGGAGCAGGTCGCGGCGCTGACCGAGCGCTCCCGCCGCACCCTCGGCCACCTCCTCGACCGCGCCGAGTCGGAGCTGACGCACACGCACGCGCGCGTGGTCGCGCTCTCCCCCGCGGCCACCCTGAAGCGGGGTTACGCGGTGCTGCAGAAGCCGGACGGGCACGTGGTGCGGGGCCCGGACGAGGTGGCGGGGGACGAGGAGCTGCGGGCCCGCGTCGCCGAGGGCGAATTCACCGTACGAGTAACCGAAGCGTGAGGACGGACAACAGGATGGCTACGAAGACGGCACAGCCGGCCGACGAGGCGCTCGGCTACGAGCAGGCGCGGGACGAACTGATCGATGTCGTACGGCGCCTGGAGGCCGGCGGCACGTCCCTGGAGGAGTCCCTCGCCCTGTGGGAGCGCGGCGAGGAGCTGGCGAAGGTCTGCCGCCGCTGGCTGGACGGCGCGCGTGCCCGCCTGGACGCGGCGCTCGCGGAAGAGGGCGAGGAGGAGGCCGGGGAGACCGAGGACGCCGACGAGGAGTGACGCGTCCCTTGGGTCGACCGGCCGCCCGCCCGTGACCCCCTTGTGAAGAGGGTCACGAAGCGTTTGGTTGAAGGTTGAACCTCATCGGCGTACCGTCTTCCATGTGGGCCGATCCGGACAGAACGGATCGCCGCAGCCGTGACCGTCGCACCGAGAAGGTTGATCCATGTCTCTCGTTCTTGACCCCGCCGCGCAGGACCTGCTGTTCCGTGAGGCCCGCACCGCGAACACGTTCTCGTCGGAGCCCGTGACCGACGAGCAGATCGCCGCGATCTACGACCTGGTCAAGTACGGCCCGACCGCCTTCAACCAGTCGCCGCTGCGCATCACCCTGGTCCGCTCCCCCGAGGCCCGCGAGCGCCTCGTCAAGCACATGGCCGAGGGCAACCAGCCGAAGACCGCCACCGCCCCGCTGGTCGCGATCCTCTCCACGGACCACGAGTTCCACGAGGAGCTGCCGCAGCTCTTCCCGCACGCCCCGGGCATCGCGGACATGTTCTTCTCCGAGCGCCCGGTCCGCGAGCAGGCCGGCACGCTGAACGCGACGCTGCAGGCCGCCTACTTCATCATCGGCGTGCGCGCCGCCGGCCTGTCCGCGGGCCCGATGACCGGCTTCGACTTCGCCGGCGTCCAGAAGGAGTTCCTGGACGACGACCACACCCCGCTGATGGTCATCAACATCGGCAAGCCGGGCGAGGACGCCTGGTTCCCGCGCTCCCCGCGCCTGGAGCAGGAGCAGGTCATCACCACGATCTGAGCCACGCTCCAGATCTAGCGGTCACGACCGTCTGAGTTCCGCGCGTACGCGTACGCACACGAGGAAGGGCCCCGGCTTCGGCCGGGGCCCTTCCTCGTGCGTGGTGGAGTGGTGGACCTGGTGGACGGTGCGGTCACACCTTCTCGCGCTTCGCCTCCAGCGCCTCGGCCATCTTCGTCAGTCCGGCGAAGTCGGCCGTGCCGGTCACCACCGTGGTGGAGCCCTTCTGCTTCAGCACCAGGGCGTCGTACTTCTCGCCCTTGTAGCGCTCCCAGGTCTCGCCGCCGATCCGCTGCGTGTCACCGGTCGCCGACGCACCCTGGCTCACCTGGTTGATGAACCCCTTCGACGCTCCGGACGCCTGCTCGACGGCGACGTACTGCCCGTCGGGGTCGAGGAACCCGAGGTGCCACGCGTCGTTCGAAGTGCCCTGGTAGCGCACGGAGGTCGGCTTCCAGTCGTGCGAAAGACCCGTGGGCGCCGCCACCGGGTACGGCGCCGCACGGCGGGCCGTCGACAGCTCGACCTTGTAGTCGACGCGCTTGACCTGCGGCTCCCCGGAATCGTCGTGCGGGACGAAGAGGTAGATCACGCCGGCCGCGACGACACAGACGCCGAGCGAGAGGACCAGGCTGCCGACCGTTTTCTTACCGTTTCTTGCTGCCACGCGCCCCATCGTCGCAGGTCGCCGGATGATCTCTGCCGGGAGGTCCGGATTCGCGCGGTCCGGCATGCGCATGCCCGCTCATCCGTGGGGCGGTCTGCTCAGATTGTCGGACTGACGATAGAGTCCTCCCATACCAACCCCTCGTCCGGCCGTCGTCGTATCCCGGTGAAGCCGAACAATCCGGTGAACCCCGGAACAGAAAGGTGCGTCTCGATGACCGAGCATCACCAGCTTCCGTCCGAACTCGAGGTCCCTTCCGAGGCCCCCGACCGCAACCTCGCCCTGGAACTCGTCCGGGTCACCGAAGCCGCGGCCATGGCCGCCGGCCGCTGGGTGGGCCGCGGCGACAAGAACGGCGCCGACGGCGCGGCCGTGCGCGCCATGCGCGCCCTCGTCTCCACCGTCTCGATGAACGGCGTGGTCGTCATCGGTGAGGGCGAGAAGGACGAGGCCCCGATGCTCTTCAACGGGGAGCGGATCGGCGACGGCACCGGCGCCGAGGTCGACATCGCCGTCGACCCGATCGACGGCACGACGCTCTGCGCGAAGGGCATGCCGAACGCGATCGCCGTGCTCGCCGCCGCGGACCGCGGCACGATGTTCGACCCGTCCGCCGTGTTCTACATGGACAAGCTGGTCACCGGGCCCGAGGCCGCCGACTACGTGGACATCAACGCCCCGGTGTCGGTGAACATCCGCCGGGTCGCCAAGGCGAAGAAGCGTGCGCCCGAGGACATCACCGTGGTCATCCTCGACCGGCCGCGGCACGAGGGGATCATCAAGGAGGTCCGGGAGACCGGCGCCCGCATCAAGCTGATCTCGGACGGCGACGTCGCCGGTTCGATCCTCGCGGTACGGGAGGGCAGCGGCGTCGACCTGCTGCTCGGCATCGGCGGTACGCCCGAGGGCATCATCTCGGCCTGCGCGATCAAGTGCCTGGGCGGTGTGATCCAGGGCAAGCTGTGGCCGAAGGACGACGAGGAGCGGCAGCGGGCGGTCGACGCGGGGCACGATCTGGACCGGGTGCTGTCCACGGACGACCTGGTGTCCGGCGAGAACATCTTCTTCGTCGCCACGGGGATCACCGACGGTGAGCTGCTGCGGGGGGTGCGGTACGACTCGGAGCGGGCGCACACGTCGTCGCTCGTGATGCGGTCGAAGTCCGGGACGATTCGGCAGATCGACTCGACGCATCGGCTGAGCAAGCTGCGTGCCTACAGCGCGATCGACTTCGACCGGGCCAAGTAGGTTGCGGGGGTCCGTGGTTGACGCCTCGGGGCGCCGCCCCGGACCCCGCGGGCTCTCGTTCGAAAGGCGGGGCTTGAGTTAGCCGGCCAGCGCCGTTCGCGGCGCGTTCTTGAGTTCGACCTCGCGGCGGCGCCTGCGCGCCAGCACCACCCGGCGTTCCGCCGCCGTGAGGCCGCCCCACACCCCGTACGGCTCCGGCTGGAGCAGCGCGTGCTCGCGGCACTCGACCATGACGGGGCAGCGGGCGCAGACCCGCTTGGCCGCTTCCTCGCGCGCGAGACGCGCGGCGGTCGGTTCCTTGGAAGGGGCGAAGAAGAGTCCCGCCTCGTCGCGCCTGCACACCGCCTCCGTGTGCCATGGAGCGTCCTGATCCCTGCCCCTGACTGGCTCGCGCTGCTGCGGTACGGCGGTGACCTGCAGGGACTGATGCGGCGGGTGCAGCACGGTCTACTCCTGACGACGGCTGACGACGGCTTTCGCGAGCGGGCGACGATGCAGCAAGCTCTACCCGCTGTGTCGGCTCCTATGCACTGAGTTCCGAAGCACGGAAGTTCCAGGGCGCATACGGGAGTTCACCGCCCGGCAGCCACCGGGGCGCGGCCGTCAGCCGAGGTGCTTGCGCAGGTGCTTCTCCAGGTTCTCGATGAGCTTGCCGCGCTTCGGCTTCGCCTCGATGTTCCCGAGGACCGCCGTCCCGTCCACGTACACGACGGGCGCCTCGGGCTCGCGCGCGTCCAGCGTGTCCACCTCGAAGTTGCCGAGGACGCCCGCGCCGCTGCCGCGCAGCGAGATGTTCTCGGGGACGCGGATCTCCACGTTGCCGAACACGGAGACCGCCTTGATGTACACCTGCGGGTACTCGAAGATCGCCTCGCTGAGGTCGATCTCCACGTTGCCGAAGATCGCGTACGCGTGCGTGCGCCGGCCCACCCGCCAGCGGCCCTTGCGCGTCGTGGAGCTGAGGACCGCCACCAGGTTCTCGTCGGCCACCGCGGGGACCGTGCCGGGCGCCGGGCGGCTCGGGGCGGGGCCCGGGTCGGGCGCGGGGCGGTGCGGCGCGTGGGCACCCGGCAAGTCGCGCACCAGCGGCTCCAGTTCACCGACCGTCTTGGCGCGGTAGACCCCGTCGATCCGCTCGGCGTGCTCCTCCGCGTCGAGCCGGCCCTCCGCGAGCGCCTCGCGCAGGATGTCCGCGATCCGGTCGCGGTCGGCGTCGGACGCGCGCAGGTCGGTGGGCTCCGCCACGGGAGCGCTGGGCGCGGGCTGCGAAGGGCGCTTTTGAAGGTCCACGACAGCAGAGTACCGAAACGCGATAGATCGCGACACCCCCCGTCGCGGGCCGCCAGGGGCCAACTGAGCCTTACCTCACAGGCTCGGCCGCCCGACCAGGTTCTACGCTGGTTGGCGCTGCCAACGGATGCCAGCTGCTGTCTCTGTCGAGTGAGGAATGGGCGAGATGCCTGAGTTCGCGTACACCGATCTGCTTCCCCAAGGTGAGGACCCCACCACGTACCGGTTGGTGACCTCGGAGGGTGTCTCCACCGCGGAGGGGCCGGACGGCCGTACGTTCCTGAAGGTCGAGCCGGAGGCGCTGCGCAAGCTCGCCGAAGAGGCCATCCACGACATCCAGCACTACCTGCGCCCGACCCACCTCGCGCAGCTGCGCCGCATCGTCGACGACCCCGAGGCGTCCGGCAACGACAAGTTCGTCGCGCTCGACCTGCTGAAGAACGCCAACATCGCGGCCGCGGGCGTGCTCCCCATGTGCCAGGACACCGGCACCGCCATCGTCATGGGCAAGCGCGGGCAGAACGTCCTCACCGAAGGTGAGGACGAGAAGTCCCTCAGCAAGGGCATCTACGACGCCTACCAGAACCTGAACCTGCGCTACTCGCAGATGGCCCCGCTGAACATGTGGGAGGAGAAGAACACCGGCTCCAACCTCCCCGCGCAGATCGAGCTCTACGCGACGGACGGCGGCGCCTACAAGTTCCTCTTCATGGCCAAGGGCGGCGGCTCCGCCAACAAGTCGTTCCTGTACCAGGAGACGAAGGCCGTACTGAACGAGTCCTCCATGATGAAGTTCCTGGAGGAGAAGATCCGCTCCCTGGGCACGGCCGCCTGCCCGCCGTACCACCTCGCGATCGTCGTCGGCGGCACCTCCGCCGAGTACGCCCTGAAGACCGCCAAGTACGCCTCCGCGCACTACCTGGACGAGATCCCGGCCGAGGGCTCCGAGCTCGGGCACGGCTTCCGCGACAAGGAGCTCGAGGACAAGGTCTTCGAGCTGACGCAGAAGATCGGCATCGGCGCGCAGTTCGGCGGCAAGTACTTCTGCCACGACGTGCGCGTGGTGCGTCTGCCGCGGCACGGCGCGTCCTGCCCGGTCGCCATCGCCGTGTCCTGCTCCGCCGACCGCCAGGCCGTCGCGAAGATCACCGCGGAGGGCGTCTTCCTGGAGCAGCTGGAGACGGACCCGGCGCGCTTCCTGCCGGAGACGACCGAGGAGCACCTCTCCGAGGACGAGTCGAGCGACGTCGTGAAGATCGACCTCAACCAGCCGATGGACGCGATCCTCGCCGAGCTCGCCAAGCACCCGGTGAAGACCCGCCTCTCCCTCACAGGACCGCTCGTCGTCGCCCGCGACATCGCGCACGCCAAGATCAAGGAGCGTCTGGACGCCGGCGAGGAGATGCCGCAGTACCTGAAGGACCACCCCGTGTACTACGCGGGCCCGGCGAAGACCCCCGAGGGCTACGCGTCCGGCTCCTTCGGCCCGACGACGGCCGGCCGCATGGACTCCTACGTGGAGCAGTTCCAGGCCGCGGGCGGCTCCAAGGTCATGCTCGCCAAGGGCAACCGCTCCAAGCAGGTCACCGACGCGTGCGACGCGCACGGCGGCTTCTACCTCGGCTCCATCGGTGGCCCGGCCGCGCGTCTCGCGCAGGACTGCATCAAGAAGGTCGAGGTCGTCGAGTACGAGGAGCTCGGCATGGAGGCCGTCTGGAAGATCGAGGTCGAGGACTTCCCGGCGTTCATCGTCGTGGACGACAAGGGCAACGACTTCTTCCAGAACCCGGCGCCCGAGCCGACCTTCACGCACATCCCGGTGCGCGGCCCCGGCCTCTCGTAACCGGTGGGCAGTAACCAGTAGGCGTCACACGATGGTGGGGTTGTTCCGGCGTTCCGGAACAACCCCGCCGTCGTATTCGCTGTACCTGGTATGAGCGACGTACCTGGGACGAGCGAGAACGACGGCGACTACCGCATCGAGCACGACTCCATGGGCGAGGTCCGCGTGCCCGCCGCCGCGAAGTGGCGGGCCCAGACGCAGCGCGCCGTGGAGAACTTCCCCATCTCCGGGCAGCGCATCGAGCGCGCCCACATCGAGGCCCTCGCCCGCATCAAGGGCGCGGCGGCCACGGTGAACGCGGAGCTCGGGGTGGTCGACAAGGACATCGCCGAGGCCATCGCCGCGGCCGCCGCCGAGGTGGCCGAGGGGCGCTGGGACGACGAGTTCCCGATCGACGTGTTCCAGACCGGCTCCGGTACGTCGTCGAACATGAACACCAACGAGGTCCTGGCCACGCTCGCCACCGAGCGCCTGGGCCGCGACGTGCACCCGAACGACCACGTGAACGCCTCGCAGTCGTCCAACGACGTGTTCCCCTCGTCCATCCACATCGCGGCCACCGCCGCCGTCACCCACGATCTGATCCCGGCCCTGGAGCACCTTGCCGCGTCCCTGGAGCGCAAGTCCGCCGAGTTCGCCGACGTCGTGAAGTCGGGGCGTACGCACCTGATGGACGCGACGCCGGTGACGCTCGGCCAGGAGTTCGGCGGCTACGCGGCGCAGGTCCGCTACGGCGTCGAGCGGCTCACCGCCTCGCTCCCCCGCCTCGCCGAACTCCCCCTGGGCGGCACCGCGGTCGGCACGGGCATCAACACCCCGCCCGGCTTCTCGGCCGCCGTCATCGCCGAGGTCGCGCGCGCGACGGGGCTGCCGCTGACCGAGGCCCGCGACCACTTCGAGGCGCAGGGCGCGCGCGACGGGATCGTGGAGACGAGCGGCCAGCTGCGGACGATCGCCGTCGGCCTGACGAAGATCGCCAACGATCTGCGGTGGGCCGCGTCCGGGCCCCGTACCGGGCTCGCGGAGATCAACCTCCCGGATCTGCAACCCGGTTCGTCGATCATGCCGGGCAAGGTGAATCCGGTCATTCCCGAGGCGACGCTGATGGTCGCGGCCCAGGTCACCGGCAACGACGCGACGGTCGCCGCGGCCGGCGCCGCGGGCAACTTCGAGTTGAACGTGATGCTTCCGGTGATCGCCAAGAACGTGCTGGAGTCCATCCGGCTGCTCGCCAACGTGTCCCGGCTGCTCGCCGACCGCACCGTCGACGGCATCACCGCCAACCGCGAACGCGCCCGCGAGTACGCCGAGTCCTCCCCGTCCGTCGTCACGCCGCTCAACAAGTACATCGGCTACGAGGAGGCCGCCAAGGTCGCCAAGAAGTCGCTCGCCGAGCGGCGCACCATCCGTGAAGTCGTGCTCGACGGCGGCTACGTGGAGCGGGGCGACCTCACCGTCGAACAACTCGACGAGGCGCTCGATGTCCTGCGGATGACGCGGCCGTGACAGCCCGTGGTCGATTGGCGTATTCGTGATACGCACCGCAGCGTCGTATGCCGTTGGCACCTAATATCTGTGCATGACAGACGAGTACCGGATGACCGAGAGTGGAGGGCGCTGGGCGCCCGGTGAGCCGATCCTGTGGCGCTACCGCGCCAACGGGGGCGACGGCTTCCACATCTGCCGTCCGGTCACGGTCGTCCAGGACACCGCCGAGCTGCTCGCCGTGTGGATGGCGCCCGGCACCGAGTGCGTGAAGCCGGTGCTCGCCGACGGCACGCCCGTGCACCGCGAGCCGCTCGCCACCCGCTACACCAAGCCGCGCACCCTGCAGCGCGACCGCTGGTTCGGCACGGGCGTGCTGAAGCTGGCGCGGCCCGGCGACCCCTGGTCGGTGTGGCTGTTCTGGGAGCCGGGCTGGAGGTTCCGCAATTGGTACGTGAACCTGGAGGCGCCGCGCGCCCGTTGGGCCGCGGGCGTCGACTCGGAGGACCACTTCCTCGACCTGTCGGTGTACCCGGACGGCAGCTGGCGCTGGCACGACGAGGACGAGTTCGCGCAGGCGCAGGCCGTCGGCCTGATGAGCCCCGCACAGGCATCCGAGGTGCGCTCCGCGGGGCGCCGTGCGGTCGAGGAGATCGAGAACTGGCGGCGGCCGTTCTCGGACGGCTGGCAGCACTGGCGCCCGGACCCGGCGTGGCCGGTTCCCGCCCTGCCGGCCGACTGGGACCGTACGCCCGCGTACGTGTCCTCATGAGACCCTTGATGCGCCCCCATGGGGTAACCGTAGGATCGTCCTCCGCAAGAGAGCACCGGTCCGGATGTGCGGGTTCTAGGGACAACTCTTGGCACGCACAACTGGTCTGACACGATGTCAACGAGGTCATCGAGGGGCGGCTGGACCGTGAACGTGGGTGAGACGACGCAGTGGGCGGGCCGGTACGAGACGGCCGCCGGAACCGCGAGCAGCGCTGTCCGCAGGTCCCCGGTGTGCTCGGCCGCGGGGATTCCGTTCCCGGAGCGCGGGTTCCGGGTATCCGGTCCCCTACGGGACACGCCGCAGGTCACCGGCAGCGGCGCCACCCCCGACAGGCCATGGCCCCAGCTGTTTCCCAACTACCGGCGCACTGGCCAGTGACGCGGCGCGCAGCCCCGGACGGACGGAATCGACACGCGTGACGGAGTACCCCACCTCCCACGAAGGCCGCCACCACGGAACGGCGGCCCGCCCCGCCGACCCCCGCGGGGCCCTTCGGCACAGCCCTGACACCTCCGCGTCGTCCGGCGAGGCCTCCGCCCCGGGCTCCGGAGGGCTGCCGGAACAGCCGCGGCGCGCCTCCGGTTCCGCCCCTGACGCCGAGCACGCGCAGCCCGTGGCGCCCTCGCCCGAGCCCGTGCGGCCAGGGCCGCCGGACGGCCCGGACCGCCGCACCGGGCAGCCGCGCCCCAGCGGACAGCCGACGGCGATGCGGCGCGACGGCGACCGGCTGCGCTTCGTCGGCGCCGCGACCCGGCGGATCGCCCGCGGCCTGGACCTCGACGAGATCGTGATGGGCCTGTGCCGGGCGACCGTGCCGACGTTCTCCGACGCGATCCTGGTGTATCTGCGCGAGCCGCTGCCGGTGGGCGACGAGCGGCCGACCGGGCCGATGGTGCTGCGCCTGCGCCGCACCGACCGGATCCCGGACGCCACCGACACCGCCACCGACTCGGACACCGAGGGCGCGGGAATCACGGTCCCGATCACCCCGCAGCTCGAACTGACGGCGGGCTGCGCCGACTTGTGCGAGGTACGCCCCGGTGGCGCGCTCGCCGAGGTGCTGCGCGGCGTACGCCCCGTGTTCGCCGACTCGCCCGCCGCGCTCGCCGCGCTGCCCGAACTCCTGGGCTCCGACCGGGCGTTGCCGGGCGGCCAGCGCGCGATCCTGGCACCACTGCGCGGCCGCCGCCGGGTGATCGGGGCCGCGGTGTTCCTGCGCCGCCCCGACCGGCACGCGTTCGACGCCGACGACCTGCTGGTGGCGGGGCAGTTGGCGACGCACAGCGCGCTCGGCATCGACAAGGCGGTGCTGTACGGCCGCGAGGCGTACATCGCGGACGAGCTGCAGCGCACGATGCTTCCGGAGACGCTGCCGAACCCGACGGGCGTGCGGCTGGCCTCGCGCTATCTGCCGGCGGCGGAGACGGCGCGGGTCGGCGGCGACTGGTACGACGCGATCCCCCTGCCCGGCAGCCGGGTTGCGCTGGTCGTCGGCGACGTCATGGGCCACTCGATGACGTCGGCCGCCATCATGGGCCAGTTGCGGACGACCGCGCAGACCCTCGCCGGGCTCGACCTGCCACCGCAGGAGGTCCTGCACCACCTCGACGAGCAGGCCCAGCGGCTCGGCACGGACCGCATGGCGACCTGCATGTACGCCGTGTACGACCCGGTCGCGCACCGCATCACCATCGCCAACGCCGGGCATCCACCGCCCGTCCTGCTGCACCTCGGCGGGCGCTCCGAGGTGCTGCGGGTGCCGCCCGGCGCGCCGATCGGCGTCGGCGGGGTCGACTTCGAGGCGGTCGAGCTGGACGCCCCGGCGGGCGCGACGCTGCTCCTGTACACGGACGGGCTCGTCGAATCGCGGCTGCGGGACGTGTGGACCGGGATAGAGCAGCTGCGCGAACGGCTCGCCGCCACCGCGCAGTTGACGGGCCCGGATCATCCGCCGCCCCTTGAAGCGCTGTGCGACGAGGTGCTCGACATGCTCGGCCCGGGCGACCGGGACGACGACATCGCGCTGCTCGCCGCCCGGTTCGACGGGATCGCGCCGAGCGACGTCGCGTACTGGACCCTGGAGCCGGAGGACGCGGCGCCGGGCCGGGCCCGCAGGCTGGCGCGCAGCGCCCTGGACCGCTGGGGTCTGGAGGACCTCACGGACTCGGTCGAGCTCCTGGTGAGCGAGGTCGTGACGAACGCGGTGCGGTACGCCACGCGGCCGGTGACGCTGCGCTTGTTGCGGACCGACGTGCTGCGCTGCGAAGTGGGCGACGACGTACCGCAGTTGCCGAGGCTTCGGCAGGCGCGGGCGACGGACGAGGGCGGCCGCGGGCTCTACCTGGTGAACCGGCTCGCCCGGCGGTGGGGTGCGACGCGCCTGTCCACCGGCAAGGTCGTCTGGTTCGAGCTTCCGGTGCCGTAAATATGTGGCCATGTGCCACTACTGCGGATGCCGCGAGATCCCGCTGATCAAGGAGTTCATCGCCGAGCACGAGCGCGTCACCGACGCCGCCGGTGACGCGCTGCGGGCGCTGGAGCGCGGCGATGTGGCGGCCGCGCGGACGCTCGTGGACACGATGGCGCGGGAGCTCGCCTCGCACTGGAAGGGCGAGGAGGACGGCCTGTTCGCGGTGATGCGCGACGACCCGGAGTACGCCGACTACATCGACGCCCTGGTCGCCGAGCACCGCGAGCTCGGCGCACTGCTGCCCACTCTCGACCTCACGGACCCCGGCGACGTACAGCGCCTCAAGGACGAGACGGACGAGTTGCACCGGCACATCGCCAAGGAGGAGGACGGCCTCTTCCCGGCGTCGCTGACGGCGCTGTCCGGGGACGGGTGGGACGCGTCGATGGCGGCGTGGCGCGCGGCGCACCCTTCGCACGGCGGAGGCTAGAACCCCACCGGCACATACCCCGTGGCCCGCCCCCGGTCGTCCAGCACCCGCCCCATCCGCTTCACCGTGCGCAGCGTCACCGTGCGGTCCTCGACGCGCAGGGCGGGGAACCGGTCGTCCAGGGCGGCCTCCAGGGTGGCCATGCCGTCGAGGTCGCGGAGCCACACCTGGAAGAGCAGGTTGCAGGAGCCCGTGACCGAGGTGCACAGCCGCATCTGCGGAAAGCGGGCGAGGGCCGAACCCGTGCGGTCGAGCGCGCCGTGCGGGACGGTCGCCCGGTACGTGGCGAGGGCCGGCCAGCCCGCCAGCTGCTGGGCCAGATCGCAGCGCAGCAGGACCTCCCGGTCGCGCAGTTCGCGCGCGAGCCTGCGCCGCACGGTCGACTCGCCGACGCCGACGACCGCCGCCAACTCGGCGAACCCCGCACGGCCGTTCGCGCCCAGCTCGCGAAGGAGTGCCAGGTCGACCTCGTCGCGGGGCCGGAACGGGCGGGACGGCGCGCCGGGCCCGGGCCCGGCCGTGTTGAGCCGCGCCCGCCCCGCCCGGTCGAGGGCGCGCACCTTCCAGCCACTGCCCTCCTGGTAGAGCCGCATGCTCAGCCGGGTCCGCGTGCCGCGCACGCCCGGCAGGCGGCCCAGGTCGTCGCTGACCCGGCGCCCGAGCGCGGGCAGGTCGGTCGCCGCGATCGAGAGCAGCAGGTCGTAGTCGCCGACGACGTGCTCGGCGCTGAACACCCACGGAAGCCGGACGAGGCGGGCGCTCAGCTCCTCCAACTCGCCCGGTGTGCACGTCACTTCCACGTAGGCGACGGTGGCCGTCGTCGGCCCCGCGTACGCCGTCACCCACGCCAGGCCCGCCCGCTCCAGGCGCGCCCAGCGGCGGGCCGCGGTCGTCGCGTCGATGCCGACGGCCGGCCCCACCCGGCTCCACGGGGCGCGCGGATCGGTCTGCAAGGCGTCGATCAGGGCGAGATCGGCCTCCTCGAAGGCGGCGGATTCCGGCACGAGACCGTGCGCGTTGCCGTTTTCCAGCATTTGAGGCCCCTTCCCGCACGGCGGCCGGATTCTGTCCCCACTTCCGAGCCGTCCCCCACACCAGCACGCCCACTCTAGAAGGAGTGCCTGTGGTCCCACCCTCGCAAGGCCCCGCACGTGAGCGTCTCGACAAAGGCGCCAAGATCACGGTCACGCTGCTCTTCGCCGCCTGGCTGATCGACTACATCGACCGTCTGGTCATCAATCTCGCGCTGCCCTCGATCGGCCACGAATTCGACCTCAACCGCGCCCAGCAGGGCCTTGCGGTCTCCGTGTTCTTCGTGGCGTACGCCGTCTGCCAGATCCCGGGCGGCATGCTCGCCGACCGGTTCGGCGCCAAGCGCGTCACCTGCTGGGCGCTGCTCATCTGGTCCGTGTTCACGGCGCTCACCGGGCTCGCGGGCTCCTTCGCGATCCTTCTGGTGGTGCGCTTCCTGTTCGGTATCGCCGAAGGTGTCTTCCCCGGCGCCTCGATGAAGGCGGTGAGCGAGCGGACGACGCCGGGCCAGCGGATGAGCGCCAACGGCATCGTGCAGTCGTCGAACGCCGTCGCCGCGGTCGTCGCCCCGCTGATCGCGGCGCCGCTCATCGCCCACTTCGGCTGGCGCTCGGCGTTCTTCACCGTCGCCGGCATCGGCGTCTTCGTGTACGCGGCCGTCCAACTGTGGCTGCCGGAGCGGGAGCGGACGGAGGCCGACGCACGGCCCACCGGCTCCGCCCGCACCGTGATTCGCTCGGGGACCATGTGGGCGTTCGCCGGGATGTTCTTCGGCTACGACATCATCGTGTGGGGCCTGAACACCTGGGTGCCCTCGTACCTCAACCAGGAGCGCGGGCTCGCGCTCACCTCGGCGGGCGCCCTGTCGATCCTGCCCGCGGGCGCGGCGACCGTCGCCGTGATCGTCGGCGGCCGGCTCGCGGACCGCCTCGAAGGCAACCAACGCAAGATCGTGGTGCCCGCCATGACGGTCTCCTCGGTCGCCCTGATCCTCATGGCGACGGCTTCCGGCACCGTCGCGTTCATCGGCTGGATGACGGTGGCGATCGCGTCGGCCTCGCTGGGCTACATGCCGATCTTCGCGGTGCCGCTGCGCAGCCTGCCGCCCGAACTGACCGGCGCGGCCGCCGGGTTGATCACGTTCGGCGGGCAGGCCGGTGGCGTCGTCGCGCCGACCGCGATGGGGCTGCTCGCGGACTCGGCCGGATTCGGCGCCGCGTTCGGCTTCCTCGTCGTCGGCGCGGTGCTCGCCGCGGTCCTCGCCTGCGTCACCCCGCAGACCACGCTCACCTTCCGCCGGGCGCTGCGGCTGCCCGAGGAGGCCGAGCCCACCCCCGTACCCGTACAAGGAGAGCCCCGATGACCGCCACACCCGCCACGGCCACCACCCTTGAGGGCCTGCTGCCGTCCCTGCGCGAGCTCTACCGGGACCTGCACGCACACCCCGAACTCTCCCTCCAGGAGACCCGCACCGCCGGGATCGTCGCCGCCCGGCTGCGCGAACAGGGCGGCTGGGAGGTGACCGAGGGCGTCGGCGGCACCGGCGTCGTCGGAGTCCTGCGCAACGGCGAGGGTCCGACCGTCCTGCTGCGCGCCGACATGGACGGCCTGCCCGTCCTGGAGGCGACGGGCCTGCCCTACGCGTCCGTGGCGCGCGGCACCGACCGCGACGGCAACGACGTACCGGTCATGCACGCCTGCGGCCACGACATGCACGTCACGTGTCTGCTCGGCGTGACGGCGCTGCTCGCGGCGGAGCGGAACACGTGGCGCGGCACCGTCGTCGCCGTGTTCCAGCCTGCGGAGGAGATCGGCCGCGGGGCCAGGGACATGCTGGACGACGGGTTCGCGGAGCGTTTCCCGAAGCCGGACGTGTGCCTCGGGCAGCACGTCGGACCGTTCCCGACGGGGGTCGCGGTGACCCGGCCCGGAGCGGTGATGGCGGCCTCCGACAGCTACCGCGTACGCCTCTTCGGGCGGGGTGGGCACGGCTCGACGCCCGAGTCGACCGTCGACCCGGTGGTCCTCGCGGCGGCCGTCGTGATGCGCCTTCAGACCGTCGTCTCGCGCGAGGTCGGTGCCTCGCAGACGGCCGTCGTGACGGTGGGCTCGATCCACGCCGGCACGAAGGAGAACATCATCGCGGACGAGGCCGAGCTGAAGCTCAACATTCGCTCGGTCGACCCGGTGGTGCGCGAGCGGGTGCTCGCGGCGGTGCGCCGGATCGTCCGGGCGGAGGCGGAGGCCTCGGGCTCGCCCAAGGAGCCGGAGTTCACCTCGCTCGGCTCCTTCCCCGTCACGGAGAACACCGACGACGCCACCGCCACGACGATCGACGGGCTGCGCGGGGCGCTCGGCGAGCAGGGCGTCCTCGTGCTTCCGCAGCCGATCAACGGCAGCGAGGACTTCGGCCTGTTCGGCAAGGAGCTCGGCGTGCCCTCGGTGTTCTGGCACTTCGGCGGGGCCGACCCGGCCGCCTTCGCGGGGCACGACGCGGGCACGCTCGCCTCGCGCGGACTGCCCGCGGAGATCCCGGTGAACCACTCGCCGCAGTACGCGCCGCTCCAGGACCCCACGATCGAGCTGGGGGTGCGGGCCTTCCTCGCGGCGGCCCGCACCTGGCTCGGCTCTGTCTAGGGCCTGTCGTCAAACTCGCGTCGTCGCCCGGAGGGCGGCTCGGCGGCGTCTGGTGCGTGCGATCGCAAGGCGCCGGAGAGTCCTAGTAGCGGAGCTACTCGGGCTTTTCGGCAACGCCGCGAGCGTGCGTGCCAGGCGTCGCCGGGCAGACGGGAGTTTGACGACAGGCCCTAGGGCCTGTCCCTGCCGTTCCCGCCGCCGTTCTCCGGCTCGATCGGGTCCTCCGGCCAGGTCTCGGTCGGGCTGTCGGTCGGGATCGGGAGCGTCTCCGTCGGCTCGTCGCTCGGCGTCTCGCTCGTCGGCGTCTCGCTCGGCGTCGACTTGGTCGGCGTCGGCTCGGTCGTCTCCGACTTGCTCGGCGTCGGGTCGGTCGTGGGCTCCTCGGTCGGGGTGGCCGGGGCGGTCGTCGTGGGCTGGACGGCCTTGCCCATGTCGGTGTCCAGGTCGAACTTCCCGTTCGCACTGGACGAGTTGAAGGTGTACTGCGCCCAGATCTGGGCGGGGAAGCTGCCGCCGTCGACTCGCGGCAGGCCGCCCGCGCCCTCCATGGACACGTGCGCGCCGGCCTCGGACGACTTCAGCGCGCCCTCACCGAACAGGCCCACCGAGGTGACCAGGTCCGGCGTGTACCCGGTGAACCAGGCCGACTTGTTGTCGTCGGAGGTACCGGTCTTGCCGGCGACCTGCTGGCCCTCGCGGGACGGGTTGTCGCGCACGGAGGTCTTCGCCGTACCGTCGTCGACCACACCGGTGAGGACCGAGGTGACCGAGTCGGCGGCGCCGCGGCTGATGACCTGCTCGCCGACGGGGGCCTCCAGCGGGACCTTCTCGCCCTGCTTGGACACCGCCTTCACGACCCGCGGGGTGACCTTCTTGCCGTGGTTGTCGAGGGTCGCGTAGACGCCGGCCATCTCCATCGGGCTCGCGCCCATGGTGCCGAGGGTCTGCGCAGGGAACGGCTTGAGGTCGCCCGAGTCCATGCCGAGCTTCTTCGCCGTGGCCATCACCTGGTCCATGCCGACGTCGACGCCGAGCTGCGCGAAGACGGAGTTGATGGACTTGTTCATGGCGGTCTGGACGGTGACCGGGCCGTAGCTCTTCTTGTCCTCGTTCGGCGGGGCGAAGCCGACCTTCTCGCCGTTGTCGACGACCGGGCGCCTGCTGGTGCCGTCGTAGATCGTGTCCGCGGTGATGTTCTGGCCGGACTGCGTCGTCGCCTCGTTCTCCAGGGCGGCCGCGAGGATCAGCGGCTTGAAGGTGGAGGCGGGCTGGTAGTCGGTGCGGGTCGCGTTGTTGACGTAGTGCTCGCTGAGCCCTTCACCGCCGTACAGCGCGAGGACCTTGCCGGTCTTCGGGTCGACGGAGACGGCGCCGGCCTGCACGCGCGCGTCGGCCTTCTTGTCCTTGCGGTCGAGCTTGTCGTTGAGCTGCTGCTCGACCGACTTCTCGAGCTGCTTCTGCTTCTTGCGGTCGACGTTGAGGGTGACCGTGTAGCCGCCGGCGTCGAACTGCGCCTCGGTGAGGTTGAGTTCCTTCATGACCTCGTCGCGCGCGGCGGTGTAGAGGTAGCCCTCCTGGCCCTGGAGCCCGGAGGCGGCCTTCGGCGGGATGGGCTTGTCGAACTTCATGCCCTGCCGGTCGCTCGCGCTCAGCCAGTGCATGTCGACCATGTTGTCGAGCACGTAGTTCCAGCGCGCCTTGGCCAGTTGCCTTCCGGTGTCGGAGGCGACCGCCCAGTCGTACTGGTTCGGGGCCTGGAGCAGCGCGGCGAGATACGCGCCCTGCTCCACGGACAGCTTCGAGGCGTCCTTGCCGTAGTAGGCCTGGGCGGCGGCCTGGATGCCCCAGGCGCCGCGCCCGTAGTAGCTGGTGTTGATGTACCCGGCGAGGATGTCGTCCTTGGACTGCTTCTGGTCGACCTTCAGCGAGATGACCAGTTCCTTGAGCTTGCGGGAGACGGTCTGTTCCTGCGTCAGGTAGTAGTTCTTCACGTACTGCTGGGTGATCGTCGAACCACCCTGCTTGCCCTTGCCCATGACGGTGTTGAGCATGCCGCGGGCGGTGCCCTTCAGGTCGACGCCCTTGTCCGTGTAGAACGTCTTGTTCTCGGCGGCGACGAACGTGTGCTGGACGCCCTCGGGCACCTCGGCGAGGTCGACGAGCTCCCGGTTGACCTTGCCGGTGCGGGCCATGGTCGAACCGTCGCTGTACTTGTAGACGTTGCTCTGCACCTGGGCGTCGGGGTTGCCCTCGGGTACGTCGATCACCAGGTACAGCACGATGAACGCGCCCATGCACAGCAGCACGAGTCCGAAGAACGTGCCCAGGAGCTTCTTCCAGGTGAAGAAGCGGCGTATGCCCGACGGCCGCGCCGCGCGCTTGCGCGCCTTCCTCGCATCCGCTCGGCCCATGACCTCAGTCGCTCCGCTTCTTGTCCTAGTACGTGTACGCCTTCGCGTACGGGTACGAACCCAGTTCTCACGATCGTGCTGAATCGGCTCAAGAACCTAACCCGTCACTTATGTCGAATCTTCATTGATTCGGCCATATCGGACGTGACAATCAGCACCTGCCCCATGGGAACCGACGAGCGAGGCGTGCGGATGGTTGCCGTACGCGATAAAGTGATATCACTTTGCTAGACCACGTTCGCGGCAGTGCTGTCACGAACGACCAGCTCAGAGATACGGGGACGGACATGTCCGAGACGGACGCCACACCGAACACTTCCGACACGAACACTCCAGACGTACAGATGCCGAAGGCGCAGGTACGCGAGTTCACGGCCCACAGCATCGGCGGCGGACTCGCCCTGCTGCTCGGCCTCGTCGGCCTGATCGTCGGCGGAGGCCTGATCGCGATCGCCGGCTCCACCGACTCGTCGGGCGCCAGGGGGGCGCTCATCGCGGTCGGCGTCGTCGTCGCGATCTGTTCGGTCTTCGCCATGGCGGGCCTGAACATGGTGGCGCCGGGCGAGGCCCGCGTCGTCCAGCTCTTCGGCCGCTACCGGGGCACGATCCGCACGGACGGCCTGCGGTGGGTCAACCCGCTGACCTCGCGCACCAAGATCTCGACCCGCGTGCGCAACCACGAGACGGCGGTCCTGAAGGTCAACGACGCGTACGGCAACCCGATCGAGCTCGCCGCGGTCGTCGTCTGGAAGGTCGAGGACACGGCCCAGGCGACCTTCGAGGTCGACGACTTCCTGGAGTTCGTCTCGACGCAGACCGAGGCGGCCGTCCGGCACATCGCCATCGAGTACCCCTACGACGCGCACGACGAGGAGGGCCTGTCGCTGCGCGGCAACGCCGAGGAGATCACGGAGAAGCTCGCCCTCGAGCTCCACGCGCGCGTGGAGGCGGCCGGCGTCCAGATCATCGAGTCCCGCTTCACGCACCTCGCGTACGCCCCCGAGATCGCGTCCGCGATGCTCCAGCGCCAGCAGGCGGGCGCGGTCGTGGCGGCCCGCCGCCAGATCGTCGACGGAGCGGTCGGCATGGTCGAGGCCGCGCTCGCCCGGATCGCCGAGCAGGACTTCGTGGAGCTGGACGAGGAGCGCAAGGCGACCATGGTCTCCAACCTGCTGGTCGTCCTCTGCGGGGACCGCGCGGCGCAGCCCGTCCTGAACACGGGAACGCTCTACCAGTGACGCCGCCCCCTGACCGCGAGCGCCGCCCGGCACGCAAACAGGTCCTGCTGCGGCTCGACCCCGCGGTGTACGACGCGCTCGCGCGCTGGGCGGGCGAGGACCTGCGCTCGGCCAACGCGCAGATCGAGTTCCTGTTGCGCAAGGCGCTCGCGGAGGCGGGACGCCTGCCGGGTTCGGCGAAGCCGATACCGAGGCGGGGTCGTCCCCCGGCCAGCGAGACCGACTGAACGACACGGGGCTGGATCTGCTCAATCGCCGCAGGGGCTTGATGACTCAAGCCCCTGCGGCGTTCTCATGGCCAGCTATACACACCGCGTATACATGGTGTGTATAGTCGCCCGCATGTCCATCGGCCACACCCTCCTCGGGCTGCTCGAATCAGGGCCCCGCCACGGTTACGACCTCAAGCGCACCTTCGACGAGACGTTCGGGCACGACAAGCCGCTGCACTACGGGCAGGTCTACTCGACCATGTCCCGCCTCCTGAAGAACGGCCTCGTCGAGGTCGACGGGATCGAGGCCGGCGGCGGCCCCGAGCGCAAGCGGTACGCGATCACCGACGCCGGCGTCACCGACGTACGGCAGTGGCTCGCGACGCCGGAGAAGCCGGAGCCGTACCTCCAGTCGACCCTCTACACGAAGGTCGTCCTCGCCCTGCTGACCCGGCGCGACGCGACCGAACTCCTCGACGCGCAGCGCTCCGAGCACCTGCGCCTGATGCGCATCCTCACGGACCGCAAGCGCAAGGGCGACCTCGCCGACCAACTCATCTGCGACCACGCCCTGTTCCACCTGGAAGCCGACCTGCGCTGGCTGGAACTGACCGCCGCGCGCCTCGACAAGCTCGCCGCGGAGGTACGTCCTTCATGAGTTCCCCCACCACTCCCGCCGGTTCCCTGCTGGCCGCCACCGGCCTGCACAAGACGTACGGGCCGACCCCGGCCCTCGACGGCGCCTCCTTCTCCGTCCACCCCGGCGAGGTCGTCGCCGTCATGGGCCCCTCGGGCTCGGGCAAGTCGACGCTGCTGCACTGCCTCGCCGGCATCGTCACGCCGGACTCCGGCACCATCACGTACAACGGCCGCGAGCTGACCGCCATGTCCGACGCGGAGCGCAGCGCGCTGCGCCGCGGCGAGTTCGGCTTCGTGTTCCAGTTCGGGCAGCTGGTCCCGGAGTTGACGTGCGTCGAGAACGTCGCGCTGCCGCTGCGGCTGAACGGCGTGAAGCGCAAGGAGGCCGAGCGCCGGGCCGTCGAATGGCTCCAGCGCCTGGAGGTCGACGACCTCGCGCGCAAGCGGCCGGGTGAGGTCTCCGGCGGCCAGGGCCAGCGCGTCGCCGTCGCCCGTTCCCTGGTCACGGGGCCGCGCGTGCTGTTCGCCGACGAGCCCACCGGCGCCCTGGACTCGCTCAACGGCGAGCGCGTCATGGAGCTGCTCACGGACGCCGCCCGAAGCACCGGCGCCGCCGTCGTCCTGGTCACCCACGAGACGCGGGTCGCCGCCTACTCGGACCGCGAGATCGTCGTACGGGACGGCAAGGCCCGGGACATGGAGTTCGCCCGATGACACTCCTCGACGACCGCCCCGCCCAGGCCCCGCCCGCACCCACGGACCCCGGCCTCGCGGGCCGGCTGCGCGATCTCGCGCTCGGTGTCCGCTTCGGCTTCTCCGGCGGCCGCGAGGGCTGGATCCGTACGCTGCTCACCGCGCTCGGCGTCGGCCTCGGCGTCGCCGTTCTCCTTGGCGCCGCGTCCGTGCCGAACTTCACGAGCGCGCGCGACGCCCGCTCCGACGCCCGCTCGATCGGCTACGCCGAAGAGAGCGTGAAGCCGTCCGACAGCACGCTGCTCACGCTCGACACCTCCTCCTCGTACCGGGACCTCTCCGTCGGCGGCTACATGCTGGACGCCGACGGCAAGAACCCGGTCCTGCCGCCCGGCGTCGACAAGTTGCCCGGCCCCGGCGAGATGCTGGTCTCGCCCGCGCTGCGCGACCTCCTCGACTCTCCCGAGGGTGAACTCCTCAAGAAGCGCTACGACTTCCGCGACGTCGGCACCATCCACGAGGCCGGCCTGAGCGACCCCTTCGAGCTGTACATGTACGCGGGCGGCGAGGACCTGAGCACCGACCGCGGCGCCACCCGCGTCGACGGGTTCGGGCAGCCGGGCGACAGCACCCCGCTGGACCCGGCCCTGGTGCTGCTGATCCTGCTGGGCTGCGTGGTGCTGCTCGCGCCCATCGCCATCTTCATCGCGACCGCCGTACGGTTCGGCGGCGAGCGGCGCGACCGCAGGCTCGCCGCGCTGCGACTCGTCGGCGCGGACGCGCGGATGACGCGGTGGGTGGCTGCCGGTGAGGCGCTGTTCGGCACGCTCGTCGGCCTCGCGTTCGGCCTGCTCGCCTTCTTCGCGGGGAGGCAGGTGTTCGCCCACGTCGAGGTGTGGCGCCTGTCCGCGTTCCCCGACGACTTCACCCCGGTGCCGGTCCTCGCCGCGGTGGTGCTCCTTGCGGTGCCGCTGTCCGCGATCGCCGTCACGGTGTTCGCCCTGCGGACCGTCTCGATCGAGCCGCTCGGTGTCGTACGGGGCGGGCGCGTGCGCGGCCGCAGGCTGTGGTGGCGGCTGCCCGTCCCCTTCGCCGGCCTCCTGGTCCTGTTCCTGTCCAGCTTCGACGCGGGCTCGTCCCAGCTGTCCATGGTGGTGATCGCGGGCGGCGTCCTGCTGACCCTCGTCGGCCTGGTGCTCGTGCTGCCCTGGCTGGTGGAGGCCGTCGTGAGCCGGCTGCGCGGCGGCTCCGTGCCCTGGCAACTGGCGACCCGCAGGCTCCAGTTGAACAGCAGCGGCGCCACCCGCGCGATCTCCGGCATCACCATCGCGGTGGCCGGCGGCATCGCCCTCCAGATGTTCACCGTCGGCATCAACGACAGCTTCAACAGCTCGACCGGCCAGGATCCGCAGCGCGCCCAGATCGGCGCGAACACCGACTTCCCGAGCGGCGCGCTGGCCGACCGCATGGTCCAGGAGTTCCGGACCACCAAGGGCGTCAAGAAGGTCATCGGCACGGTCAGCACCTCGGCCGAGCTGGTGGGCGCCAAGCCGGGCGCGGACGGCTATCCCCCGTCCGTCTCACTGTCCGTCGGCTCCTGCCCCTCGCTGCGCGAACTGGCCCACCTGCCGTCGTGCTCGGACGGCGACGTCTTCCGCGTCACCCGCTCCCACGACTCGTACAGCGACGATCAGTTGGAGAAGGTGGCCGTGCCCGGCGGGCGGCTCCTCGTGGACAACCCCGAGGACGCGGGCCGCACCGACCTGAAGCCCGTGCACTGGTCACTGCCCGAGGACGTACGCACCGTCGACTCCCGCAAGGACCCGGCGGGCGAGTACTACGGCGGCATCCTCGCCACCCCCGGCGCCCTCGACCCGGCGACCCTGCACACCGCGTCGACCAACGCGCAGATCCAGATCGACGAGAGCGTGCCGGACGCGGCGGACCAGGTCCGCAACACCGCGTTCGCGGTCGACCCGGGCATGCGGGTGTGGACGTACGAGGTGTCGAGCCGCGACAAGGAGTACGAGAGCATCCGCACGGCCCTCTTCACGGCCGCGGCGCTCACCATGGTGATCATCGCGGCGTCGATGCTGGTCTCGCAGATCGAGCAACTCCGCGAGCGCAAGCGGCTGTTGTCGGTACTCGTCGCCTACGGCACGAAGCGCTCGACGCTCGCCTGGTCCGTGCTGTGGCAGACGGCGATCCCGGTGGTGCTCGGCATGACCGTGGCGGTCGCGGGCGGGCTGACGCTCGGCTGGCTGATGCTGCGCCTCATCGGCAAACCGGTGACCGACTGGCTGCTGTTCCTCCCGCTGGCCGGGGTGGCGGCCGCCCTCATCGCGGCGGTGACCCTGCTGTCCCTGCCTCCGCTGTACCGCATGATGCGGGCGGAGGGGCTGCGGACGGAGTGACGCTCAGCGGTCACCGAGGACGCGAACCGGCAGGCCCTGCAAGGCGGTTCGCAGGGCCGAGGCCAGCTCCTCGTACTCCGCGGAGCGCGCCGCCCCCGTCCGCATGGCGAGTGCCACGCGGCGCGCGGGGGCGGGCTCCGCGAAGTAGCCGGTGAGCAGCTGACTGCTCCGGCTGGTCTCGACGGACACGGCGGTGCGCGGCAGCAGCGTCACCCCGAGGCCGCCCGCGACGAGTTGGACCAGCGTGGCGAGCCCGGCGGCGGTCGTGGCGACGGGAGCGTCGTCGCGGCCCGCCTCCCGGCAGATGTCCAGGGCCTGGTCGCGCAGGCAGTGCCCCTCGTCCAGGAGCAGCAGATTCAGCTCCCGCAGAGCCTCGCGCGGAATCCCCTCCCGTCCGCCGAGCCAGTGGTCGAGCGGCGTGACGAGCACGAAGTCCTCGTCGAACAAAGGGAGTTCACTCACCCCCGGCACCCCGAGCGGCACGGCGAGCAGCAGCAGATCGAGCCGCCCCGCCCCCAGTCCCTCGATGAGCGAGGACGTCTGCTCCTCGTGCACCTGGAGGTCCAGGTCCGGATACGTGTCGTGGACGAGCCGCAGCACCGTCGGCAGCAGATACGGCGCCACCGTGGGAATCACCCCGAGCCGCAGCACGCCCGTGAACGGCGCCCGCACCGCCTCGGCCTCCTCGACGAGCGCGCCGACCCCCTCGAGCACCGCCTTGGCCCGCACGGCGATCCGCTCCCCGGCCGGCGAGAGCAGCACCTTTCTCGTCGTACGCTCGAGAAGGGTCACGCCCAGCACCTCTTCGAGCGCCGAGACCGCTCCCGACAGCGCGGGCTGACTCATCCCGATCGCCGCCGCGGCGTCCCGGAAGTGCAGATGCTCCGCGACCGCGGCGAACGCCCGCAGCTGCGCCAGGCTGGGCTGCCGACGCCGCGCCCCCACGGGCTTTCCGTTCTGTACGGCCACTGATAGCCACCTCCGATCAACATGACCGAGTCTAGCTATTTCCGTAATCAATGCACCCTGTGCCACGATCTTGAGCAGTCCAACCCATGGAAACAGCCCCAAAAGGGATGTTTTCTACTGCAAGGAGTTCGTGTGCTCACTGTCGGTGACAAGTTCCCCGAGTTCGACCTGACTGCCTGTGTCTCGCTGGAGAAGGGTTCCGAGTTCGAGCAGATCAACCACAAGACCTACGAGGGCAAGTGGAAGATCGTCTTCGCGTGGCCCAAGGACTTCACCTTCGTGTGCCCCACCGAGATCGCCGCGTTCGGCAAGCTGAACGAGGAGTTCGCCGACCGTGACGCCCAGATCCTCGGCTTCTCCGGTGACTCCGAGTTCGTGCACCACGCCTGGCGCAAGGACCACCCGGACCTGACGGACCTCCCGTTCCCGATGATGGCCGACTCGAAGCACGAGCTCATGCGTGACCTCGGCATCGAGGGCGAGGACGGCTTCGCGCAGCGCGCCGTCTTCATCGTCGACCAGAACAACGAGATCCAGTTCACGATGGTGACCGCCGGCTCCGTCGGCCGTAACCCCAAGGAGGTCCTGCGGGTCCTCGACGCCCTCCAGACGGACGAGCTGTGCCCGTGCAACTGGACCTCGGGCGAGGACACCCTCGACCCGGTCGCGCTGCTGGCCGGTGAGTGAGCATGGCCCTCGATGAACTGAAGTCCGCCGTTCCGGACTACGCCAAGGACCTGAAGCTCAACCTGGGCTCGGTCATCGGCAACTCGGACCTTCCGGCCCAGCAGCTGTGGGGCACGGTCCTGGCGACCGCCATCGCCTCCCGGTCCCCGCGCGTGCTGCGGGAGCTGGAGCCCGAGGCGAAGGCGAACCTGTCGCCCGAGGCGTACACCGCGGCGAAGTCGGCGGCGGCCATCATGGCGATGAACAACGTCTTCTACCGCACGCGTCACCTGCTCTCGGACAACGAGTACGGGACGATGCGCGCGGGTCTGCGGATGAACGTCATCGGCAACCCGGGGGTCGACAAGGTCGACTTCGAGCTGTGGTCGTTCGCGGTCTCGGCGATCAACGGGTGCGGGATGTGCCTCGACTCGCACGAGCAGGTGCTGCGCAAGGCGGGTGTCGACCGTGAGGTCGTCCAGGAGGCCTTCAAGATCGCCTCCGTGATCCAGGCGGTCGGCGTCACGCTGGACGCGGAAGACGCGCTGGCTTGATTTAAGCCCCTGCGGCGATTGAGCAGCGGGGTCCGGGGCAGAGCCCCGAGGCGTAAGGAACGGGGGCCGGATGATTCCGGCCCCCGTTTCCCATGTCGCGGGGCGCTGCCCCGGCCCCCGCGCCTCAATCGCCGGCGGGGCTGGATTTACTCACCCGCCCCGGGGCCCTATTTGCCAGCGGGGCTTGAGTCGACCGCCGTGGCGCCCCGTGGCTCCGGCGTGCCGCTGAGGTGCGCCTCCCGGGACCACGCCCGTAGGTAGACGACCACCGTGTTCGTGACCGCCACCAGCGGCACCGCCACCACCGCTCCGCCGATGCCGGAGACCATGCCGCCCGCGGCGACCGCCAGGACGACGGCCAGGGGGTGGACCCGGACCGCGCGGCCCAGGATGAAGGGCTGCAGGATGTGGCCCTCGATCTGCTGCACCGCGAGCACCACGCCCAGCGTCATCACCGCGGCGAACACGCCCTGCGTCACCAGCGCGACGACCACGGCGAGCGCGCCGGAGACGACGGCGCCCACCAGCGGGATGAACGCGAACAGGAAGATGAAGACCGCCAGGGGCACGGCCATCGGGACGCCGAGGAAGAAGATCCCCAGGCCGATGAAGATGGCGTCGATCAGTGCCACTATCACCGTCCCGCGGACGTACGCCGTGAGCGTGCGCCAGGCCCTCGGCCCCGCGCCCGCGATGCCGGGACGGGCCTGCGCGGGGACGAGCCCCAGGGTCCACTGCCAGATGCGCCGGCCGTCGTAGAGCAGGAACAGCGTCGAGAAGATCGTCAGGAGTACGCCCGTCAGCGCCTCGACGATGACGGTGACGCCTTCAAGACCGGCCGACGTGATCTCGTCCGTGTTCGCGCCGACCGCGTCACGCAACGACTTGGCGATGTCGTTGATCTGACCGTCGGTCACGTGGAAGGGGCTGTTCAGCAGCCACCTGCGCAGATCGTCGATGCCGTCCTGGACCTGCTCGGACAGCTGGTCGATGTTCTCCTGGACCTGCCAGACCACGAACCAGCCGACGAGCCCCATGATGACGAAGCCGAGGACGGCCGTCAGGGCCGTCGCGAGGCCCCTGGGCACTCCCCTGCGCATGAGGCGCGCCACCGTCGGCTGGAGCAGCGCGGTGATCAGCAGCGCCGCGATGAACGCGAACACCACCAGCTGCACCGAGCTGATGACCTTCATCAGGACCCAGAGCGTCCCGGCGAGCACCAGGAGCCGCCAGCCCGCCTCGGCCGCGACCCGAAGGCCCCACGGCACGGCGGCGGTCGGCTCGGGACGCGGGGAGACGGCCGGCGCGTACGCGGGCGGTGCGGGCACGTGGTCCGTGTCGTGCGCGGGCTGCGCTTCGGCCGGGCCCGGCGCACCGGGATCCGGCGCGGGAGCCACCGCCGGCGCCCGCGTCGGCCGGGGCGGCAGCTCCTCCGCCTCCGCCCGTTCGGCCTCCGCGCGGCGCTCGTCCAGGCGCTCGCCCACCTTGCTGATTCCCGCGCCGACCCGGCCGAGCCACCCTGGAACTCGCGACATCATCCGTCCTCTTTGAGCCTGTGGCCCCGACCGTACCGCGTGACAACGTCGAAGCCCCTCACCGTGAGGACGGTGAGGGGCTTCGCGAGGTTGCGAACTACTGGTTGCTCAGTACCAGTTGTTGGCCTGCCAGAACGACCAGGCCTCGCAGGGGCTGCCATAGCGGTCGTTCATGTAACCGAGGCCCCACTTTATCTGCGTGGCCGGGTTCGTCTGCCAGTCCGCGCCGGCCGACGACATCTTGGTGCCGGGCAGCGCCTGGAAGAGACCGTAGGCACCGGACGAGGCGTTGACGGCCTTGTAGTTCCAGCTGGACTCGTGGTCCACGATGTTGCTGAAGCACTGGAACTGACCCGACGGCACCATCTGACGCGCCATCGACTGGACCTGGGCGACGCTGTACGAAGACTGTGCCGTGAAGTCGGAGGCGTCGCGGGTGGCCGAACGGCTGGCGGCCGCCTTCTTGGCTGCCTCCCGCTCCTTGGCCTCCTTCTCGGCCTTCTCCTTGGCCTCCTTGGCGTCCTGTGCGGCCTGCTGCTTGGCGACCGCGTCCTCGGCTGCCTGCTTCCGGGCGGACTCCTCGGCGGACTTCTGCGCAGCCGTGTCGGCCGCGATGGCCTGGGTCTGCGCCTGCTGCTTCAGCGACGAGGTCTGCACCTGCGCCTGCTGACCGGCAGGGATGTCTGCGAGGAGGGTCGAGTCGCTCGCCGTTGCCTCAGCAGCCTCCGGGGAGGGCTGACCGGTGCTGCCCGAGGCAACACCCACGACGGCGCCGACTGTGGTGACCGCGGTGGCCGAGGCCACTGCGAATCCCCGGACCGAAATCCGGCTCACACGGTTTCCTTCCAGCATCGCCCGCTTGAACGTGACCGTCGCGGACGCAATCTTGCCCCTGACACTGGTCTCCACAACTGCGGGGTCACGGGAGACACGGGCCCGGTGGACAACTCCCGTGACGGGAGCGCCGCATGGTGCTCGGGCGGCATACGACGGCCTCTATGTAGTTCAGGTGCAGCGGGTGCTGCTGTTGTTTCGTACCGCTGGGGGCACGCAAGTGTCGTATGCGGGGCCTGACAGGACGGTGACTCTGCCGTATCCGAGCATGGCAAGGCAATTCCCCACCGCGTGTGAAAGGTCACACCTCGTTTGCTCCCCGGGATTTTCGGAAACGAGCACACGCCGCGGCGCCGCCCGGCTAGGCTCTCCCGCCTTGCCGAACGGCGCCAAAAGGGACGAACAGGCCCTGTACGGACTAGATCTGACCGTCCTCCAGCATTTCGGTCACCAGGGCCGCGATCTGCGACCTTTCCGATCGGGTGAGTGTGACGTGCGCGAAGAGCGGATGTCCCTTCAGCTTCTCGACGACCGCGACCACCCCGTCGTACCGGCCGACGCGGAGGTTGTCGCGCTGCGCGACGTCATGGGTGAGGACGACACGCGAGTTCGCCCCAATGCGTGAAAGGACCGTCAGAAGGACGTTCCGCTCCAGGGACTGCGCCTCGTCCACGATCACGAACGCGTCGTGCAGCGAGCGGCCCCTGATGTGGGTGAGCGGCAGGACCTCCAGCATCCCCCGGGCGGTGACCTCTTCGATCACCTCGCGCGAGGTGACGGCGGACAGCGTGTCGAAGACCGCCTGCGCCCACGGCCCCATCTTCTCGGCCTCGCTGCCCGGCAGATAGCCGAGCTCCTGACCGCCGACGGCGTAGAGCGGCCGGAAGACCATCACCTTCTGGTGCTGGCGCCGCTCCAGGACGGCCTCCAGGCCCGCGCAGAGCGCGAGCGCGGACTTGCCGGTGCCGGCCCGGCCGCCCATCGAGATGATCCCGACGTCCGGATCGAGCAGCAGATCGAGGGCGATCCGCTGCTCGGCGCTGCGCCCCTTGAGGCCGAAGGCCTCCCGATCGCCGCGCACCAGGCGGACGTTGCCCTCGGGTGTGACGCGGCCGAGCGCCTTTCCGCGCTCGGACTGGATCGTCAGACCCGTGTGCACGGGAAGGTCGGCGGCCTCGGGAACGTAGAGGGTGTCCTCTTCGAAGAGGAGGTCGACCTGCTCGGCGGGCAGCGTCAGTTCGGACATGCCGGTCCAGCCGGAGTCCGTGATGGCGAGTTCGGCGCGGTACTCCTCGGCGAGAAGCCCCACGGAGGACGCCTTGATCCGCAGCGGCAGGTCCTTCGACACGACGGTGACGTCGTATCCCTCGGCCTGCAGATTGCGGGCGACCGCCAGGATGCGGCTGTCGTTGTCCCCCAGGCGGTAGCCCGAGGGCAGCACGCTGGGATCGGAGTGGTTGAGCTCGACGCGCAGGGTGCCGCCCAGTTCGCCGGTAGGGATCGGCGCATCCAGGCGTCCGTGGCGGATCCGGTAGTCGTCGAGCAGGCGCAGGGCCTGCCTGGCGAAGTAACCCAGCTCCGGATGATGCCGTTTGGCCTCCAACTCGGTGACCACGACGACAGGAAGGACCACTTCGTGTTCGTCGAAACGGGTCATGGAGTTCGGATCGGCCAGCAGGACGCTGGTGTCGAGAACATAAGTGCGCCGGTCGGGCTTGGGAAGGCGCTTGTTACTGGTCACCACGGAAGGACGTACCCCCTCGGATGAGGTCGGGGAGCGACGGAGTTTTCGGGACCGGTTCGTGGGCCGCTTGCGCGGGCCGAGAACCGGCCCTCCAAGGCGTCTTCCGTACCCACTTGCGTACGGTCGTCCTGGTGCAAAGGGCCTCCCGGGCGGACGGCCCCGTGCCGTCCGCTGAGATGCGGTGTCCTTGGCTCGGACACCGACTTGGAAGGCTTATTCCCTCGAACAAGCGCCGCCATGCAAAAGCACATGACGGCGCGTGCGTTAACTCCTGATGACGTACGTCTCCCGGTGACCGGTGGTCAGCCGCCGAAACGGCGGTGGCGCAGCGCGTAGTCGCGCATCGCGCGCAGGAAGTCGACCTTGCGGAAGGCCGGCCAGAAGACTTCACAGAAGTAGTACTCGGAGTGGGCCGTCTGCCAGAGCATGAACCCGGACAGCCGCTGCTCGCCGCTGGTGCGGATGACCAGATCCGGGTCGGGCTGTTCCTTGGTGTAGAGGTGCTTGCCGATGGCGTCGACGGTGACGGTGTCGGCGACGTCCTCCAGCGACTGCCCCTTGTCGGAGGCGTCGAGCAGCATCGAGCGGACGGCGTCGGCGATCTCCTGGCGGCCGCCGTAGCCGATCGCGACGTTGACCACTATTCCGTCGCGCTCCGCGGTGGACTCCTCGGCCTCCTTGAGCACGGCCTGCATGCCCGACGGGAGGATGTCGGTGTTGCCCACGTGCTGCACGCGCCAGCGGCCGTCCTCGGCGAGCGTGCGCACGACGCCCTCGATGATGCCGAGGAGCGGGACCAGCTCTTCCTGGGGACGGTCGAAGTTGTCCGTCGAGAGCAGCCAGAGCGTGACGACCTCGACGTCCGTCTCGCTGCACCAGCCGAGGAACTCCTCGATCTTCGCCGCGCCCGCCTGGTGGCCCTGGGCGGTGGTGGATCCGGCGGCCTTGGCCCAGCGACGGTTGCCGTCCATGATGACGCCGATGTGCTTGGGCGCCTGATCGTGGTCAAGGTGGCCTTCCACCCGGCGTGCGTACAGCCTGACCAGCAGGCCACGCAGCCTGTCGCGCAGGTTCACGGTCTTTTTGCCCTCCGTGCTGATGGGAGTCCCCGAAGGCGGAAGCCTACTCGGGCGTACCTGGGTGCCGGCTGTGGGGTGTCAGGGACCTGACGTAGCTTCGTAGCCATGAACGACACCTCTCCTTACGTCGCCTCGGCGGGCCGGTACGGTTCCATGGAGTACCGGCGCACGGGCCGAAGCGGCCTGAAGCTCCCCGCCGTCTCCCTCGGACTGTGGCACAACTTCGGTGACGACCGCACACTTGCCAGCCAGCGCTCGATCCTGCGCCGTGCCTTCGATCTGGGCGTCACACACTTCGACCTCGCGAACAACTACGGGCCGCCGCCCGGCAGCGCCGAGCTGAACTTCGGCAAGATCTTCGCGCAGGACTTCGCGCCGTACCGGGACGAGCTGGTCCTCTCGACCAAGGCGGGCTACCGCATGCACCCGGGCCCGTACGGGGAGTGGGGCAGCCGCAAGTACCTGATGTCGTCGCTCGACGCGTCCCTGAAGCGGATGGGCGTCGACTACGTCGACATCTTCTACTCGCACCGCTTCGACCCGGACACGCCGCTCGAGGAGACGATGGGCGCGCTCGCCTCCGCCGTCCAGCAGGGCAAGGCGCTGTACGTGGGGGTGTCCTCGTACACCAGCGAGCAGACGGCCGAAGCGGCGCGCCTGCTGCGGGAGATGGGCGTTCCGGCGATCATCCACCAGCCCTCGTACTCGATGCTCAACCGCTGGACCGAGGACGACAATCTGCTGGACACGCTGGAGACGGCCGGGATGGGCTGCATCTCCTTCGCGCCGCTCGCGCAGGGCCTGTTGACCGGCAAGTACCTGAAGGAGATCCCGGAGGGTTCGCGTGCGACACAGGGCAAGTCGCTCGACCCCGACCTGCTGAGCGAGGACGTCGTCCGCCGGCTGAACGGGCTGAACGACATCGCGCAGCGCCGCGGCCAGTCCCTCGCGCAGATGGCGCTGAGCTGGGTGCTGCGGGACGAGCGGATGACGTCGGCGCTGATCGGCGCGTCCAGCGTCAAGCAGCTGGAGGAGAACCTGGCGGCGCTGGACGGTCCGAAGCTGACCGACGAGGAGCTGACCGAAATCGACTCGTTCGCCGTCTCCACAGAGGGCACGAACATCTGGAACGGCCGGCGCTGAACCCCCGTAACGGGAGTGGGGGTCACCCGGAGAAGTCCGGGACAGAAAAAACGGGCCGGTCCGTGGGGGGGGATACGGACCGGCCCGAGGGGGGGGTTTCCACCATAACCCTTCGTAAGTGCGGACGCTCGCATCGGCGTGCCACAACTACGCTCCGGAGTCGTACGGCGACGCCATGAGGGGGCTTTCAAGCCGTCCCGCAGCAGGTTCGACGGGGTTCGCGGTCCGGTTTCGCGGGGCGCGTCGCCCCCGGAGTGGCGTCCCTCTCCCGTGTCACACGCGTGGTTGACGCGGGGGCGGCCCTCAGGGCTCCGCCACCAGTGAATGGCGTGATGACGGCCGGGGTACCGCGCAGCCCCCTCCACTGCGCGGTACCGACGCGCAGCTTTGCTCACGCGAATTGCCGTTGGTCTGAACTTACGTGATTCTTAGGCCGCATTCGATCGCGTATCGATAACGATCCGGATCGGCCGCTCCGCCAGTTCACGTATCTGTTCGCCCTATTGCCCCACCGAGGCCGCCAGGGTCAGCAACTCGGCTTCTGTGTACGGGGGTTCGGGGTGAGGCAGGTGGCGGTCGCGGCGACCTCGGTCGATGCGGAGGCGGGCACGGGTGCAGGCGTGGGGCTCGCGGTACAGGAACACATGAAGACCTATTCACGCATGCCATGGAAGCCGGTCGTCGCCTGGATACGATGAGCCCATGGGCCATGGAATCGATCACAAGAGCAGCACGCGCGAGCGGCTCGACGCCGTGGGTGCGGCCGATGTCGCGGCGACGCTCCAGGCCCTCGCGACCCCGTCCCGGCTGCGCATTCTGGCGCGTCTACAGGAGGGTCCGTGTGCGGTCGGCGACCTGGCGGAGGCGGCGGGGCTCGAACAGTCCGCGTGCTCGCACCAGCTGCGGCTGCTGCGCAATCTGGGCCTGGTCAGCAGTGAGCGCAAGGGGCGCTCGATCGTCTACGCGCTGTATGACGACCACGTCGCGCAGCTTCTCGACCAGGCGCTTTTCCATGTGGAGCACCTGCGCCTCGGACTGCGCGACGAGGCGTAGCTTTCTGCGGTCGCGCCGCCTTCAGTGCAAGGCGAGGCGGATGCCGGCGATGCGGCCCGCCTCGTCGAAGCCGATCTCGGCCGGGACGGAACCGGGCAGCTCCGCGGCGATCTGCCCGCCGTTGTCCTGGTACGCCACCCCGTGGTGGTCGAAGAAGCCCGCGACCAGGCGCCTGGCGTCGACGCCGAGCAGGCCCTCGGCCTGTACGAGCGTGCGCGGCAGCGTGACCGGGTCAAGAGGGGCGCGCGGCACCTGCGGATCCTCGGGCAGGAAGTAGACCTGGGTCTCCGGGTTCGCGGGCACGCCGATGTAGCCGGGAGCGCCGGTCACGCCCATCCCCGCGAAGGCGAGGGTCTCGGCGGCCCGCCGGGGGTCGGGGAAGCCGGACAGGTCGAGGACCTGGGTCGTGAACTCGGCTATCCCCTGACTCTGGCCGAATCGCCCCACCTGTTCGGAGAGCGCCGCGACGGGCGTGCCGCGCAGTTCGGGGTTGGCCCAGCCCCACATCCACGACCGCTGAGCGGCGTCGTAGGTGCCGAGCACGCCGACCCGTATGTCCACGTGGCCCTGCCGGTAGCGGCATGTCGGCAGGTCGGCCGTCCACGACGCCCCTTCGGGCAGGAACCCCATGAGAGCTTCGAGCTGAGCGCCACCCCACGCCGCGTGCCGCTCGGTCTCGTACAGGAAAGCTTGGCTGAATTGCGTGTGGCTCATGGGGCGGGACCTTACGCGAGACGGCTGTAGAGACCAGAGTTACGTAAGGGACTTGGGGCCCCGGCTAGGGCTTGCGGGCCTCGATGAGGTGGCGGGTGCTGTGGGCCACGAACGGCCCTTCCTTCTTGATCTGTTCGTGCAGCGCGCGGAGTTGGGGATCGTAGGCGTCAACTGTGAAGCCTGGCACCATCCATACGACCTTGCGCAGAAAGTGGACAACGGCCCCGATGTCGTAGAACTCGATGCGAAGTCGCTCGGCGCGCAGGTCGACGATCTCAAGGCCGGCCGCCTCCGCCTCGCGCTGCTCCGCGTGCGGGTCACGGCCCGCGCGCACCTCGGCCGGCTGCGGTCCCAGGAAGTACTCGACCAGCTCGAACACGCTGCTGGGGCCCACGTGTTGGGCGAAGTACGTGCCGCCGGGGCGCAGCACGCGGGCGATCTCCGTGAAGTGGGCCTTCACCGGGTGGCGGGCGGTGACCAGCTCGAAGGCCGCGTCGGCGAAGGGCAGCGGGGCGTCGTCGGGCGAGGCGACGACGACCACGCCGCGGGGGCCCAGGAGGCGGGTGGCCTTCTCGACGTTCGGGGGCCAGCCCTCGGTCGCGGCCATCAGGGGCGGCAGCTTCGGGGCCAGGTTCAGCACCTCGCCGCCACCGGTGTGCAGATCGAGGGCGGATTCCGCGTCGGCGAGGCGCTCCCCCATGAGGCGGGCATACCCCCAGGAGGGCCGCTCCTCGGTGGCCCGTCCCTCGAACCAGGAAAAGTCCCAGCCCTCGGTGGGCGCGGCGACGGCCTCCGCGACGAGCTCGTCGTAGGGGCGGTCCGCGTGAGTGGGACGAAGGTTGTCGGAAGTGGTCATGATGCGCATGATCGCAGTCACACCGGGTCGGATTCATCTCGGTTTCGGCGGTACTGGGGGTAGCCCCCGGGTGGGGGCGGGGGTTGCCCCTCTTCCGTAGAACAGGGGGATCGCACGTACCCTTGGCGTTCCCCACCGGCATTCTCCAGCCCCCACACCTCCATCAGGCCCGTCCGTCCTACCGCCTCACCGCAGAAATGCGAGCACATGTCCGTACGTTCCGCGATAGCGACCTGGCTGACCCGCCTCTACTTCTCCCGGCTGCGCAAAAAGGGGGGAAGCCTCGACCTGTCCGTGCTGTCGAAACTCCCCGACGCCGCGCTGCTGCCGCTGCGCCGCGAGGGCGTCGACCCGGTCCCCGAGATCGGTGCGCTGCGCGACCGCGAACCCGTCAGCAAACTGCCGATTCCCGGCATGACGGTGTGGCTGGTGTCCGGCTACGACGAGGCGAAGGAGGTCCTCGGCAACGCGAAGGCGTTCAGCAACGACTTCCGCAACCTGGTGGGGGTGGGCGGTGCCGATGCCGAGCAGCACCCCGGCGGCCTCGGCTTCTGTGACCCGCCGGACCACACGCGGCTGCGCCGCCTGCTGACGCCCGAGTTCACGATGCGCCGCCTCTCACGGCTCACGCCGCGCATCCACTCGATCATCGAGGAGCAGCTGGCGCAGCTGGAGAAGGCGGCCCGCGAGTCGCCCGACGGCACCGCCGACTTCGTCGAGCACTTCGCGATGCCGGTCCCCGCGCTCGTCATCTGCGAACTGCTCGGCGTCCCGTACGAGGAGCGCGACGCGTTCCAGCAGTTCTCGGTCGCCCGCTTCGACGTGCTGGGCGGCGCGGGAGCCTCCTTCGGCGCGGTCTCCCAGTCGCTCGACTACCTCCGCGGCGTCGTCGCGGAGCAGCGCCGCGACCCCGGCGAGGGCCTGCTCGGCATGCTGGTGCGCGAGCACGGCGACAACATCACCGACGAGGAGCTCACGGGCCTCGCGGACGGCGTCCTGACCGGTGGCCTGGAGACGACGGCGAGCATGATCGCCCTCGGCACCATGATCATGCTGAAGGACCGCGAGCACTTCACCGCCCTGCGCGACGCGGAGGACCCGGCGACGGTCGCGGCGCCCTTCGTCGACGAACTCCTGCGCCACCTCACGGTCGTCCAGACCGCCTTCCCACGCTTCGCGCGCGAGGACACCGAGATCGGCGGGGTGCCGCTCGCCGCCGGCGACATAGTCATCGTCTCGCTGAGCGCGGCGGACCGCGATCCCCGGCTCGGCGGGGCCGACGACGACATGGACGCCTTCCTCCCCGCGCGCCCGCCCTCCTCCTCGCACCTGGCGTTCGGCTACGGCATCCACCGCTGCATCGGCGCGGAACTCGGCAAGATGGAACTGCGCGCGGCCTTCCCCCAACTGGTGCGGCGCTTCCCGGAGTTGCGGCTCGCGGTGGAGCCCTCGGAGCTGGAGTTCCGGAAGCTGTCGATCGTGTACGGGGTGGAGCGGCTGCCGGTGTACGTGGACTGACCGCGGGGGGGGGGTGGGCCTGGGCCGGCCCCCTTCTCAGTTCGACTTCGGGAGGGAGACCTCGACCCGGCGGTTCTTCTTCCGGCCCTGCTCCGATCCGTTGTCCGCGATCGGGTAGTCCTCGCTGTAGCCCCTGACCTGGAACGTGATGTTCGCGCCCTGCGCGCCGAGCGCCGCCGTCAGGGCGTCGTGGACGGCTTCCGCGCGGTTCTTGGAGAGCTTGAGGCCGTGGGCGTACGAGCCGAGGTTGTCGGTGAACCCGAAGACCCGTACGGAGCTTGCCTTCTGGTTCTCGATCTCGTCGGCGATCGCCTGGATCCGGGAGTTCCCGTCGGGGTTCAGCTTCGCGCTGTCCTTGGGGAAGAGGACCTCGGCCTGGAGGGCGAACGTCACGTCCTCATTGGTGTCCGTGCGGCGCTCCTCGCCGGAGAGGTCCTCGACGACCGACTTGATGTCCAGGACCTTGGCGGGGGCGAGGGTCGCCCCGTCGGCGAGCTTCAACCCGGGGTTGTTGGCGTCCACCGAGGGCGGCGGAGAACTGCTGGTGCTGCCGGGCGGGGCGCCGGTCGGCTCGTCGTCGGCGTGGGCGACCACGGTGCCGGTGGTGAGCAGGAGGGCCGTTGCGGCGGTGAGGACGGTGGCGGTTCGGTGGCGTCGGGGCATGGTTATTCGCCCTCGGTGAGGTTGAGTTGGGCCGGGGGCATGGTGGGGACCTGGAATTGGACGGCCTTCGTGCCCTCGGGCGGGGCGGGGAATTGGGCGAACCAGTCGACGCTCTTGCCCTGATCGATGCCACCCTCGAATTTCGTGCACAGGCATCGGCCTTGGGTGTCGCGGAGGACCAGGTACTTCTTCTTGCCTTCCTGGTCGATGACGCTGGCGCCTGCGATGGAGCCGCCGTTGCCCTGGAGTTCGGTCTCGTCGCTCTTCCACTGCGTACCGAGCCACAGCGCGGAAGTCCCGTTGGTGACGGTGCCGGTGACGTTGAGGAAGCCGCCCTGGTCGCGCGTGGCCGACGTGACCGTGAGGGTGATGCCGTTGCCCTTCACCTCGGCCAGCGTCTTGTCCGTCGCGGGCGCCGAGGGCTTGGACTTGCCGTCGCTGCCCTGCTGCGCGGGAGCCGAGGACTTCGCAGCATCTCCCTCGTTCTTGTCGCCGTCACCTCCACAGCCCGCCATGGACAGGACCAGGCCGGCCGTGATCGTCGCCGCAGCCAGTGCCCGGCGGGTGGTCGTCGTACGCCGAAGGTTCATCGCTGCGGCTTCCCTCTCTCGTCAGTCGGCAAGGTGGACGGCGAACAGGTCGGACGCGTCCGGCAGGTCGTCCAGGTCGAAGTCCTCCGGATCGAAGTCCAGTTCCTTACCGTCGCAGGTGAGTTCCAGGGGCTTCTTCGGATCGGCGTCCAGGGGGACGTCGCAGCGTGGCTGGACCACTGCGGTGGCATGCGCCTTTGCCGTCTCGTTCTCCGTGCCGGGAATGATCGTGTCGCCCACCGTGTGGAGGGTCTCCACGCCAACCTCGTAACCCGGGTGGCCGTTGACCTTCGTGAAGGCCGGACCGTTCACGACTTTCGCGTCATTGGCCGCTGCCAGACGACTCGCCGCGGCCCCCGCCGGGCCGTCCCCCTCGGGATCCCGGCCATCCAGCCAGTCCAGCCAATTACCGTCTCCCTCAAGGGCCCCGCCCAACCCCAGCATCAGCTCCTCACGAGCGGACTGGGCCGCCGCCAACGCTGCCGCGTCAGCGGCGGACTGAGCACCGTTCCGGGTGGATGCAGCCTGGGCAAAAGCGAAGAAGGCGAACGCGGCGAACAGCAGAATGCCGGTGAGCCAGATGTAGATCGGCAATGTCGAGCCACGATCGCCTCGCGGCAGGCGGCTGCTCAGCCGCCACCCGTGACGCGGCCCACTGCTGTGCCGATGGCCGTGCCGATCTTTCCGTCCAATCCCAGCTGATCGATCGCGACGAAAATCCCCGCGATCAAAATCATCAGCCCCGCATACTCCACAAACCCGGCCCCTGAATCCCGCCGCGCCCTCTCCCCCAACGCATTGGTCCACGTCACCCACACCCCGAGCAGTTTGTCCCTGATCACGGGAGCCCCCTTTCACCACTTCCGGCACTTTCGCCAAGGCAAGCAAATCAACACACGCAACGTACGTGGAGCGCAACCCTCTGCACCCGTATTCGCCAATTAAGGGGTCGCGCTTGACCGGAAGTTGTCGACGCGTTGCCCTGTTCGCCATCGCCACCCTCCGCCCCATGTCTCTCAACGGCCCAATATCGAGCCGAAGTTCGAGCCCGAACCCAGGAACATTCCCGTGGCGATGAGGATCATCGTCGCCGGCAACATGAACACCAACGTCACCATCGTCGCCTTCGGAATCGTTTTCGCCGCCCTGCGGCGGGAGTTCTGGGCGTCCGTGCGGCGCATGTCCGTGGCGAGTTGGATGAGGGTGTCCGCGATCGGGGAGCCGAGTTCCTCGCCCTGTTGGAGTGCCGAGACGAACTGGGCGACCTGCTCGGAGGCGTTGCGGCGGCGGAGTTCGTCGAAGGCCTGGCGGCGGGGGACGCCCATGTCCATCTGGCGGAGCGTGATGCGGAGTTCGTCGGCCCACGGGCCCTCGTATTTCTCCGATACGCGGTCCAGCGCCTGGCGGAAGCCGAGGCCCGCCGAGACCACCACCGCGAGGACGTCCAGGAAGTCGGGGAGCGTGCGGTCGATGACTTCCTTGCGGTCGCGGACCGCCTGCCAGATCAGGGCGTCCGCGGCCAGTGCCCCGAAGGCGAGGGTCAGGAGGCCGAAGAGGGGGCTGTCGGCGGAGAGGAAGATCAGGCCCATGATCAGGCCGAACATCCCGTACACCGCCCTGCGCGCCGCGTAGCGGTCGATCGTCAGGCCGCCCGGGTTGCCCGCCATGTCGATCTTCCGGCGCTTGGCGTCTACGCGGCGCGGGCCCATGAGGCGCAGCACCAGCGGCGCGAACCGCATGCCGATGCGGTCGACCGCGGAGCCGGTGGTGGAGACCCGGCTGGCGCCCACCTCCAGGGCCAGGGCCAGGTCGCTGGGGACCTTGGCGTCCGCGCGGTACATGCGGATACCGAAGAAGATGCCCAGGGTCGCCGCCCCCGCGAGGGCCGCGAGCAGTACGCCCACCATCGTTGTCGACATCGTCCCCTCACACCTCGATTCGGCCGAGGCGGCGGATCACGAAGAAGCCGATGCCGTAGAGGGCGAGTGAGATGAGGATCAGGGCCCTGCCCATTCCCGAGTCCGTCACGCGCGCCAGCGCGCCGTCGTTCGAGGAGTTGATCAGGAGGAGGGAGCCGAGGCCGAGGAGCGGAACCGTGAAGGCGGTCGCGTTGACCTCGGAGAGCATCGTGCGGATCTCGCGGCGGGTCTCCTTCCTGTCCTCCAGCGTCTTGGTGAGGTTGCGGAGGGAGGAGACCACCGTGCCGCCCGCCTTGTTGGACAGGACCAGGGTGGTGACCAGGACGACCAGTTCGCGGGAGGGGAGGCGGGTCGCCAGTTCGTCCAGGGCGTCGTCCACCGAGCGGCCGAGGGCCAACTGGTCGGCCACGCGCGAGAGTTCCTCACCTGCGGGGGCTTCGAGTTCGTCCGCCGCCATCGCGAGGGACGTGCGCAGCGCCAGGCCCGCGGCCGTCGCGTTCGCCAGGAGGCGGGCCACGTCCGGGAGTTGGTTGATGAAGGCCTCGATGCGCTTCTGGCGTTGCCAGTTGAGGAAGATGAGCGCGCTGTAGATGGTCACCAGTGCCGCGATCGGACCGAAGAACGGCGCCAGTGTCGACGCCGCCAGCAGCCACAGGCCCACCGCGACCACGGCCACGTAGACCGAGAACTCGCCCGCCGTCACGTCCAGGCCCGTCGCCGACAGGCGCAGGTGCACCGAGCGGCCCAGGCGCGTGCGGCGCAGGCGGCGGTCGATGGCGGCGAAGCGGCGGGCTCGGCCGCCCACGCCGCCGGCGCCCGGGGCGCCGCCCGCCGGGTATGCGTCCAGCCGGTCGACCAGTTCCTGGCTCCGGGCCCGACCCGAGGCCAGGGCGTGGACGCCCGCGATCGCGACGACGCAGGCCAGGACCGTGGCCCCCAGCGCCAGTAGGACAGGAGTCGTCATCCCGTCGCCTCCCTCGTGTTGCGCTCGTCCACCGACTCCACGACGCCGAACGCGGGTGGCACCGCCTCCCCCGCCACGTAGAGCCGGTCGGCGAGGAGGCGGGGCAGCGGGAGGTGTTCGTAGTAGCCGCGGACCCGGCGGATCTCGTCGTCCGTGGCCCCGGAGACGTAGGGCTGCGCGACGAAGCGGGTCGCGGACGCGATCCTGAACTGTTCGCGGCCGTGCGAGATCAGCAGCGCGATCTCGGTGATGCGGCGGGAGCCGTCGGCGGCGCGCGTGAGCTGGACGAGGACATCCACCGCCGAGTTGATCTGGTCGCGCAGCGCCTCGAAGGGGACGTCGACCTCCGACATCGAGCCGAGGGTCTGGAGGCGGGTGAGGGCGTCCTCCGCCGTGTTCGCGTGGACCGTGGCGAGCGAGCCGTCGTGGCCGGTCGACATCGCCTGGAGCATGTCGAGCGTCTCGCCGCCGCGGACCTCGCCGACGATGATGCGGTCGGGGCGCATGCGCAGGCTGTTGCGGACCAGGTCGCGGATGGTGATCTGGCCCTTGCCCTCCACGTTCGCGGGGCGGGACTCCAGGCGGATCACGTGCTCCTGCTGGAGCTGGAGTTCCGCCGAGTCCTCGATCGTGATGATGCGTTCGTGGGAGGGGATGAGGGCGGAGAGGGCGTTGAGGAGCGTTGTCTTCCCGGAGCCCGTGCCGCCGCTGACGATGATGTTGAAGCGGGCGCGGACGCAGGCCGCGAGGAACATCAGCATGTGCTCGTCGAGCGAGCCGAGTTCCAGGAGTTCGCCCATGCTGTACGCGCGCGGGAAGCGGCGGATCGTGAGCGTGGCGCCGGTGAGCGAGAGCGGCGGGATGATCACGTTGACGCGTTCGCCGGTGGGGAGGCGGGCGTCGACCATCGGGTTGGATTCGTCGACGCGGCGGTTCACCGTGGAGACGATGCGTTCGATCGTTTGCATGAGCTGCTCGGACGAGGCGAAGCGGAGCGGCAGTTGCTCCACCCGTCCCGCTCGTTCCACGAAGATCGAGTCCGGGCCGTTCACCATGATTTCGGTGATCGACGCGTCCGCGAGGAGGGGTTCGAGGATGCCGAGGCCGAGGGCCTCGTCCACGACGCGGCGGATCAGCTGCGTGCGCTCCGTCGAGGAGAGGACCGGGCCCTCGCGGCTGATGATGTGGCCGAGTACGCGCTCCAGGCGGAGCCGGCGTTCGGCGGCCTGGAGGGACGACATCTCCGCGAGGTCGATCTCTTCCAGGAGCTTGGTGCGGTAGACGGCCACCAGGCCCTCGTCGCGGTCGGCGGGGGTGGCGGTGCCGGGGGCTCCCGCCGGGTCACGGGTGGCGACGACACGGTTGCGCAGGCTCATCGTCAACTCCCCACGTTCGTCTGGTCGTTGGGCATGGCCACAGTGCGGCTGATGTCCCACCCGTCGAAGAGGGGGATGATCGCGGGTACCCGGACCGTGACGGTGCAGGTGACCGTCCCGGTGCCGCCGCACGCACCCGGGGCGGGTGTCAGCCATCCGCTGACGGAGGCGACGGCGGCGCCCGGACCCGCGCCCTGGTTCAGGGATTCCGCGCGGGCGGCGGCGCGGGCGGCGGATCCGGCCTGGTTGGCGCCGTAGCCGACGAGGCCGAGTTGGATGGCAGCCATGCCGATGACGAGGAGGAAGGGGAGGAAGCCGGCGAACTCCAGCATGGAGACTCCGCGGTCGCCGGACAGGTTTCGCCGCGGCGGGGTTGACGCCTCGGGGCTCCGCCCCGGACCCCGCGCCTCAAACGCCGGCGGGGCTGAAAGATCGGGGCTCTGCCCCGGACCCCGCTGCTCAATCGCCGCAGGGGCTTGATGACCCGTCACCGGACCGCCTCCGTCGCCGCGCCCGCCTCGCCCTTCACCGACCAGCCGGGGTTCACTCCCGGGAAGAAGAGGGGGACGTCCACGTCGACCGTCGCTCGGGTGACCGTGCCGGACTCCGTGCACGTGATCTCGGCGTCCTGCCACGCCCCCGGCAGGTTCTTGCGGCCCGCCGTGTCGCAGGCCCCTGCCATGTCCCCGCTCCCCGCGGCAGCAGATGTCGCCGCCCGCGCCGCCTCGTCCGCCGCGTTGCCCGCCAGGGAGTACGTGTAGCCGTACAGGACGCACTGCCACATCAGGGCGAGGACGACCAGGATCAGGGGGAACATCGCCGCGAACTCGAGGGTCACCGCGCCCTTGTCCGAGCCCCGGCGGCGGGCCCGGCGGCCCGACGTCGGGGGTGCGGGCGTGGCCACGAGGTCGAGTTCCGCCGCCAGCGCCCACATCGCCTGCTTGACCGACGAGCGGTTGTCGAGGTCCTGCATGCGGCCCGCGTCGACCGCCGCCTGGAGTTCCTTGTACGCGGCCGGGATGGAGGTGCGGGCGGTCTTTGTGCCTGTCACCCGTTCCACCAGCGTCGGCTGGATCTCCGCCGAGCGGGCGTGGCGGTTGACGACCGTGAGGGTCTCCTCCGCCTTGCGGATCTGGAGGCGGTCCCAGAGGCGGACCATGCGCTTCGCCGCGCGTACCGCCACGACGTCCGGGGTGACCAGGAGGGCCGTCTGGTCGGCGAGTTCTATGGCCGCGGTGTTCGCCGAGGACATTTGCGTACCGCAGTCGATGACCACCACGTCGTAGCGGGCACGCAGGGCGTGGATCACCTGGCGGGCCACGCGGTCCGTGACGTCCTCGCCGCGTTCGCCGTCGGCGGGGGCGAGGAGCAGGTCGACGCCGGACTCGTGGGCGAAGGCGGCGTCCTGGAGGACGCGGGGCGTGATGTCGCGGATCGCGGCGAGGTCGGCGACGGAGCGGCGGAACTGGACGTCGAGGTACGAAGCCACGTCGCCGGACTGGAGGTCCAGGTCCAGGAGGGCGGCCGTGCGGCCCGATGCCCTTGCGGCGAGGGCGAGTTGGACCGCTGTGACCGTTGTTCCCACGCCGCCCTTCGCGCCCGCCACCGCGACGACCCGGCCGCCGCCGCCCGCCGGGACGAGTTCGGTTCCGCTGCCGCCCGCCAGGTGCCGGCGCATGCCCGCCGACCAGGAGGCCGCCGCGGTCACGCGTTCCGCGAGGGCGTCGTAGCCGAGGGGGAACGCGACGATGCCGCGCGCTCCGCTGTCCATCGCGGCGGTGAGGAGGGCGGGTCCCGTGTCGGTGGTGAGCAGGACGACGCCCACCGCCGGGAAGCGGAGGACCAGGTCGCGGATGAGGTCGAGGGCGGGGACCGGGCCGATGCGGTCGTGGACCAGGACAACCTCGGGGAGCTCGTCCAGGGACTCGGCCGCGAGGCCTGCGAGGGTGTCGAGCAGGGCGGTGGCGTCGGGGACGGGTGGGGCGGGTTCGGCGTCGGGGAGCTGGGAGAGGAGTGTGACGAGGCCTCTGGCGGTTTCCGGGTCAGCTACCGCCGGGAGGATACGGGTGGTCATCGGCGGGACGCTCCGTTCCGCGGCGGCGGGGTTGACGTCGCGGGGCTCTGCCCCGGGCCCCGCGCCTCAATCGCCGGCGGGGCTTTAAATGCCCGTACCGCCGGAGGGGCTTGTTGTGCCCGAACCGGGGTTGCGGACGCGGGGCTCTGCCCCGTACCCCGCTGCTCAATCGCCGCAGGGGCTTGATGGAGTGGACTCACTTGTCGCCCTCCAAGGTGTACGAGCGGTCCTCCGGGGTGATTTTCTCGGGGTCGCCCGGGGCCACCAGGGCCAGGCGGACGTGGGTCGCGAACGACTCGGCGTAGGCGACCCGTTGGGCGTCCGCGGGGCCGAGGGCGAAGGTGATCGGGACGGCCTCGCCCTGTCTGCGGGTGGAGTTCTCGCTGTCCGCGGCGCCCTGCTGGTCGATCGGGGTCAGCTTGCCCACGTCGATCACCCCGGCGTTCTCCACGATGACCTTGGACTGGTCGCGCTGCTTGTCGTTCTCGGCCTTGAAGGTGGCGTAGATGTTGACCTTGGAGCCGGGGTTGATCTTTCCGGCGACGCCGGTCTCCGCGTCGATCATGATGGCGATCTCCTGCTGGCCGGCCTCCAGCTTCGGGCGGTCGACGATCATGTCGGACTGGAGCAGGGAGCCCTTCTTGAGCTGCGTGACGGCGATCTTGCCGCGGATGTCGCCGAGGTCGGTGACGGCCGTTTCCGACAGCCAGCGCTTCGGCATCCGCACCTTCTCGAACTGGTCCGCCGTGAGCTGTTTGTACGGGGCCACGTCCTGTTTCAGCTCGTACGCGTCCGTCTCCGGTGCCACCTTCGAGTCCACGTCACGGATCACGGCGAGCACACCGGCGAACGCTCCGATGGCGCACAGGGCCGAGACGACCAGGAGTATGACGCCGCGGCGCTGACGTGAGTTCATGGACCGAGCAACCTCGTTGGTAGGGGTCAGGAGTGGGTCGGACGTGGGAGTGCTGTTCGGGTCGAGCCCGCCGCGGGTGTGAGCGCCGAGCGCGTCGGCGCGCCCGTGCCCTCGGGTGGTGCCTCGCCCGCCAGCGGCGCGGAGCAGAAACCGCAGCGGTCGCCGATGAGTTCGAGGCCGCACCAGTGGCACTGTTCGCGGCGGACCGAGGAGACGAGTTGGTAGAGGACCGAGATGTCGGGGATCGCTGCCGCGAATTCGACGATCTTGCCGGGGCTGCCCGGCTTGCCCGTCGCCCACCAGCGGGGTGACTCGGCCGGCAGCCGCGTCCGCGTCACGCCCTGTACCCGCCAGGCGGGTGCGAGGACGCCGGTGAGCCAGTCGGGGGTGTGCTGGCCGACGGCGTAGACCATGCGGGTCCCGAAGGCGGGGCCCGTCGGTGTCTCCGAGCCCGTCAGGCGCAGGAGTTGGGGTTGCGGTGAGGCGACCACCGCGAACTGGGCGTTCGGCGACCAGGACTTCGCGTGTGCCTTCAGGGAGACCGGGACCCGGTCCAGCTTCGCCACCGAGCCGACGACCGCGCCCGCGTAGACGTAGTGCGCGAGCAGGCGGGCCGACGACGCGAGCACGCCCGGGCTGAAGTCGCAGATCGACAACTGGCGCAATTGCAGCGCCAGTACGGCGAGCCCGAGGGGCGGGAGCGCGGGGCGCAGGATCGCGATCCGGTCGGTTTCCAGCACGGAACGGATCGAATGCAGCCGGTGCACGGTCGCGTCCGGCGCCGATTCCGGGCAGAGCACGATCACGTAGCCGTGCTGTTCGATCAGCGTGTGGACGTCGGTCAGGGCGCGGTCGAGCGGATACTTCTGCTGCGGTTCGCCCACGGGCAGCACGGTGGCGGTCGGTGTGTGCCGGTCCGGCGAGGCGAGGACCAGGTCGGGGTCGGTCACGGCTATGGCGGTCGGCACGCGTGAACCCCCCGGTCGTCGCTCTGCGTCCCTCCAGCAGCACCTCGCGGTGCCGCTGCCTGAGCACCATATCCACGCAGCCGCCCCGCAACACCCCACTTCGCACTGTTCACGGGGCGATGGGGGCGAGTCGGGGGCGGGTTGGCGAAGAAGTGCCGGTGACAACCCTTGACAAGTTCAATGGTCTGGACCAGTTTGTACGGCCAGCAGCTGCTTCCTCAACTCCCCCCACATCTCCCCCACTTCGGTGTCGGGAGACCTCCCCCCACCTGGAGGAAGAAATGGCGCATTCCTGTCGCAGACGGTCCCGGCTCGGCGTGCTTCTTGGCGCATTTACGGCGGCGGCGCTCGCCGTGGGCGGTCTCGCCACGACAAGCACGGCAAATGCGGCCAGCACGGCAGAAAGCTCCACGGCCGCCGTTCCGGCGCACGCCGTCACCGGCTACTGGCAGAACTTCAACAACGGCGCGACCGTGCAGAAACTCGCCGACGTCCCGGACGCGTACGACATCGTTGCCGTCGCCTTCGCCGACGCGACTACGACGCCCGGCGCCGTCGACTTCACGCTCGACTCGGCGGGCCTCGGCGGCTACACGGACGACGCCTTCAAGGCCGACATCAAGGCCAAGCAGGCGGCCGGGAAGTCCGTGATCATCTCGATCGGCGGCGAGAAGGGCACCATCCAGGTCAACGACGCGGCCTCCGCGACCAACTTCGCCGACTCCGTGTACGCGCTGATGCAGGAGTACGGGTTCGACGGGGTCGACATCGACCTGGAGAACGGGCTCAACTCCACATATATGTCGCAGGCGTTGAAGTCGCTCGCCGCCAAGGCCGGGAGCAGGTTCGTGCTCACGATGGCACCGCAGACCATCGACATGCAGTCGACCTCGGCCGAGTACTTCAAGACGGCGCTCGCGGTCAAGGACATCCTCACCGTCGTCAACATGCAGTACTACAACAGCGGTTCGATGCTGGGCTGCGACGGCAAGGTCTACAGCCAGGGGTCCGTGGACTTCCTGACCGCTCTCGCCTGTATCCAGCTGGAGGGCGGGCTCGACCCCTCGCAGGTCGGCATCGGCACACCGGCCTCGTCGAGCGCGGCGGGCAGCGGCTACGTGGCCCCGTCGGTCGTGAACGACGCCCTCGACTGCCTCACCAAGGGCACCAACTGCGGTTCGTTCAAGCCCTCGAAGACCTACCCGGGCCTGCGCGGCGCGATGACCTGGTCCACCAACTGGGACGCGGCCTCCGGCAACGCGTGGTCCTCGGCCGTCGGACCGCACGTCGACGGTCTGTAACCCCTGAAGAGTGCGGCGCCGCCGCTCCCCCGGCGGCGCCGCCCGTCACGCGCCCTTGCCCTCGCCCGCCGCGGCCCGTGCCGCGGCGACCTCCTTCTCCGCCCAGTCGGCCCACTCCGCCTGCATCGCCATGAACCGCTTGCCCCACTCCAGGGTCAGCCGGCCGTAGACCGCGAGCGGGTCGGCGCCCCAGTCCATGGACGCGTCGAGCTCCTCCAGGCCGGCGAGACGGCCGCGCGCCGACTCGGCCCTGCCGCGCAGGAAGTCCCGCGCCTCGCCGTCCTCCACGGTGCCGAGGAGGAAGACCCGCAGCAGCACGTCGTTGCGCCGGTATCCGTTCGGCGTCGCCTCCAGGAGCCAGTGCCGCAGCTCGGCGCGGCCGTCGTCGGTGATCTCGTACGTCTTGCGGCCCCGCGGCCCCTCCTCCGCGACCCGGGTGAGACCGGCCGCGTCGAGCTTGGTCAACTCGGTGTAAATCTGGCTCTGAGTGGCGGGCCAGACGTTCTCCAGGCTGGTACGAAAGGTCCCGAGCAGGTCGTATCCGCTGGCCGGGCCGTCCGCGAGGAGGCCGAGCAGGGCGTGTCGAAGGCTCATGGCACCACTGTACCCACGACATTCCAGTATTGACATGTCACGACGTGAGGTTCTAACTTCGACATGTCAGTTCAGGAACGTCGGATGTAGGGCCGGACGAGCCGGACGAGCCGGACGAGCCGGACCAAGACCTGGGGGACCCCATGGCTTACCTGCGCAGCTTCCTTCCGTGGATCGCCGTGAGCGTGCTGATCGGCGCCGTCGACGTCCGGTACGCGCTGCTCGTCGGGCTCGTCCTGGCCGTCGCGCTCGCGATGGGCCAGCGGCGCGCGGGCCGCGCCTGGGACGCGCTCGTCATCGAGGTGAGCGCGTCCGTGTTCTTCGCGGTCGGCACGGGCGTCGCGTTCGCCGTGCCGGACTCGGACTTCGTCGAGCACTACGCGTCGGCCGGGTCCTCGATATGGCTGGCCCTCATCGCCTGGGGATCGCTCGTCATCGGGCGGCCGTTCACGCTGGGGATCGCGAAGACCCAGGTGCCCGAGGAGTTCTGGGGCAGCCCCGTCTTCCGGAAGGTCAATGTCGCCATCACCGCGGTCTGGGCCGCGTCCTTCACCGTCAGCGGGATCGGCAGCGCGTGGCTGCGCCACTCCCAGCCGGGCAGCGACACCGCCCGCACCGTACTGACCGTGGCCTGCATCGCGCTGCCGATCCTCTTCACGGTGCGCTACCCGGACATCGCCCGGGCCCGCGCCACCGCCAAGTAGGCGGAACTAGAGCCTGCCGTTCGGATCAGGACCCTAGAAGAACTCCGACCACGGCTGGTCCCAGATCTGCTTCACGCACAGGACCACGAACAGCAGGCCCGCGATGGTCAGCATGCTGTTGCTGAGCCAGCCGTTGCGCCAACTGGCCGGCGTACGCGAGGAGTTCAGCAGCCAGACCAGGGTCAGCGCCAGGAACGGCATGAAGGCCGCGCCGAGGACTCCGTAGATGATGACCAGGCGGAACGGCTGGCCCTGGAAGAGCAGGACGATCGGCGGGAACGTCATCCACAGCAGGAAGCCGCGGAACGCCCAGCCCTTCTCGCGGTCGCCGCTCGCCACTTCCTCGCCGGTGACGACGCGGGAGAGCCGGTAGCGCTCGACGAAGTCGGCGAACATCAGGCTCACGCCGTGCCAGACGCCGATCAGTGAGGTGAAGGACGTCGCGAAGAAGCCGATGAGGAACATCTTCGCCGTCGCCGTGCCGTACTGGTCCTCAAGGATCTTGGAGAGGTCCACGAGCCCCTTGTCGCCCTCGGCGATCGCCGTGTGGGACGCGTGCAGCAGCTCCGCGCCGACGAACAGCATCGCCACGACGAAGATGCCGGTGGTGATGTACGCGACCCGGTTGTCGAGGCGCATCACCTTCATCCAGGAGGTGTTCGTCCAGCCCTTCGCGTTGACCCAATAGCCGTACGCGGCAAGGGTGATGGTGCCGCCGACGCCGCCGATCAGGCCCAGCGTGTTGAGGATCGAGTCCTTCTCGTCCGGCAGCACAGGGAGCAGGCCCGCGAAGGCGTCACTGAGGTTCGGGGTGACCCGGATCGCCAGATAGACGGTGACGACGAACATGACGCCGACGAGCACCGTCATGACCTTCTCGAAGACGCTGTACTTGTTCAGCCAGACGAAGACCAGGCCGACGACGCCGGACAGGATCGCCCACGGCTTGATCGCCCACTCGGCCGGGAACACGTCGGGGAACAGCGCCTGAAGGGGCAGCCCGCTCGACGACATCGCGGCCGCGCCGTACACGAAGCCCCAGATCACCGCGTAGATCACGAAGAAGTACGTGGTCCACTTGCCGAGGCTCGACCAGCCGTCGAAGAGGGTGCGGCCCGTCGCCAGGTGCCAGCGGCCCGCCGCCTCCGCGAGGCTGATCTTGACGAGGCAGCCGAGGACGGCGGCCCAGAGCAGGGTGTAGCCGAAGTTGCTGCCCGCGATGAGGGTGGCGACGAGGTCGCCCGCCCCGACGCCCGTCGCGGCGACGACGATGCCGGGGCCGATGTATTTCCAGCTGGACTTTCGAGGGTGCGAGTCGGAGGAGGAGGTGACGCCGGTTCCTGGGGTGCCCGTGGTGTCCGCCATGAACACCAAGGGTGCGCAAAGCTACGGGTCTGGCAAGAGGGGCGTCACCACCAACTGCCCCGCTAATCCTCGAAGTACGTGTCCAGGGCCTTGTCCAGCTGGTCCGTCCACTCGGCCAGACGGGTCTTGTCGGGGGCCTGGACGTCGTTCGGGAACCAGCGGGCGTTGGGCATGTGGACGGTCACCGTGAGGCGCTTGCGGGCGGTGCCGTACTCGACCGCGCTGATCTCGGACCAGGTGAAGTCGGCCTCCTGGTCGTCGAGCGTGAAGCGGACGCCGGTCGCGTCGACGGTGATGGAGCCGCGGCGGTCCTTGGCGTCCATGACGGGGCCGTCGGCGCGCGCGGGCTCCGCGGAGTCGTCGGCGTCGGGTGCCTCGGAGTCGTCGGCTGCCGTCTCCGTCTCCGCTTCCGCCTCTTCGGGCTCCTCGTGCGGCGCTTCGGGCTGCGTCGTCACCTCCTCCGGCGTCTGATCGGCATCCGCGGCCTCGGCCTCCGGCTGCCGTGCGGGAGCCGTCAGGCCAGGGATGTGCGCCGGGTCGAAGCCGGCACCGGTGACGGGCGTGACCTTCTCGTTCTCCATACGCTGCTCCACGGGCGGAAGTATGGCGGACATACCTGTGCCGCACCTCCCTCAGGGGTGGGTGCGGCACAGTACGCGACAGAACGCTGGAGCCCTAGACGAAGAAACTGATCGCCAGAGCCACCACGAACCCGGCGACCGACAGGACCGACTCCAGGACCGTCCACGAGCGCAGGGTGTCCCGCTCGGAGATCCCGAAGTACTTGGAGACCATCCAGAAGCCGCCGTCGTTGACGTGCGAGGCGAAGATGGAGCCCGCCGAGATGGCCATGATGACGAGGGCCGTGTACGGCTGCGAGTAGTCGCCGGCCTGGAGCAGCGGGCCCACGATGCCGGCCGTCGTGACGATGGCGACCGTCGCCGAACCCTGCGCGACGCGCAGCACCAGCGAGATCAGGTACGCCAGGACCATGATCGGCAGACCGATGCTGCTGAACGTGTCGGACAGCGCCTGCGCGATGCCGCTGGCCTGGAGGACCGCGCCGAAGACACCGCCGGCGCCGACGACGAGCAGGATGTTGGCGACCGGCTTCAGGGACGAGGTGGACACCGTCTCCAGGGACTTGCGGGACCAGCCGCGGCGCAGGCCGAGCAGGTAGTACGCGGCGAACAGCGCGATGGTGAGCGCCACGAACGGGTTGCCGAAGAACTCGATGACCGAGCGGGCCGTGGACGGGTCCATGGCGATCGAGGAGAAGGTGGCGGCGAGGATCAGCACCAGCGGGATGGCGATGATCGTGAAGACGATGCCGAGCGGAACCGGGTCCTCGCGGGGCGTGATGCCGTCCTTGCGCTGCTCCTCGGCGAGCGCGGCCTTCGCCTCGTCGGCGGCCTCGACCATGTCCTGCGGCACGGGCACGAAGATCTTCTTGCCGATCCAGGCGGCCCAGGCCCACGCGGCGAGCACGGCGGGGATGCCGCAGACGATGCCCATGAGGATGACCCAGCCGAGGTCGACGTGGAGCAGACCGGCGGCGGCGACGGGACCCGGGTGCGGGGGCAGGAACGCGTGGGTCATCGACAGGCCCGCGAGCAGCGGCAGGCAGTACAGCAGGATCGACTTGCCGCCGCGCTTGGCGGCCGCGTAGACGATCGGCGCGAGCACGAAGATGCCGACGTCGAAGAAGACCGGGATGCCGAAGATGAGGCCGGTGAGGCCCATCGCGACGGGGGCGCGCTTCTCGCCGAAGAGGGTGATCAGGCGGGACGCCAGCACTTCGGCGCCGCCCGAGACTTCGAGGATCGCGCCGAGCATGGTGCCCAGGCCGATGATGATCGCGATGTGTCCGAGGGTGCCGCCCATTCCGTCCTCGATGACGGACGTGACGTCGGACTTCTGGACGGTGCCGAAGAGTTCGGTGACGGAGAGACCGGCCCCGAGGCCGACGGCGATGGAGACCGTCAGGAGGGCCACGAAGGGCTGGAGCCTGGCCTTGATGATCAGGAAGAGCAGCAGGACGATGCCGAGGACGGCAACGGTCAGCAGGCCGGCCGTGCCGGGTATCAGGAGGAGCAGACCGCCGGTGTGCGACGGCTGTTCCGCGGCGGCGGCCGCGAGGGGGGCGTACGGGGACATCGTTGACCTCGTAAGTGCATGGGGGGGCGCGGGGCTTTTTCAGTGTTTCCAGACAGGGGGGATCGCGGAGCGGCGCACCCACAGGGGGCGCCGCACCGTGACGACGTGCGAGTTACGAGAAGGGGAGCGTGCTCAGCTCAGGACGGCGAGCGCGTCGATCTCGATGAGCAGGCCCTTGGGCAGACCGACGTAGACGGTCGTGCGGGCGGCGGGGGCCTCCTTGAGGCCCTGGCCCTCGAAGTACTCGTTGTAGATGGCGTTCATCTCGGCGAAGTGGTCGACGTCCGTCAGGTAGACGCGCATCATCATGACGTCGTCCCAGCTCGCGCCGCCCTCTTCGAGGATCGCCTTGACGTTGGCGAACGTCTGGAGGGTCTGCTCCTTGAGGGTCGGGCCCGCGGGGGTCGGGGCCTTGCCCTCCTCGGCCGGCAGGAAGCCGACCTGGCCGGCGACCTGAAGGATGTTGCCCTTCTTGACGCCGTGCGAGAACTTCGCCGGCGGGGTCGTGTGGGTGGAGGGCGTGAGCGCGGTCTTCTCAGACATGTGAACTGGTCTTTCTTTGAGGGGTGTTACTCGGGCGGGGTCCTGCTCGGGGTTACTTCGGAGGGGTACCGGAGTAGTCCCGGCTGATGGCTTCCGCCGTGCGGCGCACCAGCGGGAGCAGTGTGAGGAGTTCCTCGGCGGTGACGACGACATTCGGCGCGGAGACCGACATGGCGGCGACGACCCGGCCGTCCGCGCCGCGGATGGGGGCGCCGACGCAGTTGATGGACTCCTCGTGGCCACCGAGGTCGGTGGCCCAGCCCTGTTCGCGCACCTTCTCCAACTCCCGCAGAAAAGCTGTGGAGTTGGGGGTGGAACGGGACGTGTACATGGGGTAGTCGAGCTTCTCCGCGACGGCGCGGCGCTCGGCTTCCGACAGGTCGGCGAGCAGCAGCTTGGCGACGGCGGCGACCGTGATGGCGACCGGCTTGCCGACGCGCGAGTACATGCGCACCGGGTAGCGGCTCTCGACCTTGTCGATGTAGAGGACCTCGTTCTCCGCATACACGGCGAGGTGGACGGTGTGCCCGACCTTCTCGTTGAGTTCGACGAGGTGGGGGTGGGCGATCTCGCGGACGTCGAGGTTCTCGACGGCTTCCTGGGCGAGGGCGAAGAGGCGGGCGCCGAGGCGGTAGCGCTGGTCGGACTGGCGGTAGACCAGGCCGTGCTCGTGGAGGGTGCGCAGCAGGCGCATCGCCGTGGACTTGTGCACGTCGAGGCGGTCGGCGACCTGGCCCAGGTCGGCGGGTCCCTCGGCGAGCAGCGGCAGGATGCTGAGCGCGCGGTCGACGGTCTGGCTCATGGCGTACGTACCTCCTCGGCGGCCCCGCTGTCGGCTGCGTCGGCTGCTGCCCAACCGGGACCGAGGTGCAGTGTCCCCCACCGCGCGGCGTCGAGGCCGACCAGGCGGTCCGCCCGGGCGCGGCTCGGGGGCGCGGCGAGGTCGCCGGGTTCGGTGAGGGCGACGGCGGCCCAGAGGTGGCCGTGCCGAAGGCGTTCGGCGACGGGCAGTTCGCGCAGCGTGGCGGAGAGGAATCCGGCGGCGAAGGCATCGCCGGCGCCGACGGCGGCGACGACGTCGACGCGCGGGGAGGGTTCCTCGTGGCGGCCGTCGGCGTCGTACGCGATCGCGCCGTCGGCGCCCCGCTTGACGACGAGCAGCGCGGGCTCGGGCAGCGCATCACGGATCGCGTCGGGTCCGCCGGTGATGCCCCAGGCGTCCTCGGCCTCGTCGTCGCCGACGAACACGATGTCGGCGCCGCGCGCGAGTTCCAGGAGTACGTCGGGGCCCTCGGCGGATCCTGACCACAGGCCGGGCCGGTAGTTGACGTCGAAGGAGACGAGGGGGCGGCCCGCGCGCGGAGCGGTCAGCTCGCGCAGCAGGTCGAGGCAGCCGGCGGAGAGCGCGGCGGTGATCCCGGACAGGTGCAGGATCCGGCCGGAGCGCAGCGCGTCCAGGTCCAGGTTGACGGTGGACATGGCGGAGGCGGCGGATCCGGCGCGGTAGTAGGCGACCTCGTGGGCGGCGGTGGCCCGGTCGCCCGCGGTGCGGAAGTAGATGCCGGTGGGCCGGTGCAGATCGCGGCGTACGGCGGAGGTGTCGACGCCGTACGCGCCGATGGCCTCCACGAGGTGGTCGCCGAACCCGTCGGCGCCGACCCGGCTGACCCACGCGGCCCGGTGCCCGGCGGCGGCGAGCACGCACGCCACGTTGGACTCGGCGCCGCCGATCCCGCGATCGAACGAGGGCACGTCGGCGAGCCGCCCCGGCACGGTGGGCCGGAACGTGACCATGGACTCGCCGAGCGCGACTACATCGTTGGCGCTGGTCGGTACTGCGGGTCCGGTGGCGGTCACGGTGGGTCGCACTCCTCGCGGCAGGGGACTTCGGGCTCCGTTGACCCGACGTTGGCTCGGATGTTAGACAGCATGAAGCGACATACGCAATGACCGTTGCAAATAGTGCAACGGGCTGCCTGGAGGAGGCGCCGTGACCGCCCAGAACGCCGACACTGCCGTCGAGCGCCGCACCGCTCGTCTTGAGGAGCTGTCGAGGGAGCGGGTGGACTTCCGCTTCAAGGGCCTGCCTCCGGAAGCCGACGGCGCGACGATCGGCGAACTCGCGGCCCGCCGCCTGAACCTCTTCACGGACGGCTTCACCACGCCCGTCCTCGCCCTCTCCGCCGAGCGCCTGGAGCACAACCTCGCGCTCATGGAGACCTACTCCGCCCGCCACGGCCTCGCCTTCGCCCCGCACGGCAAGACGTCGATGGCCCCGCAGCTCTTCCACCGGCAGCTGGAGCACGGCGCGTGGGGCATCACCCTCGCGGTACCCCACCAGGTGCGTGTGGCGCGGGAGTTCGGCATCGACCGGATCTTCCTGGCGAACGAGCTGGTCGACGCGGCAGCACTGAAGTGGCTCTCCTCCGAACTCGACGCCGACCCGTCCTTCCGCTTCATCTGCTACGTCGACTCCGTGCGCGGCGTGGAACTGATGCAGGCGGCGCTGGCGGAGGCCGGAGCGGGCCGACCGGTCGACGTGGTGGTGGAGTTGGGCGCGGGCGAGGGCGCGCGTACCGGCGCCCGCACGGAGACGGACTGCGCGGCGATCGCGGACGCGGTGTCGGCCTCGTCCGCCCTTCGCCTGGTCGGCGTCGCGGGTTACGAGGGCGAGGTGCCGGACGCCGACGGCGAGCGGGTGCGCGCCTGGCTGCGCCGACTCGTCGCGCTCGCGGCGGACTTCGACAAGGCGGGCCGCTTCACGGACCTCGGTCTCGACGAGATCGTGGTGAGCGCGGGCGGCTCGGCGTGGTTCGACGCGGTGGCGGACGTCTTCGCGGAGATCCCCGAACTGAGCCTTCCCGTCCTGAAGTTGCTCCGCTCCGGGGCGTACGTCTCGCACGACGACGGCCACTACCGGCACCTGACCCCGTTCAACCGGGTCCCGGAGGAGGGCGCGCTGGAGCCGGCGTTCCGGCTGTGGGCGCAGTTCGTCTCACGCCCCAACGACGGCCAGGCGTTCACCAACGCGGGCAAGCGGGACGCGGCGTACGACATCGACCTGCCCGAGGCGCAGGTCGTCCGGGACGCGCGGACGGGCGAGGTCCGGGAGGCTTCCGGCATCACGGTGACGGGCCTCTCCGACCAGCACGGCTGGGTGCGTACGGAGCCGGAGGCGGACGTGGAGGTGGGCGACTGGCTCGGCATGGGCCTCTCGCACCCGTGCACGTCGTTCGACAAGTGGCAGCTGATCCCCCTGGTGGAGTCCGACGGCACGGTCGTCGACTACATCCGCACGTACTTCTGAATTCCAGCCCGTCCGGCGTTTGAGGACAAACGGGGTCCGGGGCGGAGCCCCGGTTTCGGGAAGGGGCGGGGAGGGGAATTCCGCCCGCCGCAGGCGCCCACCCACCCGCACCGACCCCCCGCACCGCACCACCCGCCCCAGAGAGGCACCCCATGGACCTGGTCATCCGCGACGCCCACGTCATCGACGGCAGCGGCAGCGCCTCCTACCGAGCCGACGTAACCGTCAAGGACGGCCGCATCGCCGAGATCACCCCGGAGGGGACCGGCCCCCGCCCCACGGCCCCCCGCACCGTGGACGCCGACGGCCTCGCCCTCTCCCCCGGCTTCATCGACATGCACGCCCACAGCGACCTCGCCGTGCTCCGCGACCCGGACCACAGCGCGAAGGCCGCCCAGGGCGTCACCCTCGAAGTCCTCGGCCAGGACGGCCTCTCCTACGCCCCCGTGGACGACCGCACCCTCGCCCAGGTCCGCCAGGCCATCACCGGCTGGAACGGCGACGGAAGCGACATCGACTTCGACTGGCGCACGGTCGGCGAGTACCTGGACCGCATCGACCGCCAGGGCATCGCGGTGAACGCCGCGTACCTCATCCCGCAGGGCACGGTCCGCATGTACGCGGTCGGCTGGGACGACAGGGACGCGACCCCGGCCGAGCTCGACCACATGAAGCGGCTCGTGGCCGAGGGCATGGAGCAGGGCGCCGTAGGCATGTCGTCCGGCCTCACCTACACCCCCGGCATGTACGCCAAGGACGCCGAACTCACCGAACTGTGCCGGGTGGTGGCCTCGTACGACGGCTACTACTGCCCGCACCACCGCAGTTACGGCGCCGGCGCGCTCGACGCGTACCGCGAGATGGTCGAGCTGACCCGCACCGCCGACTGCTCGCTCCACCTCGCACACGCGACCATGAACTTCGGCGTGAACAAGGGCAAGGGCGTCGACCTCCTCGCCCTTCTCGACGAGGCGATCGCGGACGGCGCCGACATCAGCCTGGACACGTACCCGTACACCCCGGGCGCCACAACTCTCGTGGCGATGCTGCCGAGTTGGGCCAATGAGGGCGGCCCCGACGCGACCCTCGCCCGCCTCCAGGACGACGAGACCGCCGAGCGCATCCGGCACCACGTCGAGGAGATCGGCGCGGACGGCTGTCACGGCGTGCCGATCGAGTGGGACAAGATCGAGATCTCGGGCGTCTCCGACCCGGGCCTGGCCTCCTGCGTCGGCAAGACCGTCGCGCAGGCCGCCGCCGAACGCGGCGAGGCCCCGTGGGTCACGGCGCGCCGCCTGCTGATCGCCGACAAGCTCGGTTCGACGATCCTCCAGCACGTCGGACACGAGGACAACGTCCGGGCGATCATGCAGCACCCCGTGCACACCGGCGGCAGCGACGGCATCCTCCAGGGCTACAAGCCGCACCCGCGCGCGTACGGCACGTTCCCGCACTACCTGGGCCACTACGCCCGCGACCTGGGCGTCATGTCCCTGGAGGAGACGGTCGCGCACCTCACCTCGCGCCCGGCCGCCCGCCTGCGCCTGCCGGACCGCGGCCTGGTGCGCGAGGGCTACCGCGCCGACCTGGTCCTGTTCGACCCGGAGACGGTCGCGGCGGGCTCCACGTTCGAGGCGCCGCGCACGCTGCCGGTCGGCATCCCGCACGTCCTCGTCGACGGGCAGTTCGTGATCGAGGAGGGCAAGCGCACGGACGTGCTCGCGGGCCGCTCCGTGCGCCGCACCGTCAGCGGCTGACCAACGTCACTTGGGGCCCTTGTTGGCCCCCGGTGTGCCGTTGCCCCGTCCGGGGTTGTCCCCGGAGTTCCCCCGGGCGGGCGCGGTCGTGGAGGCCGCCGTCGTGGGCGCCGCGGTCGTGCTCGTCGACGCGGAGACGGTCGGATCCGCCTCCTTCTTGGGCGACTTGCTCACCTCGCGGGCGGGCGAGGAGGACGTACTCGGCTCGGACGCGGGACCGCTCGTGGCCGGCGCGGGACCGCGCGACGCGGGCGCCGAGTGCTCGGCGCGCTGCTCCTTGCTGTCGTGCCCGTCGTTCCAGGGCAGCGGGCCGCTCGACGGACTCGATCCGAAGAGCCCGGTGACGACGGCGCCGAGGAAGACGACGCAGGCGGCGCCGAGCCCGATGCCGCCGATCCGCATGAGCCGGCGCCGACGCCCTGAGCCGTCGACGAACACGGCGGCGTGGCGCGGGGCCCCGGGCGCGGTCTCCGGCACCCGCGGGAGCGGAGCGGTGTCATGTGTGTCGTCGCGCGCGGTGGCCGGTTCCTGCCAGCCGTGGGCGGCGGCCGGGTCCACGTATCCGTCGTACGCGTGGGCCGCCTGATTCGGGTCGTACACGACCTCGGGCACCACGGGTTCGGTGCCTTGATGGGGTTGCTGCCAGGACATGAGCGCGAAGTGTAGAGACTGTGACGGCCCCACGGACAGCCGACGACGATACGTTCACGATCCGCGCGATATCGGCCTCAACGCACCCCGTGCGGCCGGAACTGGACACTGATCCGGCCACCGGCCGCGCGGGCGGACTTGGGGATCGCGTGCTCCCAGGTCCGCTGACACGAGCCGCCCATGACGATGAGGTCGCCGTGCCCGAGCGGGCGGCGCACGACGGGTCCGCCGGCGACGGGCCGCAGCGCCAGGTCCCGCGGCGTCCCGACCGACAGGATGGCGACCATCGTGTCCTCGCGGGCCCCGCGCCCGATCCGGTCCCCGTGCCAGGCGACGCTGTCCCGCCCGTCCCGGTAGAAACACAGCCCCGCCGTGGTGAACGGCTCCCCCAACTCCTCGGCGTAGTACGCGGACAGCGTGTCCCGCGCCGCATCGAGCACCGGGTCCGGGAGCCGCTCCCCCGCCCCGTAGAACTTCAGCAGCCGCGGCACGTCGACCATCCGCTCGTACATCTGCCGCCGCTCGGCCTTCCAGGGCACATCCCGGGCCAACCGCTCGTACACCTCATCGGCCCCGCGCAGCCACCCCGGCAACACGTCGATCCACGCCCCGCCCCCGAGCACGGTGCGACGCACGCCATCGAGCGGCCCGAGCGCCACCACCTCGTCCTGATCGAACAGCGATCCCTGCAGCATGCCCCCACCGTAACCAATTAATCGAACGTATGCGCGATACGCCTGGTGGAAGCCCAGCGGGACCACCACACGCGGGGGTCGCACGTGGCCCATCTCACCCGCCCCGCCGACCCGCCGCATCAAAGCCGCACCCACCCCGGAACCCGCCGTTCCGGAGGTATCCCGCACCGCGTGCCACCGCATCCGAAAGCGGTGGCGGCCGCGGCGCGCCACCGGCCGACAAACGGTGCGCGGCATCCCGAAACGCGGCCGTAAAGTTTGGGGATGCAGCTCATCCAGTCGACCAAGCTCTCCAACGTCTGCTACGAGATCCGGGGCCCGGTTCTCGAAGAAGCGATGCGGCTGGAGGCGGCAGGGCACCGCATCCTGAAGCTCAACACCGGCAACCCGGCGGCGTTCGGCTTCGAGTGCCCGCCCGAGATCCTCGAGGACATGCTCCGCAACCTCGGGGACGCGCACGGCTACGGCGACGCCAAGGGCCTCCTTGCAGCCCGCCGCGCCGTGATGATGCACTACCAGACCCTCGGCGTGGAGACCGACGTCGAGCACGTCTTCATCGGCAACGGCGTCTCCGAGCTGATCGTGATGGCCATGCAGGGGCTGCTCGACGACGGCGACGAGGTACTCGTCCCCGCGCCGGACTATCCGCTGTGGACCGCCGCCGTCTCGCTCTCCGGCGGCACCGCCGTGCACTACCGCTGCGACGAGCAGGCGGACTGGATGCCGGACCTCGCCGACATCGAGCGCAAGGTGACCGACCGCACCAAGGCGATCGTCATCATCAACCCCAACAACCCCACCGGCGCCGTCTACAGCGACGAGATGCTGCGCGGCATCACCGACATCGCCCGCCGCCACAACCTCCTCGTCTGCTCCGACGAGATCTACGACAAGATCCTCTACGACGGCGCCACGCACACCCCCACCGCCGCCATCGCGCCGGACCTGATGACGCTCACCTTCAACGGCATGTCGAAGGCGTACCGCGTGGCCGGCTACCGCGTCGGCTGGATGGCGATCTCCGGACCGCGCGCGCACGCGGAGTCGTACATCGAGGGCCTGACGATCCTGGCGAACATGCGCCTGTGCGCGAACATGCCGGGCCAGCACGGCGTCGTCGCGGCACTCAGCGGACGCCAGACGGTCAACGATCTGGTGCTGCCCGGCGGGCGGCTGAAGGAGCAGCGGGACGTCGCGTACGAGCTGCTCACCCAGATCCCCGGCGTGACCTGCGTAAAGCCCAAGGGCGCCCTGTACCTCTTCCCACGCCTCGACCCCAAGGTCTTCAAGGTCAAGGACGACCGGCAGATGGTGCTCGACCTGCTGCGGGCCGAGAAGATCATGGTGGTGCACGGCACCGGCTTCAACTGGCCGGAGCCCGACCACTTCCGCGTCGTCACGCTGCCCGACACCCGGCAGCTGACGGAGGCCGTGACCCGGATCGGCAACTTCCTGGACGGCTACAGCCAGCCGTGACACGCGGAGCACCCGCCACTTTGGACAGGTTCTAAATTAGACAGAATCTAAGGTACGATGGAGGCCAAGCTGACACGCATGCCCTGGAGGCCTCCCATGTACGAGCCGATCCGCACCAAGTCGGTCCACTCGACCGGGGTCGACAGCGGCGAATTCCCGCACCGCTCCCGCGAGGAGGAGCTGGACATCCAGCTCGCCGGCCACCTGAGCGCGCTGCTCGCCGTCACCGACGAGCTGCGCGCACTGCGCCCGTCGGCCGACCTGGACGAGGCGGCCGACGCGCTGGCCGCACAGGTCGCCCGGCTGCGCGGCGGCCTGATGCCGGTCCGCGCCACGGTGGCCGCCGCCATCCACGAGCCGAGCGTCGACGCCCTGCACCAGCGCGCCCACGCCCTCGCGGGCCGCGCCCTGGTCGTCGCGGCCTCCCGGGCCGACACGGCCGCCGCGATCCTGGCCGCCCAGCGCATGGAGGCCCACGCACTCGTCGCCGCCTAGGTCCTGCCCTGCACGACACGACCGAGCCCCCGCACGCCATTGTGCGGGGGCTCGGCCGTGTCAGGACCGGCGGCCTCAGCCGAGCCGGTCCACCAGCTTGCGGTACTCGTCCCACAGCTCCGTCGGCGTGTGGTCGCCGAACGTGTTGAGGTGCGCGGGCACGAGCGACGCCTCGTCGCGCCACGCCTCCTTGTCCACCGTCAGCAGGAAGTCCAGGTCGGCGTCGGCCAGGTCGAGGCCCTTCGTGTCCAGGGACTCCTTGGTCGGCAGGATGCCGATCGGCGTCTCGACGCCCTCGGCGCGGCCGTCGAGGCGGTCCACGATCCACTTCAGGACGCGCGCGTTCTCACCGAAGCCGGGCCACACGAACTTGCCGTCCGCGTTCTTCCGGAACCAGTTGACGTAGTAGATCTTCGGCAGCTTGGCGGCGTCCTTATTGGCACCGACCTTCACCCAGTGCGCCATGTAGTCGCCCATGTTGTAACCGCAGAACGGCAGCATGGCGAACGGGTCGCGGCGCAGCTCGCCGACCTTGCCCTCGGCGGCGGCGGTCTTCTCGGAGGCCACGTTCGCGCCGAGGAAGACGCCGTGGTTCCAGTCGAAGGACTCGGTGACCAGCGGCACGGCCGAGGCGCGGCGGCCGCCGAACAGGATCGCCGAGATCGGCACGCCCTTCGGGTCCTCCCACTCGGGCGCGATGATCGGGCACTGCGAGGCGGGCGTCGTGAAGCGGGCGTTGGGGTGCGCGGCCGGCGTGCCGGACTCGGGCGTCCAGGAGTTGCCCTTCCAGTCCGTGAGGTGCGCCGGGGTCTCCTCGGTCATCCCCTCCCACCACACGTCGTTGTCGTCGGTGAGCGCCACGTTCGTGAAGACGGAGTTGCCCCACAGCGTCTTCATCGCGTTGGCGTTGGTGTGCTCGCCGGTGCCGGGCGCGACGCCGAAGAAGCCGGCCTCGGGGTTGATCGCGTAGAGCCGGCCGTCCTCGCCGAACCGCATCCAGGCGATGTCGTCACCGATCGTCTCGACCGTCCAGCCGGAGATCGTGGGCTCCAGCATCGCGAGGTTGGTCTTGCCGCACGCGGACGGGAAGGCCGCGGCGACGTACTTCGACTCACCCTGCGGCGGCGTCAGTTTGAGGATCAGCATGTGCTCGGCGAGCCAGCCCTCGTCGCGCGCCATGACGGACGCGATGCGCAGGGCGTAGCACTTCTTGCCGAGCAGGGCGTTGCCGCCGTAGCCGGAGCCGTACGACCAGATCTCGCGGTCCTCGGGGAAGTGCGAGATGTACTTCGTGGAGTTGCACGGCCACGGCACGTCCGCCTCGTCGGGGCCCAGCGGGGCGCCCAGCGTGTGCACGGCCTTCACGAAGAAGCCGTCCTCACCCAGTTCGTCGAGGACCGGCTGACCCATCCGGGTCATCGTGCGCATGGAGACGGCCACGTAGGCCGAGTCGGTGATCTCGACGCCGATCGCGGACAGCGGCGAGCCGAGCGGCCCCATGCAGAACGGGACGACGTACATGGTCCGTCCGCGCATCGACCCACGGAAGATCCCCCCGTTCCCCTCGTTGCCCCGGAAGCTGTTTTCTTCTCCCCTAAAGATGGCCCGCATCTCGGCGGGGGCCTTCCAGTGGTTCGTGGGGCCCGCGTCCTCCTCCTTCTCGGAGCAGATGAACGTACGGTCCTCGACGCGCGCGACATCGGACGGGTCGGAGGCGGCGTAGTACGAGTTGGGGCGCTTGATGGGGTCGAGCTTCTTGAACGTCCCCTTCGCGACGAGCTCTTCGGCGAGGCGCTCGTACTCGGCCTCGGAGCCGTCACACCAGACCACACTGTCCGGCTGCGTCAGTTCGGCGATCTCGTTGACCCACGAGATCAGTTCCTGGTGGTTCGTCGGGAGGGTGTCCAGGGAGGGAGCCGCGATGTCGCGCGCCACGATCGCTCCTAAATGAGGGGTTCTGAGGTTGATTGCCCCGTGGGGGCTGCGACCCGGACGCTGCGCCTCCCAATCCACTGGAGCTCAGTGGGCGCTCATCCGGTGCCGACCGCACTCATTTGATCATCCGACCGAAACGCCCATCTGTCCAGGGGGCCTCACAAGTGAGCGAAGTGAGCATCACCACTCAAAGGGTCCGTTACCTACGGTCGCGTAGGTACCATGCCGGGATGAGCGTTGCCACCGAGCAGACAGAGGTCCCAGCCACCCAGCCTTCCGCGCTGAAGCCGAGACTGCGCGGCTGGCTGCACGCGGGCATGTTCCCCGCCGTGCTGATCTCGGGCATCTTCCTCACGGCACTCGCGGACTCCACGCGCGGCCGGATCGCGTGCGCCATCTTCGTACTGAGCGCCTGCCTGCTGTTCGGCGTGAGCGCGCTCTACCACCGCGGGAACTGGGGGCCGCGCGCCGACGGGGTGCTGCGCAGGCTCGACCACGCGAACATCTTCCTGATCATCGCCGGTACGTACACGCCGCTCACGATGCTGCTGCTGCCCGGCGCCAAGGGCGACGCACTGCTGTGGGGCATCTGGGTGGCGGCCGCGGCCGGCATCGCCTTCCGCGTGTTCTGGGTCGGTGCCCCGCGCTGGCTCTACACGCCGTGCTACATCGCGATGGGCTGGGCCGCGGTCTTCTTCCTGCCGGACTTCATGCGCACGGGCGGCATCGCGGTGCTCGTCCTGGTGGTCGTCGGCGGGCTGCTCTACAGCGCGGGCGGTGTCATCTACGGCATCAAGCGCCCGAACCCGTCCCCGCGCTGGTTCGGCTTCCACGAGGTCTTCCACTCGCTCACGCTCGCGGCGTTCATCGTCCACTACGTCGGCATCTCGCTGGTGGCGTACCAGCACGGCTGACCCACCCCTCCCCTTCTTCACGGCCGCGGCTCACCAGCCGCGGCCGTTTTGCGTTTCCGAGGGTGCCTCTTTATTGACAGACACTATGAACTGACAGCTACTCTCATTTCATGGTTACTGTCACTCAGCAGGTGGAGTCGCGCCCGGACCCACGGCGCTGGTGGGCCCTCGGGGCCCTGGTCGCGAGCATGCTCGTGCTCGGTTTCGACATGACGATCCTCAACGTGGCGCTCCCGACGATCGCCGGGGATCTGGGCGCCACCACGGGCCAGCAGCAGTGGATGGCGGACGCGTACATCGTGGTGTTCGCCGCCCTGATGCTCCCGGCGGGACTGCTCGGCGACCGGTTCGGGCGGCGCCGGATGCTGATCGGCGGACTCGGTGTCTTCCTCGCCGCGTCCGTCGTGGGCGCGTTCGCCGGCGACGTGGGCTGGGTGATCGCGGCCCGCGCGCTGATGGGCGTCGGCGGCGCCTTCGTGATGCCGCTCGCCATGTCGGTCATCCCCTCGCTGTTCGCGCGGGACGAGCAGACGAAGGCGATCGGGGCCATCTCCGCGGCCTCCGCGCTCGGGATGCCGCTCGGCCCCATCATCGGCGGCTGGCTGCTCGACCACTTCTGGTGGGGCTCGGTGTTCGTACTGAACGTGCCGATGGTCGCGATCGGCATCACCGCCTGCCTGTTCCTGCTCCCCGAGAGCCGGGACCCGGCCGCGCCCAAGGTCGACCTCGTCTCCACCGTGCTCACCGCGCTCGGCCTCGGCACCCTCATCTACGCGATCATCGAGGGCCCCGAGAAGGGCTGGTCGAGCGCCGTCGTGCTCGGCGGATTCCTCGCGTCCGTCGTCCTCATCGGCGCGCTGGTGCTGCGCGAGCGACGCGTCGCGCGGCCCATGCTCGACCTCTCACTCCTGTCCCACCGGGGCTTCCTCACCAACACCCTGGCGGCGACGCTCGGCATGTTCATCATGGCCGGGATGCTGTTCCTGCTGCCGCAGTACCTCCAGGCGGTGCTCGGCATCGACTCGCTCGGCACCGGGCTGCGCATGGTGCCGATGATGGGCGGGATGCTCGTCGCGGCGCGGCTGGCGCAGCCCCTGGTCGCGAAGTTCGGGGCGCGGGCGGTGATCTGCGTGGCCCTGGTGGTCCTCGCCTTCGCCGCGTTCCTCGGGGCGCGCACCACCGTCGACTCCGGGTACGGCTTCACGGCGCTGTGGCTGTCGATCGCCGGGATCGGCATCGCCTTCGCGATGATCCCCGCGATGGGCGGCGCCATGGGCGCGCTCGCCAAGGACCAGGCGGGCCGCGGCTCGGGCCTGCTGTCCACGGTGCGGCAGACCGGTTCCGCGCTCGGCGTGGCCCTGGTCGGCGCCCTCGTCTCCGGCGCCTACGCGGGCCGCCTCGCCACGGCGGGGCTGCCCGACGCGGCGGCGGACGTGGCGCGCGACTCCGTGATCGGCGCGCACGTGGTCGCCGGGAAGCTCGGCGACCGGGCGCTCGCCGCCTCGGCGGACGGCGCGTTCGTCCACGGCATGGACCTGGCCCTGGTCGTCATCGGCATCGTCGCCCTGGCCGCCGCGCTGCTGACGGCGGTGCTGCTGCCCGGCCCCGAGAAGGCAGGACCCGCTCCCGACCCGGAGGTCGCCCCGGTCGGCGCCGATGCCTGAGAATGAGCGCCATGGCCGCGTCAGCACAGCAGCCCGCGGAGCCCAAGGTGGGGCTCCGCGAGCGCAAGAAGATCAAGACCAGAACGGCGATCCGTGAGGCGACGTACCGCCTGATCGATGAGCAGGGATACGACGCGACCACGGTCGAGCAGATCGCCGAGGCCGCGGAGGTGTCCCCGTCCACGGTCTTCCGGTACTTCCCGACCAAGGAGGACATCGTCCTCACGGACGAGTTCGACCCGATCCTGGAGCAGGAACTGCTCAAGCGGCCCATGGACGAGTCGATCGCCGACTCCGTGCGGTACGTCGTCGACCGCAGCCTGGAACTCGCGTTCGCGGACGAACGGCCGGAGATCACCCGGCTTCGGACCCGGCTCCAGGTCGAGACGCCCGCGGTGCGCTCCCGGATGATGGAGTCGATGTCCGTCACCGGACAGCTGATGTGCCGGGTCATCGCCGGACGCACCGGCCGGAACGCCGCCGACCTCGAGGTCCGCGTCTACGCCATGGCCCTGGTCGGCGCCCTGATGCAGGCCACGATGTACTGGGCCGAGCACGACCACGAGGACGACCTGCGCGAGCTCGTGCTGCGCGCCCTCGACACGGTGCAGCACGGGCTCTGAGGCGTACGGGCTACGCCTGCGACTCCCCCAGCATCCGCCGCAACTGCTCGACATCGGTCACCGGCGCGTCGCACACGAAGTGCCGGCACACGTACGCCGCCTCGCCCCCGTCGACGAGCGGCCGGTCGGCGAGCAGCGGAAGCTCGTCGCTGCCCTCCGGGCCCGCGGCGACGACGGCGCCGGGAGCGGTCCCGGTGAGCGCCGCGTGGTGCAGCCGCCCGCCGACCTCCCCCACGACCGCGATCTCGCGCGGCCCGTCGAGCAGCGCCTCGGCGACCGCGAGCCCGTTCCCGATGAACCGCGGCGCCCGCGGGCCGAGCGCCTTGACCACGCCGAGGGCGCGCTCGGCGGCGGTGCGGTGCGGCTCGGAGCCGGTGTGCGCGGCGTACGACAGGAGGGCGCCCGCAGCGGCGGTCCAGCCCGAGGGCACGGCGTTGTCGGTCGGGTCCTGGGGCCGGCGGATGAGCTTCTCCGCGTCGACGGCCGTGTCGTACAGCGCGCCGCTCTCCGGGTCGGTGAACCGGTCGAGGACGTGGTCGAGCAGGAACCCCGCGAACTCCAGCCACACGCCCTCGCCGGTCACGGACGCGAGCGCGAGGAACCCCTCGGCGACGTCCGCGTAGTCCTCCAGAACCCCCGCGTTGCCTCCGACGTGCCCGTCCTTGCTGGTCCGCGCGAGCCGCGCCAGCGGGTCCATGTGCAGGCGTACGAGCAGATCACCGGCGCACACGGCGGCGTCCACCAAGTCCTGCCGGCCGAAGTACGCGCCGGTCTCGGCGAGCGCGGCGATCGCGAGCCCGTTCCACGCGGCGACGACCTTGTCGTCCCGACCGGGCGCGGGCCGCCGGGACCTGGCCTCGCGGAGCCGCTCCCGGATCCGCTCGATCTGCCCGGCGTCGAACACCCCGTCGTCCTGCGGAAGCTGGAGCACGGAGGCGCCCTCCTCGAAGGTGCCCTCCTCCGTGACGCCGAAGCGCCGGGCCGCGACCTGCGCATCGTCCTCACCGAGCACCTCGGTGAGCTGCTGCGGCGTCCACACGTAGTACGCGCCCTCGACGTGCTTCCCGCTGACCGGATCCTCACTGTCGGCGTCGAGCGCGGACGCGAACCCGCCCTCGTTCGTCCGCAGCTCCCGCACCATGAAGTCGGCGGTCTCCAGAGCGACCCGCTTGGCCAGCTCACTACCCGTGGAACGCCACAGATGCGCATACGCCCGACACAGCAACGCGTTGTCGTACAGCATCTTCTCGAAGTGCGGCACCGTGAACTCCCGGTCCACGGAGTACCGCGCGAACCCGCCGCCGAGCTGGTCGTAGATCCCGCCGCGCGCCATCCGCTCGCACGTGTCGGTGGCCATCTGCAGCGCGCCCTCGGCGCCGGTGCGCGCGTGGTGGCGCAGCAGGAACTCGATCACCATGGACGGCGGGAACTTCGGCGCGCCCCCGAAGCCGCCGTACGTCGCGTCGTACTCGCGCGTGAGCCCGAGCAGCGCCTGCGCCAGCTCGTTCTCGCCCGGCAAATCCGTGTTCCCGTACGGCAGTTCCCGCGCGGCCAGATCCGCGGTGATCTTCCCGGCGACCTCGGTGACCTCCCCGTGCCGCTCGGTCCACGCGTCCCGCACGCCGTGCAGGACCTGGGTGAACGAGGGCATGCCGTGGCGCGGCTCGGGCGGGAAGTACGTGCCGAAGTAGAACGGCTCGGCGTCCGGCGTGAGAAACACGGTCATGGGCCAGCCGCCGTGCCCGGTGGCGGCCTGCACGGCCTCCATGTAGACGGCGTCGACGTCGGGGCGCTCTTCGCGGTCGACCTTGATGTTGACGAAGTTCTCGTTCAGGACGGCGGCGGTGGCCTCGTCCTCGAACGACTCGTGTGCCATGACATGACACCAGTGGCAGCTCGAATACCCGACGCTGAGCAGCACCGGCACCCCGCGCCGCTGCGCCTCCGCGAAGGCCTCGGCCGACCAGGGCCACCAGTCCACCGGGTTGTCGGCGTGCTGGAGGAGGTAGGGGGACGTTTCATGGGCCAGTCGGTTCGGCATGTCTCCCATCCTCGCTCATGGCGATCCGCGTCGCGTCTCTGATCGCCGGGACCCTCGCGCCGACACCCCATACGCAGCACACTTGACCCGTACTGTCGCCACCGGAGGGGGACCGAAGATGCGGGACAGCCATCGGGCGGAAGCCGAACGGCTGTTGGCCCGGGCCGTCGAAGAAGAGGTCAGGCGTTCGGGCGGGCGTGCGGACGGCGCCGTGCTGCTGTCGCGGGCGAAGGGCGCGCTCGACGCGATGGGGCGCAGCGCGGCCGACGAGTACGAGGCGTTCACGCGGGCGCTCGACGAGGCCGACGCGGGGCGGATGACGTTCGGGCAGCGGTTCGCCAAGGAGGGTGGGTCAACGCCGTTGATGGTGGCGGGGGTTGGTGCCGTCACCGCCTGTGTGGCCGATCTGGTGCTCGGGGCGGGGACCGGGACGGCCGTGGGTGCGGGTGTCGCCGTCGCCGTGCTGGGGTCCGCCGCGACCGTCGCGAAGGTGACCGCTTCGCACGTGCCGGCCGCGAGCCGCAGCGCCGGGGCACGCAATCAGCCGGGCGGGCCGGAGCAGCTGCGGCTGCAGTGGCTGACTGCGCTTGAGGTGCGGGGTATCAGGCCGTTCCTCGATCAGCAGCGGGTGCTCGCGGCGAGCACCGGGACGTCGAAGAAGACGGTGGGGCCGCAGCTGCGCCGTACCGACAAGAGCGCGGCCGCGCGGCGGCGGAGCGTGCTTGAGCAGTCGTTCGGTCAACTCCCGGAGCCCGAGGGGCCGTTCGCCGGTCGGCGGGCCGCCATGTCGCAGATCGCGCAGTGGGTGCACGCGGCGCGGGCCAGCACCGAGACCCGGCCGACCGTGGTGGTGCTGCACGGGGATCCGGGTTCGGGCCGTACGACGCTCGCGGTGCGCGCGGCGCACGCGCTGCGGGACCAGTTCCGCGGGGCGTGCGTGGTGGATCTGCGGGGCGACCGCCCGGACGCGCCGCCGCTGCCCACGCGGGACGCCCTGCTGCATCTGCTCAACCGGCTGGGAGCGCCGCGCGAGCAGCTGCTCTTCCGTGAGCGGTCCTCGCAGGAGCAGCAGGTCAAGCGGCTCAGCGAGCTGTACCACCAGCATCTGACCGGGCTGCCGGTCACGATCGTGCTCGACGACGCGGCGGGCGCGGAGCAGGTGCGTACGCTCGTCCCCGAGCGCTCCGACAGCCTCGTGATCGTCACCGCGCGTGAGCCGCTCGAACTCGGCAACGACACGCCCGCCTGGGTGCACCACCTGCCGGTCGAGGCGCTCGACGCGGCGGGCGCGGAGGAGCTGCTGCGGGAGGCCGCGGAGGACCCGAGCGGCCCTTATGACGCCGAATCCGCGGACGCCGTAAGGGAGTTGTGCGGCGGCCTGCCGCTGGCGCTGCGCGTCGCGGGCTCCGCGATCGGGCCGCGTACGACGCGTCAGCTCGCCGCCGATCTGGGCGCGTACGGACCCGTGGACCCGGTCGAGCGGGTGCTGTGGCTGCGCTACACCGACCAGTCCGAGCAGGGCAGGCGGCTGCTGCGGCGGCTCGCGCTCGCCGGGCGCGCCTCCCTCGGCTCGGCCGCCGCGGCGGCGCTGCTCGCCACGAATACCGCGGAGGCGAAGCGGCACCTGTCGGCGCTCGCGAACGCCGGGCTCGTCGACCACGTGCGCGGCAGCCGCTACCGCCTGCACGACCTCGTCCGCGCCTTCGCCCAGTCCCGCCTCGCCGACGAGGAGGAGCCCGCGGAGCGCACGGCCGCGCAGGAGCGCCTGATCCAGAACTACGCGGACCTGGCCGACTCGGTGATCCGCCTGGTCGACGGCAACATGTCGACGCGCGCGGGCCAGACCGGGCCGCACGGCTTCACGTCCCTGGACGCGGCGCTGCGCTGGCTGGACGACGAGTCGAGCTTCATCACGGCGGCGCTGCGGCACGCGGAGGGCGTCAACCAGGACGCGGTGCTCGGCCTGCTCGGCGCCCTGTGCGACTACTGCCTGCTGCGCGGCGACCTCTACCGGCTCGGTGAGATCCAGGAGCTGACGCAGTCCATCGACCAGGGCCTGCTCATGCGCTCGGTCCAGTGGCGCACGGGTATCGCGGCCCGCCAGCTCGGCGAGCTCGACAAGGCGCGTACGACGCTGTCCTCGGTGGTCGATCTCTACCGCGAGGCGCACCACAGGGCGGGCGAGGGCCGCGCGCTGTGCTCCCTCGGCATCACCCTGCACCACCAGGGTCAACTCGCCGAGGCGGCCGGGCGGTTGCGGGAGGCGCTCGACCTTCAGACGACGCCGGAGACGAAGGGCGACCGCGGCTGGACGCTGCACGCGCTCGCGGCGGTCGAGCGCGACCGGGCGAACGTACGCATGTCGCTCGCCCTGCTCACCGACGCGTTCGCCCTGCACCGCGAGAACGAGTCGCTGCACGGCGAGGCGTGGGCGCACTTCCAGCTCGGCCAGCTCTGCCTGCGGATGGGCAACGTGCCGCGTGCGGAGGAGGAGCTGCGGGAGGCGCTCGACCTGTACGGGCAGACCCGTGACGGCCGCGGCCAGGCCTGGGCGCTGACCGAGATGGCCCGCGCCCGGCTCATGGACGGCGAGGCCTCCACGGCGGTCGACGGCCTGCGCCAGGCGGCCTCCCGGCACCGTGAGAACGAGGACGCGCGCGGCGAGGCGTGGACGTACTACTACCTGGGCCAGGCCCTGGAGGAGACCGGCGACCTCGACAAGGCGGTGCGGGAGCTGGAGCGCTCACGCACGATGTTCTCCCGGATGCGCGACGTCTACGGACTGGCCTGCGCCCGCCACCACTCGGCGCGCGTCACCCGCGACGAGCGGGCCGCGCAGACGGGCTCGCTGCGCAACTCCGGCTTCGCACGGCAGCTCCTGGTCGACGCCCGCGCCGACTTCCAGCGCATCGGCGTGCCGCACGGCGAGGCGTGGACGTGTCTGGAGCTGGCGGTGGTGGACGCGGGCAACGCCAAGCTCGCGCAGGCGATGGAGCTGTGCGAGGAGGCGGCGGGCATCTTCGCCGGGTACGAGGACCGCAGGGGTGAGGACTGGGCGACGTTCCTGCGCTGCACTCTGCTGCCGTACGCCTCGCCCGGCGGCTCGGAGATCGGCACGGCGGTCGCCCAGGAGGAGCTGTCGCAGCTCGCCCGCGCCACGCATCCGGCCCGCGACGGAAAGCTCGACGACTACGTGGAGGCGTACCAGCTGCTCCTGGAGCGGGGCGTGGACCTGGACGCCGGCTGGCAGGCCTGGCGCCTCGGCATGGTCCCGAACCGGCACTCGCGGGACGTCATGGGCGTCGCCAAGGAGGCCCAGCGGTCGTAGGCACGACGCGTCTCCCCACCCGCCCTGAACATGACAGGAAGGGGGCGCGCGCCGGACAGTGCAACGGCCCCGCGCTCTCGTGCGCGGGGCCGACGGCGGGGTCAGGCGGACTTCTGCCCGGCGTCCTTGCCGCTCGTCGCACCGGCGGGCTCGTCCGACTTCTCCTTGAAGTCGACCTTGCCCATGTGCTTGTTCATCGACTTCATCAGGCCCCAGACCGCGACGGCCATCACGGCGAAGACGATGAAGCCGAGCACGCCCGGAGTCACCTTGTTCTCGTCGACCTCCTTGGCGGCAAGGGGGACGAGATGGGTCAATGCCAGATTCGCGTTCACATCAGGCATTGTGTCGGATGCCCGCGAAGAGGTCGTCCTCGGGGAGGGAGGTATCGACGAGCGACTTCGCGAGCTCGTACTCCTCCGTCGGCCAGACCTCCTGCTGGATGTCCATCGGCACGCGGAACCAGCCGCCGTCGGGGTCGATCTGCGTGGCGTGCGCGATCAGCGCCTTGTCACGGATCCCGAAGAAGTCGGCGCACGGCACGTGCGTGGTCAGCGTGCGCTCGGTCCGCGCCATGTCGTCCCAGCGCTTGAGCCAGTCCCCGTACGGGGACTCCATGCCGCGCTCAAGGAGCGCGTTGTGCAGCGCCTCGGTGCGCGGCCGGTTGAAGCCCTGGTTGTAGTAGAGCTTCTTCGGCTGGTAGACGGGGCCGAACTCGTCCTCGGGGTACTTCTCGGCATCGGCCGCACCGTCGAAGGCCACCATCGTGATCTTGTGGGTCATGATGTGGTCGGGGTGCGGGTAGCCGCCGTTCTCGTCGTACGTCGTGATGACCTGCGGACGAAAAGCTCGGATCTGCTTGACCAGGGCGCCGGCCGCATGGTCGACGTCCTCCAGGGCGAAGCAGCCCTCCGGCAGCGGCGGCAGCGGGTCGCCCTCGGGCAGCCCCGAGTCGACGAAGCCCAGCCAGTCCTGCTTGACGCCGAGGATCTCGCGCGCCTCGTCCATCTCCTTGCGGCGCACCTCCCGGATGTTCTCCTCGACGTACTTGTCGCCCTGGAGCTTCGGGTTGAGGATGGAGCCGCGCTCGCCGCCCGTGCAGGTCACTACGTGTACGTCCACCCCCTCGGACACGTACTTGGCCATGGTGGCCGCGCCCTTCGACGACTCGTCGTCGGGGTGGGCGTGAACGGCCATCAGTCGCAGCTGCTCAGTCAAGACAAGATCCTCGGTGAGTTATGTGGCGCCCGGGTTCCATCGGTGCAAGGGGCGGCTTCTATAGTGACGGAACCGGGGGGCGGAAAATTCCGGTGCCCGGGAACAGGTCGGGCGACGCGAGAGGAACTGGCGGATGAGCGCCGTGCAGCAGCTGCCCGAGGGCCGATACGGATCCTCACGCTCCGCCGACGCCCGCGCCGACCGCAAGCTGAAGATCACCGGAATCGTGCTCGGCGCCCTGTTCGCGGCGCTGATGATCTGGTTCGGCTGGTACTACGTCGTCGGCGGCAGCAAGTTCAGCGGCGAGGTCATCGCCTTCGACACGAACAAGCACGACGTCCAGGTCCACATGGAGATCCGTAAGGACGCCGACGCCACCGGCTACTGCACGATCCGCTCGCAGGACGCCGCCGGCGCCGAGGTGGGACGCGCCGACTTCCGCTTCGACCAGAAGAGCGAGCGGATCGACAAGGTCGTCACGCTGAAGACGACGGGCGACGGCACGACCGCCGAGCTCCTGGGCTGCCACGCCGACTGATTGTCGATTCGGGCCGGTGAAACGGCGGGCGCTGACCTGCGCCGACGCAACGCTGATGCCTTTTGTCCTCCCCCTTTCACGCCTGAATTGTTAGGCTCGTGGTTTCGCCCACTCAGTAGGGAACATCCTTCTGGGTAGGGCGATGCTTTGTATACCCAGTACCTACGAGGAGCGACCTGTGACCCAGACCAGCGAAGACGTCACCTGGCTGACGCAGGAGGCGTACACCAAGCTGAGGGACGAGCTGGCGTACCTGTCTGGTCCCGCGCGCGAGGAGATCACTCAGAAGATCGCCGCGGCGCGCGAGGAGGGCGACCTGCGGGAGAACGGCGGGTACCACGCGGCCAAGGAGGAGCAGGGCAAGCAGGAGCTCCGCATCCGCCAGCTGACCCAGCTCCTGGAGAAGGCCAAGGTCGGCGAGGCCCCGGCGGCGACGGGCGTGGTGGCGCCCGGCATGGTCGTCACGATCGCCTTCGACGGGGACGAGGACGACACCCTGGAGTTCCTGCTCGCCTCGCGCGAGTACGCGAGCAGCGACTTCGAGACGTACTCGCCCCAGTCCCCGCTCGGCACGGGGGTCAATGGCCACAAGGTGGGCGAGGACGTGGACTACGAGCTGCCGAACGGCAAGAAGGCCTCGGTCAGGATCCTCAAGGCGGAGCCCTTCAGCGGCTGACGCACTGCAGACACGTGAGTGGGGCCCCGCGGTACGCACACCGCGGGGCCCCACTCGTGTGTCAGGTCTTGTGTCAGGCCGCCTTGCGGTACTTGCGCACCGAGAGGGTGCGGAAGACGACGATGATCAGGACCGAATAGATCAGCGAGGCCCAGATCGGGTGCGCCATCGGCCAGGCGTCCGACGGGGAGAGTCCCGGGTCGCCGAAGAGCTGGCGGCACGCCTGGACGGTCGCGCTGAACGGGTTCCACTCGGCGACCGGCTGGAGCCAGCCCGGCATCTTGCTGGAGTCCACGAACGCGTTCGAGATGAACGTCACCGGGAACAGCCAGATCAGACCGCCGGAGGTGGCCGCCTCCGGAGTGCGGACCGAAAGCCCGATCAGTGCGCCGATCCATGTGAATGCATAGCCGAGCAGGAGCAGCAGGCCGAAGCCCGCCAGCATCTTGCCGAAGTTGGTCGGCTCGGCGGACCCCGGCCGCCAGCCCACCAGGAGTGCGACCCCCGCGAGGACTGCCAGCGTCACTGCCGTCTGGACCAGATCGGCGATGGTGCGCCCCGTGAGGACCGCACCACGGGCCATGGGCAGCGAACGGAACCTGTCGATGAGGCCCTTGTGCATGTCGTCGGCGATGCCCGCGCCCGCCCCGGCGGTGGCGAAGGTGACGGTCTGCGCGAAGATGCCGGCCATCAGGAAGTTCTTGTAGACGGCCGGGTCCGTGCTGTCGCCGATCTGCATCGAGCCGCCGAAGACGTACGTGAACAGGACCACGAACATCACGGGCTGGATGATCCCGAACAGGATCATCTCGGGGATCCGGGTCATCCGGATCAGGTTGCGCTTGCCTATGACCAGGGAGTCGTTCCAGGCGCTCATTTCTTCGCCCCCTTCGTCTCCTCGGTCGCATCGGCCGCGTCGGCGTCCTCCGCGACATGGCCGGTCAGCGAGATGAACACGTCGTCGAGGGTCGGGCGGCGCAGGCCGATGTCGTCGATCTCGATGCCGCGCGCGTCCAGGTCGCGGATGACCTCGGCGAGGAGCTTGGCGCCGCCGGTGACCGGGACGGTCAGCTTGCGCGTGTGCTCGTCGACGGCGGCCTCGCCCTTGCCGAAGCCGGCGAGGATCTCCCGGGCGGCGGCCATGTGCTCCCGCTCGTGCACCACGACCTCGACGCGCTCGCCACCGGTCTGGGCCTTGAGCTGGTCGGCGGTGCCGCGGGCGATGACGCGGCCGTGGTCCACGACGCAGATGTCGTGCGCCAGGTGGTCGGCCTCTTCCAGGTACTGGGTCGTGAGCAGCAGCGTCGTACCGCCGGCGACCAGTTCCTGGATCACCTCCCACAGCTGCTGCCGGTTGTGCGGGTCGAGGCCGGTCGTCGGCTCGTCCATGAACATCACCGGCGGGGAGACGACGAGGGCGGCCGCGAGGTCGAGCCTGCGGCGCATGCCGCCCGAGTACGTCTTGGAGGGGCGGTCGGCGGCGTCCACGAGGTTGAAGCGCTCGAGGAGTTCGACGGACCGCTTCTTGGCGTCCTTCTTGGACAGCTGGTAGAGCTGACCGACCATCTGCAGGTTCTCGCGCCCCGTCAGATATTCGTCGACCGCGGCGAACTGGCCGGACAGGCCGATGGAGCGCCGCACTTCGTTCGGGTTCTTCAGTACGTCGATGCCCGCGACGACCGCCTTGCCACTGTCCGGCGTGAGCAGGGTCGTCAGGCAGCGCACCGCCGTCGTCTTCCCCGCCCCGTTCGGCCCCAGCAGGCCGAGGACCGTGCCCTCCGGTACGTCCAGATCGACGCCGTCCAGAGCCCTTACATCGCCGAAGGTCTTCACCAGACCTTCGGCGTAGATGGCGCCTGGCATTGGTTCCCCCAGTGTGTGGGTGTTACCTGATGCGTGCTGTGCCCGCGTACGCGGCGTTACATGACGTACGCGGCCTTGCGTGAAGAAAGTGTAAATTTGCCGGGCCGTACGTGCCCGCCGAACGAGTGAAGCGCGCCACACACTAACGCGATGTATCGCGTACCGCCACGGAATTACTCGATGACGGTGTAGCCCGCTTCCCGGAGCGCCACGCCGACCTCGGTGCAGTGCGCGGGACCCTTGGTCTCCAGGTGCAGCTCCACCTCCGCCTCCGTGAGCCCGAGCCGTGGATCGGTCCGTACGTGGCTCACGTCGGTGACGTTGGCGTCGGCCACTGACAACACCTGGAGGAGCGTGGCCAGGGCGCCGGGGCGGTCGGTGAGACGCAGCCGCAGCGACAGGTAGCGGCCCGCGGCGGCCAGTCCGTGGGTGAGGACGCGCTGCATCAGGAGCGGGTCGATGTTGCCGCCGGACAGCAGCGCGACGACCGGGCCCTCGAAGGCGCCGGGCTCGCTCAGGAGCGCCGCCACGGGGCTCGCGCCCGCGGGCTCGACGACCAGCTTGGCGCGCTCCAGGCAGAGCAGCAGCGCGCTGGAGAGCGCGTCCTCCGAGACCGTACGGACGTCGTCGACGAGGCCGGAGACGAGCCCGAACGGGACGTCGCCGGGCCGCCCCACCTTGATCCCGTCGGCCATCGTCGACGGGGCCTTGATCGCGACCGGGTGCCCGGCGGCCAGCGAGGGCGGGTACGCGGCCGCGCCCGCCGCCTGCACGCCGATCACCTTCACGTCGGGCCGCAGCGCCTTCACCGCGACCGCGATGCCGGCCGCGAGTCCGCCGCCGCCGACGCCGACCAGGATCGTGCGCACCTCCGGGCACTGCTCCAGGATCTCCAGGCCGAGCGTGCCCTGGCCCGCGACGACGTCCGGGTGGTCGAAGGGGTGGATGAACACCGCCCCGGTCTGCTCCGCGTACTCCTGGGCCGCGGCGAGGGTCTCGTCGACCACCTGGCCGTGCAGACGCACCTCGGCCCCGTACGAGCGGGTCGCGGCGACCTTCGGCAGGGGCGCGCCGACCGGCATGAACACCGTGGAGCGCACGCCGAGGAGCGAGGAGGCGAGGGCCACGCCCTGCGCGTGGTTGCCCGCGCTCGCGGCCACGACCCCGGCCGCGCGCTCCTCGGGCAGCAGCCCCGCGATCCGCACATAGGCGCCGCGCAGCTTGAAGGATCCGGTGCGCTGGAGGTTCTCGCACTTGAGGTGGACCGGCGTCCCGGCCAGCTGGGAGAGGTGGTGGCTGTGCGCCATCGACGTCACCCGTGCCACCCCGGAAAGCATCTTCTGGGCGCCTCGGACGTCGTCGAGGGTGACCGCGGGCGTCGGGGCGGGCAAGTAGTCAGACGCGCTGTTGCTCATGACGAAAGTCTTGCAGCTCACGGCGGGCGGCTCTCGGGATGCTCACGCTGCGAGACCGGATTGCGCACGGCCGGTACGGCCAGCGCTTTCGCCGCGTACCCTGTGGGCCAATCCAGTGCAATCCACCACCCACGCATGAAGTGAGCCCCCGGCCATGCCCACACCACAGGAAACGATGGACATGACGACCGCTGGTGACCCCGGCCTCCTCGAAACGCTCCAGCACGAGGTGGCGGTCTTCGCCCGTCGCGCCGAACAGACCCGGCTCGGCGGGGTCGGGCAGGTGCGCAATTCGATGGACCGAGCGGCCTATCTGCTGCTCAACCGCCTCGACAAGGAAGGCCCGATGGGCGTCAAGGCGCTCGCGTCGAGCATGGGGATCGACTCCTCGACGGTGACCCGCCAGGTCGCCCCGCTCGTCGACACAGGTCTCGTCAAGCGCACCTCTCACCCGGAGGACGGACGTGCGGTGGTGTTGCAGCTGTCGCCGCGCGGTGCGGCCCGGCTCGACGAGGTACGCACATCGAGGCAGGAACTGATGGCGCAGTTGACGCAGGAGTGGGAGCCGCAGGAGCGCGAGCAGTTCTGCGCGCTCCTCGCACGCTTCAATTCCGCGCTCTCCGCGCGCCACGGCCAGCCGACGCCGCCCGCCGACTCCTGACGGTCCCCGGGCACACCGGTACGGCACGAGCGGCTCCCGCCTCTTGACCAGGGAGCCGCGGTCGGCCTCATATGAAGGGTGCGAGAACGGCAGGCGTTGCGCGACGCCCGCCGGGCCCGTGAGTTCGAGGCGTTCGTCGCGGGCGCGGCCGGGCGGCTGCTGCGTGCCGCGACACTCCTGACGACGGAGCCCCCGGACGCCAACCCTCGCGCGCGAAAGCTGCTCACGACCGCCCTCGCCCGAACGTACGCCTCCTGGGACCGGCTTCGGGGCGAGGATCCCTACGACTGCGCGCGCAAGGAACTGGCCGTCCGGTTCGCCCGCGGCTCATGGCGCCAGCACCGCGCGCGTGGCGGCGCGTTGGGACGGCTGAGCCCCCAGGAGCGGCTCGTCCTCGTGCTGCGGCTCTTCGAAGGGGTCGGCGAGGAGCAGACCGCGTCGCTGCTCGGGCTGCCCACCGAGCGCGTCCGCACCGTGCACGCGCGGGCGATGGCCCTCGTCCTGCACCCGCCGCGCGGCCCCGCGCCCGCCGACCTACGAGGGGCGGCCCCGGTATGAGTCTCCAGGAGCGCAATGAGGCGGCCGTGCGCGCGGTGCTCGACGGCGGGCCCGCGCCCGTGGTGCCGGCGGAGCTGTGCGCCGACGCGATGCGCAAGGGCCGCCGCACGCGCAAGCGGCGCCGGGCGGCGGCGCGGCTCATGTGGTTCGTGCTGGTCGTCGCCGTCGTGGCGTTCGTCGTGTGGGCGACGGTCGAGCGGCCGTGGGTGGAGCCGCCCTCGAAGACGACTCCACAACTGACCGGCTGGTGAACTCCCCTACGGGGAGTACTACTTGTCGAGCGCCTGCTGGAGGTCCGCGAGCAGGTCGTCGACCGACTCGATGCCCACGGAGAGGCGTACGAGGTCGGCGGGGACCTCCAGGGCGGAGCCCGCGACGGAGGCGTGCGTCATCCGGCCGGGGTGCTCGACGAGGGACTCGACGCCGCCCAGGGACTCGCCGAGCGTGAAGAGCTTCGCCCTGTTGCAGACCTCGACGGCCGCCTCCTCGCCGCCCTCGACCTGGAACGACACCATGCCGCCGAACGCCTTCATCTGCTTGGCGGCGATCTCGTGCCCGGGGTGCTCGGGCAGACCCGGGTAGAGCACCTTCGTGACCCGCGGGTGGCGGGAGAGCATCTCGGCGACGCGGGTCGCGTTCTCGCTGTGCCGGTCCATGCGCACGGGCAGCGTCTTGATGCCGCGCAGCACCAGCCAGGCGTCGAACGGGCCTGCCACCGCGCCCATCGCGTTCTGGTGGAACGCGAGGTCCTCGGCGAGGGCGTCGTCGTTGACGACGAGCGCGCCGCCGACGACGTCGGAGTGGCCGCCCATGTACTTGGTCATCGAGTGCACGACGACGTCGGCGCCGAGCGCCAGCGGCTGCTGGAGGTAGGGGCTGGCGAAGGTGTTGTCGACGACGAGCTTCGCCCCGGCCTCGCGGGCCACCTGGGCGACGACCGCGATGTCGGTGATGCCGAGGAGCGGGTTCGAGGGCGTCTCCACCCACACGGCCTTGGTCAGCGGGGTGATCGCGGCGCGCACCGACTCGACGTCGCTGGTGTCCGCCACCGAGAACTCGACGCCCCAGCGCATGACGACCTTCGCGAACAGCCGGAACGTGCCGCCGTACGCGTCGTTCGGGATGACCACGTGGTCGCCGGGGCTGAGCAGCGTGCGCAGCAGGCAGTCCTCGGCGGCGAGCCCGGAGGCGAAGGCGAGGCCGCGCCGGCCGCCCTCCAGGGCGGCGAGGTTCTCCTCCAGGGCGGTACGTGTCGGGTTGGCGCTGCGGCTGTACTCGTAGCCGCCGCGCAGGCCGCCCACGCCGTCCTGCTTGTACGTGGAGACCTGGTAGATCGGCGGGACGACGGCGCCGGTGACGGGGTCGGCCGTGTTGCCGGCGTGGATGGCGGTGGTCTCGAAGCCGCGGGGGGTGCTGCCGCTGTGGCTGTGCGTGTCGCTCATGGGGGCCGAGCGTAGGCGTTCGCGCGCGTGGAGGTGGGGCGCAGCGCCCTTTTGGCGCCACTGTGGCCGGGAACCCCGTGCCGGACCGGCACGTTAGCGTTGTTGATATGGGAATTCTCTGGGGGCTGATGGCCGCGGTCATGATCGGGCTCGTGGTGTCGCAGTTGCTGCGGCGCCGCGGCGGGATTCGGCAGGTCGCTCCGGGTTCACCGGACGCCGCGGACCCGGCCGACTACGGGTTCATGCTTCAGGAGGACCTGGACGTCCGGCTGCCGGGGCCCGACCAGGACCTGCTCGACGTGATGGCGGTCGTGCAGCGGAACCAGGACTTCACCGCGGCCTCCCAGCTGCTCGCCGGGACCGGCAAGGAGACCGAGACGCGGTGGGAGCGGGTGCAGGCGATCGCCGGTGCCGCCGCTCTCGAGGCCCAGCAGACGCCGCGGCTCGGTGCCGGGTGGCTGCACGCGTGGCGGTCGCAGGCGCCGAAGGACGCGGGCGGGGCGCAGGTCTTCGCCGAGTTCCTGGTGCAGCAGGCGTGGCGCGGCGGCGGCACTCCCGACGAGCAGCGGATCGTCCTGGAGGAGGCGCGCAATGCCTGTGACGAGGCGGCGCTGCTGGCTCCCGGCGACCCCGTCCCGCACATCACGCACCTCGCCGTCGCGCGCGGACTGGGCTATTCGCAGGCCGAGTTCGAGCAGCTGTGGCTGAAGATCCTCGACACCGCGCCGGGCCACATGGGCGCGCATCTGGCCGGACTTCGGTACTGGACGGAGAAGTGGCACGGCTCGCGCGAGCAGGCCTTCTCCTTCGCCGAGGCCGCCGCCGCGCGTGCGCCGCGCGGTTCCCTGCTCGCGGCGCTGCCGCTGTTCGCGCTGTACGAGCACGTGCCCGAGGTGAACCTGGTGCGCGGCTTCTACGAGAGCGAGGTCGTCACGAAGGCCCTGCACGGGGCGCTGTTCGCGGTGCACGCCGCGCGGCCCGACGACCCGATGCTCGCGCACGTACGGCACCTGCTGGTGTTCTTCCTGGTGCGCAGCGAGCGCTGGTCCGAGGCGATGCAGCAGCTGGTGCATGTCGACGGTCACGTGGGCGCGATCCCGTGGACCGCCGAGCCCGACCCGGCGGCCTCGTACGCCGTGTACCGGGCGCTCGCCGTCGCCGGTTACGAGGCGAACGGCGGAAGCCCGGCGACGCTGCGGCACTGACCCGGTCGATCACGTCGCGGCGCGCATGGCCGCTGCCGTGCGCCCCGCGTCGTACGTCTCCGGGACGCCCTCCAGGAACACCAGGCTGCCGGGCAGGTGGTCGGTGCGCAGCGGGAGGATCTCCTGGTAGGCGGGGGACGCGTACCAGGCGTGGGCCGCCTCCAGGTCGGGGAACTCGACCATCACGATGCCGCCGAGCGGCTCCCCCTCCAGCCACTCCCCCTTCTTGCCGTGGACCAGGAAGCGGCCGCCGTACGGGGCGAAGGTGGACTGGACGCGCTCGATGTACGTGAGGACGTCGGGGTGCGGTGCGCCGGGCGTGATGCCGAGTACGGCGATCGCGTAGGCGGTCATGGAAGAGCCCTCCCTCGGGTCCGGCCGGATCTGGCTTACGGGGTCGATCCTGCCGGGGCCCGGGGAGGGCGGCCATGACCTCTCAGGTCATGAAGGTCATGACGTCACGAAGGCCGTGAAGTCATGACCGGTGCGCGCGAGGCGCTCAGATGGTCGCCGCGTCGATCACGAAGCGGTAGCGCACGTCCGAGCCGAGGACCCGCTCGTACGCCTCGTTGACCTGGCTCGCCTCGATCAGCTCGATCTCGGCGCCGAGGCCGTGCTCGGCGCAGAAGTCGAGCATCTCCTGGGTCTCGGCGATGCCGCCGATCATGGAGCCGGCGAGCACCTTGTTGCCGCCGATGAGGGAGAACAGGTTGAGGGAGATCGGCTCCTCGGGGGCGCCGACGTTCACCAGGGCGCCGCCCGTCTTGAGCAGGCTCAGGTACGCGCCGAAGTCCACCTGCGCGGAGACCGTGGAGAGGATGACGTCGAAGGTGCCCGCGAGCTCCTCGAAGGTCTTCGGGTCGCTCGTCGCGTAGTAGTGGTCGGCGCCCAGCTTCAGGCCGTCGTCCTTCTTGCGCAGCGACTGCGAGAGGACGGTGACCTCCGCGCCGAGCGCGTGCGCGATCTTGACGCCCATGTGGCCGAGGCCGCCGAGGCCGACGACCGCGACCTTCTTGCCGGGGCCCGCGCCCCAGTGCTTCAGCGGGGAGTACGTGGTGATGCCGGCGCAGAGCAGCGGCGCGGCCACGTCGAGGGCGAGGCCCTCGGGGATGTTGACGACGAAGCCCTCGGTGACGACGACCTTCTGCGAGTAGCCGCCGTAGGTGGGCTCGCCGTCCTTGCCGACGCCGTTGTACGTCTGGACGTTCCCCTTGACGCAGTGCTGCTCGAACCCGGACTTGCAGGGCTCGCACTCGCCACAGGAGTCGACCATGCAGCCGACGCCGACGCGGTCGCCGACCTTGAACTTGGTGACGCCCGAGCCGACGGCCTCCACGACACCGGCGATCTCGTGGCCCGGGACCATCGGGAAGATGGCCTCGCCCCAGCCCTCGCGGGCCTGGTGGATGTCGGAGTGACAGATTCCGGCGAACTTGATGTCGATCAGTACGTCGTGCTCGCCGACGGTGCGGCGCTCGATGGTGGTGCGCTCCAGCGGGGCCTTGGCGCTGGGAGCGGCGTATGCGGCAACAGTCGTGGTCATGTCCTCAAGCCTGCTACCGGTCCGCCCGGATCGCCAAAGAATACGCAGGTCACCGCTTTGCGTACGTTCAGTGGTCCTACTACTGGCGGGGTCAGGCTGCCGGTCGTACGACCGGGAATACTGGACAGCATGGACGAGAACGATGCGGCCAGGGAACCGGCGGCGGACCGCCCGGACCATCTGGACCGGCGCGCCGAGCTGAGCGAGTTCCTGCGCACCCGGCGGGCCCGGCTCAAGCCCGAGGACGTGGGGCTCGCCTCGATGGGGCGGCACCGGCGGGTGCCGGGCCTGCGGCGCGAGGAGCTGGCGCAGCTCGCCGGGGTCTCGGTCGCCTACTACACACGCCTGGAGCAGGGCAACGGGCGCAATGTGTCGGCGGAGGTGCTCGACGCGATCGCGCGCGCCCTGCGGCTCAGCGACACCGAGCACGCGCACCTCGTCCACCTGGCGAGCCCGACGCGGCAGCGCCGCAGGTCGCCGGCGCCGAAGCGGCAGCAGCAGGTGCGGCCCGCGCTGCGCCACCTGCTCGACTCGCTGGAGGGCGTGCCCGCCTACATCGGCGGGGCGCGCTCCGACATCCTGGCCTGGAACCGGATGGCGGCGGCGCTCTTCGGCGACTGGGGCCGCATGCCGCGCGCCGAGCGGAACTGGGCGCGGCTCACGTTCCTGAACCCGGACTACCGGGAGCTCTTCGTCGACTGGGACTCCAAGGCGACCGACATGGTCAGCTTTCTGCGGCTGTACGCGGGCCGCAACCCCGAGGACCCGGAGCTGTCGGCGCTCGTCGGCGAACTCTCCGTAAAGAGCGAGGAGTTCAGGCGCCTGTGGGCCACGCACGACGTGAAGGAGAAGGGCCACGGCGTGAAGCGCATGCGCCACCCCCTGGTGGGCGAACTGACGCTCGCCTACGAGACGTTGCACCTGCCGGACGACGACGGGCAGTTCTTGTCCGTGTACCACCCGGAGCCGGGCACGGCATCGGCGGAGGCAATGCGGTTGCTTGCGAGTTGGGGCGTGGACGACTCGCTACGGACGAAGCTGTAGCCGCCACGGGACTCCGCCCCGGACCCCGCTGACTCTCGTCACAAAGGCGGGGCTTTAGTTGGGCAGATACGGAGGCGCCGCTCCCCACGTCCAGTGGGGTACCGGCTGTTCCTCCGGGCGTTCGGCGCCCGGGCCCGAGAAGTGGGCCGCGAGGCGTGTGCCCCATTCGATGTAGGCGAGGAACGCGGAGCGGAATTCCGCGTCCGTCGGCAGGGCCGCCTCGTCGGCCGCGTCCTGCATGAGGTTGACCCAGCGGCGGCGCTGCGGCTCGGTGACGCCCTTGCCGATGTGCATCGCGACCATGTGGCTGTGGCCGCCGTGCTGTTCGGAGTAGGCCGAGGGGCCGCCGAAGACCTCGCCGAGCCACAGGGCGACATGGTCCGCGTGCTCCGCCGGGAGGTCGGCGAAGAGCGGGCCGAGGAGGTCGTCCTTCACCACCTTCTCGTAGAACACCGACGTCAGACGGCCGAACGCCTCGGCGCCGCCCGCCCATTCGTACAGCGTGGGGTCCGAAGAGCCCGTGCCGCGCACCGTGGTCGGCGTGTAGTGGCGCATCTCGTCGATGTACCCGACGTAGGGGCGGACCTCGGCGAGGAACACCGGGAAGAGCTCGGAGGTGCGGAAGCCCTTCAGGTGGTCCTCGGTCGACGTCCACACGATGCGGAGGATGAAGTGCTCGAAGTCCTCTTCGCAGCGGGTGAGTTCGTACGAGACGCAGTGCTCCGAGGCCGCCAGCTGTTGTGACGCGCGGGTGTACGCCGCCATGAACTCGGCGGAGCGGTCCTCGGGGATGCGGTAGCGGATGTACTCGATGGTGGGCCGGGATCGAGTCGTCATGCCCTCCAGCCAAGCACCACCGGAGGGCTCCGGCTACACGTCGGCGACGAGCGCAACCGGAGCCGCCGGCTCAGCCCTTGAGGGTGACGGGGCGGTCCTCCCTGAGCTCCGTGAACAACCGGTTCGCCTTCTGTTTGTCCCAGAGGACGGCGCTGCCCTTGGACGTGGCGAGGCCCAACGTGCCCACTGGCACGCCGAGTTGGCGACCTTGGCCCGAGGACACTCCCTGCATCGCCTTGAACAGCCGGGTCAACTCCGGGACCCCGGTCGACTTGTCCACGATGATTGTGTCCAGGCCCGCGCCCGCGGTGCCGTACATGGCCGACGGGTTCATCAGCACCCCGGGCGACGACGCCTTCTTGGCCAGCGCGGAGAGGAACTTCTGCTGGTTGCGGGAGCGGCCGAGGTCGCCCTCCTTCTCCTGGTGGCGCTGGCGCACGAAGCCGAGCGCCTCGCGCCCGGTCAGGTTGTGGCAGCCCTTGGCCAGGTCGAGCCCCGACTTGTCGTCGACGATGTGCCGGTCGACGCACATCGGCACGCCGCCGACCGCGTCGACGATGCCGACGAACCCGGCGAAGCCGATCTCCGTGTAGTGGTTGATCCGCAGCCCGGTGTTCGACTCGACCGCGCGGACCAGGAGTTCGGGGCCGCCGAGCGAGAACGCCGCGTTGAGCTTGTTCTTCGCCGGCTTGTGGTGGATGCCCGTCTTCGGGTCCACGTACGGCGGGATGGTGACCCAGGAGTCCCGCGGCAGGCTGGTGAGGGTGGTGCCGTGGGCGCCGGTGTGCAGCACCATCATCGAGTCGGTGCGGCGGCCCTCGGAGCCGAGCGACGAACCGGTGTGCAGGTTCTTGGTCTGCTTCTCGCTGAGGCCCTCGCGGCTGTCGGAGCCCACGATCAGGTAGTTCGTGCCCTTGCCCGGCGCCGCCCTGCTCGACAGCGACGCGAGGTCGACCTCCCCGTCGAGCCGCGTGCCCGCCCACACGTACGTCCCCACGCCCGCGAGCAGCACCAGCAGCACGAGCAGGCAAAGACCGCGCACCACGAGCCCGAACTTGGTGCGCCGCCGCTTGCGCTTGGGCTCGCGCTCGCTGCGCTTGTACCCGCCGTCGGCCCGCCCACCGGGCCTGTTGGCCGGCACCGGGTCGAACGGGTGGTGCTCGACCTCGTACGAGTGGGGCTCGGGGGCGTACTCGTACCCCTGCCCGTGCCCGTACTGCTCCACCTCGTACGGGTTCTGCTCCACGTCGTACGGACGCTGCTGCCCGTCGTACGGATGCTGCCCCGCCTCGTACTCGCCGTACGGGTAGGGCGTCGGGGTGTATGCGCTGGGGTTCAGGGTCGTCACCTCGCGACCGGCAGGTCCGGCTCTTCGGCCGGCCTGACGATGTGCTGGGCCGCCGCGGCGGCCGTTCCGGAACGGTGCATGCGCTGCCACTTCAACCGGCTGCCGCCCACGAAGGCCACCACGGACTGGATGACCACGAGGTACATCAACTGCCGGTACACGAACAGCTGGAAGGGCAGTGACCAGAGCGTGCGCCTGCGCTCTCCGTCGAGCTTCAGAGCGTACGCCGCGACGACCATCTGGAGGGCGAGAAAGCCCACCCAGGCCACCACGGACGTGGTCGTGTCACCGGCGAACACGGCGCTGTAGAACATGAAGACGTCGATCATCGGGGCGAGGAGCGGCAGCACGACCTGGAAGAGGAACAGGTAGGAGAGGCCGCGCCGCCCGAAGCGGCCCGCGGGCCCGACCTCCAGGACCGCGCCCCGGTGCTTCCACATCGCCTGCAAGGTGCCGTAGCACCAGCGGTAGCGCTGACGCCACAACTGCCGCAGGGAGGTGGGGACTTCGGTCCACGCGACGGCCGTCTCCTCGTACACGACCCGCCAGCCGGCCCGCCACAGCGCCATCGTGAGGTCGGTGTCCTCGGCGAGGGTGTCCTCGCTCAGGCCGCCGACGCCCATCAGCGCGTCGAGCCGGAAGGCGCCGATCGCGCCGGGCACGGTCGTCATGCACTCCAGGACCTCGAACATCCGGCGGTCCAGGTTGAACCCGAAGACGTACTCCAGGTGCTGCCAACGGCCAAGCAGGCGCTTGCGGTTGCCGACCTTGGTGTTGCCGCTGACCGCGCCGACGGCCGGGTGGGCCAGCGGCTGGATCAGACGCTGGATCGCGTCGGCCTCGAAGACGGTGTCCGAGTCGATCATCACGACGTACGGGCAACGGGTGTACTTCAGGCCGTGGTTGAGGGCCGCGGCCTTGCCCGAGTTGGGCTGGCACAGCACCTGCACGCGTGAGTCGCGGGCCGCGTACTCGGACGCGATCTGCACCGTGCGGTCGCTCGACCCGTCGTCGATGACGATGATCTGCATCGGCTGGTGGGTCGACGCGAGCAGCGAGCGCAGCGTCGCGCCGATGCCCGCCTCCTCGTTGTACGCGGGTACGAGCACGGTCACCGGATCGCGGATCTCGCGCAGCCAGGGCGAGCCCGGGCGGAACCGCTCAAGGCGTCTGACGTGCGCGCGGGCGAACAGTACGAGCACGAACAGGCGCAGCACGCCGAGGCCCGCGGCCGCGAGGAGCACCCACGAGATGGCCGAGACGAAGCTGCGGCCGAGGGTCTGGAACCAGATCAGGCCCTGCCCGAGCCAGCGCACGGGCGCGGCCACGTCCGCCGTCGCCCGCTGGTCGGTCTGCGCGCCCTCCGTGATGGTGGCGAAGTTCTTGGCCTGCGGATTCGCCAGCAGCTTCTGCGTCTCGCGGTAGCCGAGCGAGGTCTGGCTGAGCTGGCGCACCAGACCGTCCCGGACCCGCTGCCCGGAGTGGTCGGCCGCGACCAGCGTGTAGCCGTCGGCGGACGCCGCCTGCGCGGCGGGCCACTCGCCGCCGCACATCGTGGCGACGGTGGTCGTCATCGGCATCCGCAGGAGTGTGGTGTGGAAGCCGCCGCTGCCCGCGAACGCGCTCTGGGTAAGACCCAGCTCGAGCTTGCTGCGCACCTTGGACGAGCTGCCCAGGTCGGCGCCCGTGTAGGTGTTGGAGCCGATGTCGTGCCCGTCGGCCCTGATCCGCTCGACCAGCTTCGGGTACTGAGCGGCCTTGGAGCCGTTGAGGAAGAACGTGGCGTGCGCGTGATGCTTCTTGAGCAGCGCGAGCAGCTTCGGCGTCGCCTTCGGGAAGGGGCCGCCGTCATAGGTGAGCGCGACGGTGCCGGGCCGCATCGAGGCGCTGTGCACCCGGCCGCCGTCGAGGGACAGCACCGGGCCCGCGCCGGAGGCCGACTCGGGCACGGGCCGCGTGCAGGCAGGCTTCGTCCTGGCGCCGTCCACCTCGTTCTGGGTCCAGCCCTGGAAGAGGAGGGCGCCGAGCAGCACCGGCAGGGTGAGGGCGAGCAGCAGCCAGTGCGCCCGCGGGTCCCTTGCTTGTTTGTGCCGTGCCCCCATCAGGCGACGGCGCCGGCGTCGCCGCCCGACCGGTCCCGGTCCCGGTCCCGACGAAGCGCCCACATTCGGTGCCCGTTCTCCACGTTCCACTCACACATGGGAGGCGAGTGTATTGATGTGACCATCCGGGAATTGGGGCATTGGGAAACATCTGGGACTGGTGTGGCACGTGACAAACGGCACACCTTCCGATTCGAGCACAACCCTTTGCTCAAAACGTGTTCACTTCGACGACACCTGTGAGGTGTCCGGGCCGGTGTCCGGGTCAGGTCCGCGTCAGGCCGCCGAGGCGTTCTCCGTGACCGTGATCCGCCCTCTGCTGATCGTCGCGAGGCGGGGCGCCTTCCGCGCGATCGCCGAGTCGTGGGTGACCATCACGAACGTCAGGCCGTGCTCCTTCCAGCGCTCCTCCAGTACGTCCATGATCTCGTCGCGCATCGACTCGTCGAGGTTGCCCGTGGGCTCGTCGGCGAGCAGCACCTTCGGGTTCTTCACCAGCGCCCGCGCGATGGCGACGCGCTGCTGCTGACCGCCGGACAGCTCCGCGGGCAGATGCCGCAGCCGCTCGCCGAGCCCCACGGACCGCAGCGCGTCCGCGGCCCGCTCCCGCCGCTCGGCGCTCTTCAGGCCGAGCGGCACGAGGGCCGTCTCGACGTTCTCCAGCGCGCTGAGCGTCGGGACGAGGTTGAAGGACTGGAAGACGAAGCCGATGGACTCGGCACGGACCTTGGTGAGCCGGGCCTCCGGCAGCGTCGCCAGGTCGACCCCGTCGAGCACGACACTGCCCGCCGTGGGCCGGTCGAGCCCGCCGAGCATCTGGAGCAGGGTCGACTTGCCGCCGCCCGTGGGGCCCTGGATGACGAGCCGGTCGCCTTCGCCGATGGCCAGATCGACGCCCGCCAGCGCGTCGACGGTGTCCTTGCCGCGCCGGTACTGCTTGGTCACGCCGGTGAGCTGATACATGGTGCAACTCCTGTGTTACGTAAGGTGATTGGCGTTACCGGTGGTGTTACTCGACGCGGCGCAGCGCGTCCGCGGGGCGCAGCCGCGAGGCCCGCCAGCCGCCGAAGGCGCCGGCGATGAGGCCGCCCGCGACGGCGAGGCCGACCGCGAGGGCGATGGTGGTGGCGGAGACGGGCGCGCTGAGCGCGATGTCGAGGGTCTTCGCCCCTCCCCCTGCCGCCTGGCGCATCATTCCGCCGCCACCGCCGCCGAAGCCCGCGCCACCGGGGCCGCCGCCCATGCCGCCACCGCCGCCAGCGCCGGAGCCGCCGAGCTGCGCGGACAGGGTGGGGCTGATCGCGGTCACGGCGTACGCGCCCGCGAGCCCGACGGCGATGCCGAGGACGCCGCCGATCAGCCCGTTGACGACCGCCTCACCGACGACCTGCCGCGTCACCCGGCCCGAGGTCCAGCCGAGCGCCTTGAGCGTGCCGAACTCCCGGACCCGCCGGGACACGGCCGAGGACGTGAGCAGCCCCGCCACCAGGAAGGCGGCGACGAGCACCGCGATCGACAGCCACTTGCCGACGTTCGACGCGAGGTTCGAGGCGGTCGACAGGGAGCCCGAGACGGTGTCCGCGAGATCGGCGGACGTGGTGACGGTCGTGCCGTCGATGTTCTTCTGGATGGCCGTCTTCACGGCGTCGATCTGCTGCGAGTCGGTGGCCTTGACGTAGACCGTCGTCACCTTGGACTTGGCGTCCGCGAGCGTCTGGGCCTGCTTCAGCGGCACGTAGACATTGGCGGCGGCATCCCCGCTGTCGGCGGTCGCGACGCCGACGACCTGGTACTTCGCGCCCTTGACCGTGACCTTGTCGCCGACGGCGAGCTTCTTCTCCTTCGCGTACGAGGAGTCGACGACGGCGACCTTCGCGTTCGACTCGGAGATCTTGAAGCCCCGCCCCTTGGTGATCTTCGAGGAGGTCAGCGGGCCGAGCTTCTGCTGGGTGACGTCGGTGCCGTAGACGGAGAAGGAGTTGACGTCGAAGTTGGCGCCGCCGCCCTGCACGCGGCCCTGCGGCTGGCCGCCCTCACCGCCGCCGGGGCCGCCCTGCGCACCGCCGCCGCTGCTCTGGTCCTGCTTGAACTGGCCGCGCGTGAACTGCCCGCTGACCTTCATCACCTGAAGGCTGAGCCCCCCGACCGTGTCGGCGACGCCCTTCTGGTCGGCGACCTTCGAGACCGTGGAGTCGGCGAGGGTCTGGAAGCCCTGCACCATCACCCGGTCACTGGACTGCTCCTTGTCACCGGAGTCGCTGTCCTTGGCGTCGAAGTTGAACTTCGGGCGGCCCGTGTCGTCGCCCGCCTTCGGCGCGCTCGCCGCCTTGGTGACGGTCATGTCCGTGCCCAGGCCGTAGAGCGACTGGAGGACCTTCCCCTGCGCCTGGGTCATCCCGGAGGACACCGAGCCGACCACGATGACGAGCGCGATCCCGAGCGCGAGCCCGGAGGCGACGACGAGCGCCGCTTTTCTGCGGCGGCGCAGCTCACGCCGAAGATAGGTGAAGAACATCGAAGCCTCGCCGATGACGGCCCACGAATAGGGGGCGTTTGATAAGGAATCAGCGGAAGCCGGAGCGTTCGATGACGCTCCGGCTCCCGCTGCGGCGAAACGGTATGGCGGTGTTGTAAGGGTTGCGTGAGGCCGTCATGAGAACGGCATGAGACCCCCGCCGGGGTATGTCCCGTCCGTTACTCGGCGGAACCGGCCTTCCACTGCGCCCAGTCCATGTTCCAGCCGTTGAGCCCGTTGTCCGGCTGGATCGTCTTGTCGCCGGTGTTCTTCACGACGACGACGTCGCCGAGCATCGAGTTGTTGTAGAACCAGGCGCCCGGCGTGCTGTTGTCATTGGCGCCCTTGGCGTCCTGCAGACCGACGCAGCCGTGGCTGGTGTTCGCGCCACCGAAGATCGACTTGGCGCCCCAGTAGTTGCCGTGGATGAACGTGCCGGAGCTCGACAGACGCATCGCGTGCGGCACGTCCTTGATGTCGTACTCGCCCTTGCCGTCGCCGTCCTTGAAGCCGACCGTCGCACCGTCCATCCGGGTCTCCTTGAACTTCTCGGAGATCACCATCTGGCCCTCGTACGTCTTGTTCTCGGGGGAGCCCGCGGAGATCGGGATGGTCTTGACGGTCTTCCCGTCCCGCGTGACCGTCATCATCTTGGTCTTCGCGTCGACCGTGGACACCTGGTTGCGGCCGACCTTGAACGAGACCGTCTTCTGCTGCACGCCGGTCACGCCGTCCGCACCCTCGACCCCGTCCAGGTTCAGCTTCAGGGTGACCGTGGAGCCGCCCTTCCAGTAGTCCTCGGGGCGGAAGTCGAGCCGGGTGTCGTTGAACCAGTGGCCGACGACCTCCTGACCGCTGCTGGACGTCACCGTGATGCCGTCCTGCACATCGGCCTTGTTGCTGATCGCCTTGTCGAAGTTGATCGACACGGGCATGCCGACGCCGACGGTCGAGCCGTCCTCCGGCGTGAAGTTACCGATGAAGCTGTTGGCCGGGGAAACCGTCGTGAACTGCGAGTTCTCGTGGGCCGCGCGGCCGTCGGAGTCCTTCGCCTCGGCGGCGATCTTGTACGTCGTCGCGCGCTCGAGCTGGTTCGTGGGCTTCCAGCTCTTCTTGTCCGCGGCGATCTGACCGTCGACCTTCGTGCCGTCGGCCGTGGTCATGCTGACGTCGGTGAGCTTGCCCTTGCTCACGGTGACCTTCGCGGCACTGTTGATGCTCGCGTTGTCGGAGCCGTCCTTCGGCGCGATCTTGATGTCGGCCTCGGAGGTCTTCTTCGCCGCGGCCTCGTCGGCCTGCGCCTGCGATTCCTTCTTGCTGCCGGAGCCGCCGTCGTCGCCGCCACCACAGGCCGTCAGCACGAGCACACCGCCGAGCAGAGCGGACGCGGCCATCAGACCCTTGCGCCGCTTACCGTCCGTTATCACACGCTTCTCCATAGTCGCCGAACTTCCCGACTTCGCCGAATTCCCCTGCTGTCGACCGCCCCGAGCCCGGCCGACAGCGGGCCCAAGAGGACACAACAGTCCCCTCGTACCCAGTGAACGCCGTGACCGGTTCGTCCCGTTCCCGAAGAACCGCCGGTGTGGGCAAGGCCACGTCGGGCCCCTCACCAGGGACGACAAAACCCCGGGCAGCGGTTGCCGCCCAGGGTTCCCGTTTCAAGGACCGCTACACGCCGTCTTCCGCGTCCCCCTCCTCATCATCATCCTCGCCGAGGTCCCAATCCGGCGAGTCGGGGTCGTAGTCGACCTGCTCGCTGGACCAGGAGGCCTGCACCAGCTCGGCCCCCGGCACATCGGCGACCAGATCGAACGGATCCACGAGGTACGCGACCGCCTCCGCCTCGTCCTCCTCGACGGCGCTCACCGCCTGCGCGCGCTCCTCGGGCCCGGTCTCCTCGTCCTCCGCGACGCGCTGCAGCGCGGCCCCGGTCAGCGCCTCCGCGTCGGCGACCTCCAGGACCAATTCCACCTTGAGGCGAACAAAACGTGACGTGTCATCAGTGCTCATGGCCGGAGCGTACGACCCATTCGCCTCGTGACTTTCCTGTGACCCGCGCCTGTCACTAACATGAGCCCACACGGCCAATTCGCCAGCGCCACAAGGGGGATCGCTTCCGTGTCTGCCGCACGTCGATCACTGTTCACCGCCACCGCCGCCGCGGCGCTCCTCGGCGCGCTGTGGTTCGTTCCCACAGCGACGGCGAACCCGGAGCACATCACCACCCATGCCGACCAGCAGCGGACCGCCACGGCGGTCACCGAGCAGTCGGACCGTCAACTCCGCCTGGCCGACACGGGGCAGGTGGACACGACGCCGTACGTCATCGGCGGTTCGGCCTTCCTCGGCCTGGGCGTCGGCTTCGTGACGTACTCGGTGCGCAGGGGCAGGGCGTACGAGGCGTAGGAGAGCCAGGGGGCAACTGGCCCGGGGTGCGCGTCAGTTCGGGTGTCGGCGGTCGGTGCCGGGTTCCAGGCCTCTGATGCGGCGGCGCTCGCCCTCGCCCGCGGCCGGTGGCGGGGAGTCCGCGAGGCGGACGACCGGGTCGTCGAGGCCGCCGTCACGGCCGGCCACCACGGGCTTCGCCGCGCGCAGCGCCTTCGCCTTGTACTGGGCCGCGTCCGCGAGGCGGAACAGGCGGCGCGCGTTGTGCACTTCGCCGATCGGGTCCCCGGTCGACGCGATGCCGCACGCGACGCCGTCACCGTGGTCCAACTCGGCGGCCCGGGAGCAGATCTCGTCGCCCACCCGGACCACCTCGTCGGCCGAGGGCCCCACGGCCACCAGCGAGAACTCGTCGCCGCCGAGCCGCGCCGCGAGCGCTCCCGGCAGCATCGCCCCGCACAGCGAGAGCACCGAGCCGAACCGTTCGAGGAGCCGGTCGCCCGCCGCGTGCCCGTAGGTGTCGTTGACCCGCTTCAAGCCGTTGAGGTCGCAGACGACGAGGCTGACCACGGAGCCGTCGGCCCGGTGCCGCTCCACGGCCTCGTCGAGGCGTATGTCGACCGCGCGCCGGTTGGCGAGGCCGGTCAGCGCGTCGGTGAAGGCGAGCCGGCGCGCCTCCTCCAGGCGTTCGGTCTGCGCGATGCCGGCCGCGACGACCGCCGCGAGGACCGTGGCGAAGTCCGCGTCGAAGCGGTCGAACACCTCGGCCCCGGTCGGCCGCGCCACATACAGCTCGCCCCACGCCCGCCCGTGCAGCACGATCGGCGCGACGACGCAGCAGCCGCGGCCCCGTCGGCGCAGCGCGGCGACCCGCTGGTGGCAGTAGCCGGCCCGGTCCACGGGACCCTCGGCCGTCTCGACCCAGGCGTCCGGCTCGCCGCCCTTGGCCCAGCGTTCGTGCAGGAACTCGGTGATCTCGGGGAACTGGTGCACCGGGTAGCCCTCGCCGTCGGGGAACTCCTCCTCTCCCTCGGCCAGCTCCCCCACATTGACGAGCACCCGCAGCCGGCCGCGCTCGCGCTCCCACATGGAGAGCGCGGCGAAGCTCCCGGACAGCGCGCGGCAGGCGCCGAGCGCGGCCGCGCGCCAGGAGTCGCGCGGGCTGCGCGCAGCGGCCATGCCCTGCGCGAGCGTCACCACGGCGCGTAGCCGAACGTCCTCACCCATCACTCCAGAGTAAGGAGTTTTCCGACATTTCGGTGAATTCGGTGCGCCAATCCGGGGCTTCCGACCAGAGAAAAGTTACCGAACGTGACGATCCGGCTCGGCGCCGCGACCGGCCCCCGTCACTCGCCGGGCCACTGCGGGCTGCGCTTCTCGTTGAACGCCGCCACTCCCTCGGCCCGGTCCCCGGAGAACGCCACGGACCGCCACGCCGCGTCCTCCACTTCGAGACCCGCCCGCATGTCGAGGCCGTGCCCGAGGCGCAGCGCCTTCTTCGACGCGCGCAGGCCGACCGGCGAGTTGAGGGCGATCCGCGCGCCAAGCGCGAGCGCCTCCTCGCGGTCCGCGCCCGCCTCCACGACCTGATCCACGAGCCCGAGCTCCGCCGCCTCCGGCGCCTTCACCCGGCGCGCCGTGAAGATCAGCTCGGCGGCCCGCGCGGCCCCGACGCGGCGCGGAAGCAGCTGCGTACCGCCACCGCCGGGGATCACGCCGACGGACACCTCGGGCAGGCCCACGACGGCCGTCCCGTCGGCCACGATCAGATCGCAGGCGAGCGCCAGCTCGAAGCCGCCGCCGAGCGCGAAGCCGTGCACGGCCGCGATCGTCGGCATCGGCAGCTCCAGGACGCCCGTGTACGCGGCGCGGGTCACGGGCCGCTGACGCAGCAGATCCGCGTCGGAGAACGAGTTCCGCTCCTTGAGGTCGGCGCCGACGCAGAAGGCGCGCTCGGCGCTGGAGGTGAGGACGACGACCCGGACGTCCCGGTCGCCGGCCAGCGCCTCGCAGGCGCCGGTGATCGAGCGGGCCATGTCGCTCGACACGGCGTTCATGGCCTTCGGCCGGTCGAGCACCAGCTCGGCGACCGTCCCGCCCTCATGGCGGCGCACCGCCACGAACTCCCCGAACCGCCGCTCGTCACTCATGACACGCCCTTTCGGTTAACGCCAGTTAACCGCCAAGGTTGTCAGGTGCGCCTGGTCAGCGTCCAGGGCTCCACGACGCCGAGGCCGCGCACGGGCCGCTGCCACATGGGCTGCAACGCGAACCGGTAGGTGGGCGGCTCCTCGCCGTCCTCCTTCGCCTTCTGCGCCTCGGCGGCGGCCTCCGCCTCGGAGGTGGGCGCCTCCTCGATCCTGATCAGTTCCTGGGCGAAGGCGCCGTCCACCAGCACGTTGTCCCGTGGCGCTATCGACGTGAGGCGGCTCGCGAGGTTCACGGTCGAGCCGAAGACATCGCCCATCCGCGTGGTGACCGTGCCGAACGCGATGCCGACGCGCAGCTCCGGCATCGTCTCGTCGTTGCTCATCGTCTCGATCAGGCGCAGCGCGATCTCCGCCGCGATGCCCGCGTCGTCGGCCGCGTACAGGACCTCGTCGCCGAGGGTCTTGACGAGCCGGCCGCCGTGCGCCGCGACGAGGTCAGCGGCGGTGGTCTCGAAGGCCTCGACGAGCTCGCCGAGCTCCTCTTCCTCCATACGTCGCGTCAGCCGCGTGAACCCGACGAGGTCGGCGAAGCCGACGGCGAGCCGCCGGTCGACCATCTCCTCGTCGTCACCGGCCTGTACGACGCGGCCGGTGGCCGCGGCGAGCTGGCGCCGCCACACGTAGACGAGGAACTCCTCCAGCTCCGGCAGGAGCAGCTCCATCAGCGGATACGTGACCTCGGTGCGGGTCATGCCGGGTTCCGGAGGCTCGGTGAGGCCCTCCAGGAACGAGTCGATCTGCCATTCGGCGAGCCGCGCCGTGGTCTGTCCCGTGGACCGGGCGACCTGCACGGCCATGGCCTCACTGAGCAGTCCGGCCTCGACGAGACCGGCGAGCCGCCGCAGCGCGAGGACATCGGCCTCCGTCAGCGCCTTGGCCTGCCCGATGTCGGCGAACCCCATGGCCCGCCAGAACCGGGAGGCCAGCTCCATGGAGACGCCCGCGCTGCGCGCCGCCTGGAACGGGGTGTATCTGCGCTCCGCCCCGAGGATGAGCCCTTCGAGCCGCAGAGCGAGGGGGTCCTCGGCCTCTGCCTCTTCCGGTTCCGCACCTTCCGGCTTCTCGGGGTCGGTGGGAGAGCCCGTGCCGGAGCCCGAGTCGTCGACGGTCACGCCTGCTGCCCTTCCGATCTGCCGCGGTCAGGTATCGACCGCGCTCAACTCTACGGCAGCCCCTGTGCCCCACGTCACTCCGTTCGCTTCCGGGTGGCGTTCCCCGGGGAGCCGTGCTTTACCCCGGCGCGAGTGTGGGTCATCCGTGGCTGGGCGCGCAGTTCCCCGCGCCCCTTACGCGTGCGGCTTCGCCGCCGCTCCATGGGGCGCCCCGGGGATGTCGCACGAAGTGCGCATCTCAGGGGCGCGGGGAACTGCGCGCCCAGCCACGGGTGGCCGTCACCCGGCGACGAGCGCACCCCGCCCGCCGATGACGCACCTACGCAGGCCGCAGATGCACGATGTCGCCCGCTCCGACCGCCTCCCGGGAGCCATCCGCCGAGCGAATGACAAGCCGCCCGTCCCCGTCCACGGCGACCGCCTCGCCGACCAGCTCACGGTCACCGGGAAGAATCGCCCGCACCTCACGCCCAAGCGTCGCGCAGCCCGCCGCATACGACTCCTGCAACCGGGAGAGACCCGGGTCCCCCTCCGCCGCACACCACTCCACGTACCACCGCTCCAGCGACCGCAGGACGGCCCGCAGCACCGGCTCCCGGTCGGAGACCTTCGCCCCGGCCAGCGCCAGCGACCCCGCCGTCGGGACGGGCAACTCGTCGGCCCGCAGCGACACGTTCAGGCCGACGCCGATCACGACGCCGTCCGAACCCGCCCGCTCCAGCAAAATGCCACCCGCCTTGCGCTCCTCGCCGTCGACCGTGAGAAGCACGTCGTTCGGCCACTTCAGGGCGGTGTCGACGCCGGCCACCGAGGAGAGCGCCGTGGCCACCGCGACCCCGGTGAGCAGCGGCAGCCAGCCCCAGCGCGCCACCGGCACCTCGTGCTCCCCCGGCTTGAGCAGCACGGAGAAGAAGAGGCCCGAGCGCGGCGGCGCCGACCAGCTCCGGTCGAGCCGCCCGCGCGCCGCGCTCTGCTCCTCGGCGACGAGCACGGTGCCCTCGGCGACGGGTCCCTCCGAGGCCCGCCGCACCAGATCCGTGTTGGTCGACCCCGTGCGGGGCACCACCTCCACGGACGACCACAGTCCCCCTTCCCGTACCAGGGACCGGCGGAGGCCGGCCTCGGCCAGGGGCGGCCTGTCCAGGTCGGACCAGGGGTTGGCGGGTACGTCTGAACCATCTCGCGGCGTCATGCAACCCAGCCTAGGTGTGGCAAAGACCGCACTGCTGAACGGTATTCAGGCCACTACGCTACGGATCAGTAGCCCCACTCCCCTTTTTTGAACCGTCCCGCGAACCAAACGCGAACCTTCCCCGAACCGTCCCCGTGAGCAGCGTCGAAGCAGGCAGGGAGCCGCATCCCGATGTCCGAGTTGGAACAGCCGACAGCGCAGACCGACATCCACACGACCGCAGGCAAGATCGAGGATCTGCGGCGCCGGATCGATGAGGCGACCCACGCGGGTTCCGCCCGCGCGGTCGAAAAGCAGCACGCCAAGGGCAAGTTGACCGCGCGTGAGCGCATCGAGCTGCTGCTCGACGAGGACTCCTTCGTGGAGCTGGACGAGTTCGCCCGCCACCGCTCGACGGACTTCGGCCTGGACGCCAACAAGCCGTACGGCGACGGTGTCGTGACCGGTTACGGCACGGTCGACGGCCGTCCCGTCGCTGTGTTCTCGCAGGACTTCACGGTCTTCGGCGGAGCCCTTGGCGAGGTCTTCGGGCAGAAGATCATGAAGGTGATGGACTTCGCGCTGAAGACCGGCTGCCCGGTCATCGGCATCAACGACTCCGGCGGCGCCCGCATCCAGGAGGGCGTCATGGCCCTCGGGATGTACGGCGAGATCTTCCGCCGCAACACGCACGCCTCCGGTGTCATCCCGCAGATCTCGCTCGTGGTCGGCCCGTGCGCGGGCGGCGCGGTCTACTCGCCCGCGATCACCGACTTCACGGTCATGGTCGACCAGACCAGCCACATGTTCATCACCGGCCCCGACGTCATCAAGACGGTCACCGGTGAGGACGTCGGCTTCGAGGAGCTCGGCGGCGCCCGCGCCCACAACAGCCGTTCCGGTGTCGCGCACCACATGGCGGGCGACGAGAAGGACGCGATCGAGTACGTCAAGTCGCTGCTGTCCTACCTGCCGTCGAACAACCTGAGCGAGCCGCCCTCCTTCCCCGAGGAGGCCGACCTCGAGCTCACCGACGAGGACCGCGAGCTCGACACCCTCATCCCGGACAGCGCGAACCAGCCGTACGACATGCGCACGGTGATCGAACACGTCCTGGACGACGCCGACTTCTTCGAGACCCAGTCGCTGTTCGCGCCGAACATCATCACCGGCTTCGGCCGTGTCGAGGGCAGCCCGGTCGGCATCGTCGCCAACCAGCCGATGCAGTTCGCCGGCTGCCTCGACATCCACGCGAGCGAGAAGGCCGCGCGGTTCGTCCGCACGTGTGACGCCTTCAATGTGCCGGTGCTGACCTTCGTCGACGTGCCGGGCTTCCTGCCGGGTGTCGAGCAGGAGCACGAAGGCATCATCCGGCGCGGCGCCAAGCTGATCTACGCGTACGCCGAGGCCACCGTCCCGCTCATCACGATCATCACGCGCAAGGCCTTCGGCGGCGCCTACGACGTCATGGGCTCCAAGCACCTGGGCGCCGACCTCAACCTGGCCTGGCCCACCGCGCAGATCGCCGTCATGGGCGCGCAGGGCGCGGTCAACATCCTGCACCGCAAGACGATCGCCGCGGCCGAGGCCGCCGGGAACGTCGAGGAGACCCGCGCCCGCCTCATCCAGGACTACGAGGACACCCTCCTCAACCCGTACACGGCGGCCGAGCGCGGCTACATCGACGCGGTGGTCATGCCCTCCGACACCCGCTCGCACGTCGTACGCGGACTGCGTCAGCTGCGTACGAAGCGGGAATCACTGCCCCCGAAGAAGCACGGCAACATCCCCCTCTAGGAGCCGGATCATGATGATCAAGGTCGTACGGGGCAATCCGACCCCCGAGGAGCTGGCCGCCGCACTGGCGGTGGTCCAGGCGCGCGCCGCGGCGGTCCCGGACGCCCCGGCCGCGACGGCGGACCGGGACGCGTGGTCCGACCCGTCCCGCATCGCCCGGCACCGGCTGCCGGCCCCGGGGGCGTCGAGCTGGTCCCGGACGTACTGGCCCGCGTAGTCCACGTTCACCCACGAGCCCACGTGAATTAGTCCTTTCGTAGCGGGGCGCCTGAGTACGCGTACTCAGGCGCCCCGCTCGCGCGAGCAGCACCATGCTGTATGTGCTGTGGTCCGACCCCGATGACGAGCCCCCAGAGGAGCTCCGCGAAACGCAGGCGATGCTGCGGCGCGCGGGCCTTCTGCTGGCGCTGGCCATGGTCGTCATGTTCCTGATGCTGGGGACCGGGTAGGGCGGGCAGCCGGGGATTGCACCGCGCCACCCTGGATAACCTGAGTCGCATGACTGCTCCACGCCGACTGATCCTGGCCTCCCAGTCCCCCGCCCGCCTCGGCCTGCTGCGGCAGGCCGGGTTCGCCCCCGAGGTGATCGTCAGCGGGGTCGACGAGGACGCCGTGACGGCCCCGACGCCCGCCGAACTCGCCCTCGCCCTCGCTGAGGCCAAGGCCTCCGTGGTCGCGGCGCGGCCCGAGGCGGGCGGCGCCGTCGTCATCGGCTGCGACTCCGTGCTCGACCTCGACGGCGAGGCGCTCGGCAAGCCGGCCGACGCCGAGGAGGCCACGGCCCGCTGGAAGTCGATGCGCGGCCGCGTGGGCACGCTCCAGACCGGCCACTGCGTCTACGACACGGCGAGCGGCCGGTACAGCTCCGGCACCGCCTCCACCGTCGTCCGGTTCGGCGAGCCGAGCGACGAGGAGATCGCCGCGTACGTGGCGACGGGCGAACCCCTTTACGTAGCGGGCGCGTTCACCCTGGACGGCCGCTCGGCCCCGTTCATCGACGGCATCGAGGGCGACCACGGCAACGTGATCGGGCTCTCGCTGCCCCTGGTCCGCCGCCTCCTCGCCGAACTGGGCATCGGCATCACGGAGTTGTGGGCGCCGGCGGAGTAGTCGGGCCGTTCTGCGCGGGGGCGTCCCCCTCCGCGCGCCGCTCCCCCTGTTCGTGCCGGTCGTACGCCACCAGCGTCAGCACGAGCAGGGCGAGCACGATCATCATGAACACGAAGCTGGACCAGCCCACCAGGCCGATCGAGAACGCGCCGAGCAGTCCGTGCACGACGGCCGCGCTGATCAGCAGGATCCGCCCGACCGTGCCCGGCGCCCGGTCGACGATCGCGGTGCGTACGAGCACGATCCCGCACACCACCAGGTAGAGCCCGAACAGGCCGCCCGCGATCCACGCGCCCACCGACATCGCCTGCGGGTCGAGACCGGCCAGGGACATGTCCTGGTTGTCGACCACCAGGCCGAGGAACCAGTTCAGAAGGACAATCCCGAGCGCCTCCGCGAACAACACGATCGCCGCCACCCACGCCACCGGCCTGCGTGCCACCGGTCCCACCCACTTCCGCTGACTGTTACCGCTAGTACGGCCAAGACATCCCGAACGCTACTAACGGGTAAACCTCCGTACAAGGGTTCTGCAGAGGGCAAAGAATCATTGGGCCATTCGTAGGGACTCCACAAAGAATGCCCACGGGCCGCAGCACGGTCTCACAGAGACCTTGGCCACAGAGGCGGGCTAGGGTTGCGGTGAAGGATCGCGCGTATCCAGGCGCGACAAGGGATTTCACGGACCGCGTGACCCCGGGTGACACTCCGTGTGGGCAAGCTCACGCCCGGGGACGGCTCGTGGGTCCGTGTCGGCAGTCCCTAAACTCAGCTTGTTTCAGTGAGTCAAGCTTCACGGTGACCCGCCGACCGCCCCGGCTCGGGCGACCACGGCCGGGGGTCCGGGGGATGCCCCCGGGAAGACACAGCAAGGAGGGAGCCATCGTGCGCAAGGTGCTCATCGCCAACCGTGGCGAAATCGCTGTCCGCGTGGCCCGGGCGTGCCGGGACACGGGGATCGCGAGCGTTGCCGTCTACGCCGAGCCGGACCGGGACGCTCTGCACGTCCGTGCGGCCGACGAGGCCTTCGCCCTTGGCGGGGACACCCCGGCCACCAGCTACCTGGACATCGCCAAGGTGCTCCAGGCGGCGAAGGACTCCGGCGCGGACGCCATCCACCCCGGCTACGGATTCCTGTCGGAGAACGCCGAGTTCGCCCAGGCCGTCCTGGACGCCGGGCTGATCTGGATCGGCCCGCCCCCGCACGCCATCCGCGACCTCGGCGACAAGGTCGCCGCCCGCCACATCGCGCAGCGCGCGGGCGCCCCGCTCGTCGCGGGCACCCCGGACCCGGTCTCGGGCTCCGACGAGGTCGTCGCGTTCGCCCAGGAGCACGGCCTGCCGATCGCGATCAAGGCCGCCTTCGGTGGCGGCGGTCGCGGCCTGAAGGTCGCCCGCACCCTCGAAGAGGTGCCCGAGCTGTACGACTCCGCGGTGCGCGAGGCCGTCGCCGCCTTCGGCCGCGGCGAGTGCTTCGTGGAGCGCTACCTGGACAAGCCGCGCCACGTCGAGACGCAGTGCCTGGCCGACAGCCACGGCAACGTGGTCGTCGTCTCCACCCGTGACTGCTCGCTGCAGCGCCGCCACCAAAAGCTCGTCGAGGAGGCCCCGGCGCCGTTTTTGAGCGAGGCGCAGCTGGAGCAGCTGTACAGCTCGTCGAAGGCGATCCTCAAGGAGGCCGGCTACGTCGGCGCGGGCACCGTCGAGTTCCTCGTCGGCGCGGACGGCACGATCTCCTTCCTGGAGGTCAACACCCGCCTCCAGGTCGAGCACCCGGTCACCGAAGAGGTCGCCGGCATCGACCTCGTACGGGAGATGTTCCGCATCGCGGATGGCGAGGAGCTCGGCTACGGCGACCCCGAACTGCGCGGCCACTCCTTCGAGTTCCGCATCAACGGCGAGGACCCGGGCCGCGGCTTCCTGCCCGCGCCCGGCACCGTCACCAAGTTCGAGGGCCCGGCAGGACCGGGTGTCCGTCTGGACGCGGGCGTCGAGTCCGGCAGCGTGATCGGCCCGGCCTGGGACTCCCTGCTCGCCAAGCTGATCGTCACCGGCCGCACCCGCAAGGAGGCCCTGCAGCGGGCCGCCCGCGCGCTGGCGGAGTTCGAGGTCGAGGGCATGGCGACCGCCATCCCCTTCCACCGCAAGGTCGTCACCGACCCGGCGTTCGCTCCCGAACTGACCGGCAGCGAGGACCCGTTCACGGTCTTCACGCGCTGGATCGAGACCGAGTTCGTCAACGACATCCCGCCGTTCGCCGCCCCGGCGCCCGGTGAGGAGGAGGACGAGGCGGGCCGCGAGAACATCGTCGTCGAGGTCGGCGGCAAGCGCCTCGAGGTCTCCCTCCCCGCCGGGATGGGCATGTCCCTGGCCCGCACCGGCCTCAATGCCGGCGCCAAGCCCAAGCGGCGCGCCGCCAAGAAGTCCGGATCCGCCGTCTCCGGCGACACCCTCGCCTCCCCGATGCAGGGCACGATCGTCAAGATCGCGGTCGAGGAGGGCCAGGAGGTCAAGGAGGGCGACCTGATCGTCGTCCTGGAGGCCATGAAGATGGAACAGCCCCTGAACGCCCACAAGTCGGGCACCATCAAGGGCCTGTCCGCCGAGATCGGCGCCTCCCTCACCTCGGGCGCCCCGATCTGCGAGATCAAGGACTGACGCACCGACACGTGCACACGAAGCGCCCGTTGGACCGGTGACCGGTTCAACGGGCGCTTCTGCGTTCGGTGTTCGGCCTTCGGTCAGACGCCGCGCACCCACCCGGTGCCGTGGTGCGCGATGTCCATGGCCACCACCGCGAAGGCGACGGCCAGCAGCGCGAACCCGGCGTACGCGAGCGCCGCGACGCCCGTGATCCAGCCCAGCACGTTCAGCGGCATCGAGACCATCAGCACCCACGCCGCCCACGCGGGCACCGCGTGGCTGCGCAGCAGACCGATGCCGAGGACGATGACGCCGATGACGATGCCGGCGATGAACCAGATCCCGGCGACCGCCGACGTGGCCAGGCTGTCGCCGCCGTCGAGGACCTTCACGATCGTGATCTGGTCGACCCCCTTGTCGAGGCCGGCGAGGGTCACGAAGTCGTACGAGGGCGCCAGGTTGGCGGCCGTGGCGCCGCCGCCGAACAGCAGCAGCCCGGCGAGCCCCAGCTTCGGCGAGCGCGCCATGACGTACACGGAGACCAGGATGGCCGCGGCGGCCATCGCGATCCCCAGGGCCAGCCACGCCCAGACGGCGGCCTTCTCCTGCCCTTCGTTCGCGGCGATGTCGGCGACGATGTTCCTCGTCTTGTCCTCCGTCATGTCGTACGGGGACAGGAGCGAGGCGACGATGAAGAGCAGCGGCCCGAGGACGAGGACCGCGGCCGTGACGGCCCGCAGCGGCCGGATCCGATCGGCGGCGGCCCCGGGTGCGGCGGCGGGTATGTGTGCTGGTGACGGTGTGGCGGTCATGGCGTTCCCCCTGATGCCCGTGGATGCCACTGGATTCCCCCAGTGAAGCGGGCGGCCCCCGGCCGGACCAGCCGTCAATTCTGAGGGGCGCCCGCCGGCCTCACTCCCCCAGGAGTCCGGCTTCGCGTCCCTTGCGCAGCAGCGCCGCCGTGTGTCCGGCGTCCAACTTGCGGTGCAGGGCCGCCACATATCCCCGTACGGTCGTCAGCGAGATCCCCATCGCACGCGCCGCCTCGGCCGGGGTGCGGCCTGCGTCGATGTGCTCCAGGGTGCGGTGTTCGCGCTCGGTCAGGCCGAGCGCGCGGGCGGCGGCGCGGCCCGGTGCGAGGTCCCGCAGCAGCAGGAGCCGCGGCACGTCGGGCACGGCGCACGTCACCGCCCGTACGTCGATGTCGTGCGCCCGGAAGGCACGGCAGGCGCCGGGCGGCGCCCCGAGGCCGATCCGCGGATCGCCGTCCAGGCGCGGCAGCAGCTCCGCCGCGACGGCGTCGAGCGGCCGCACCGCCCCGTTCCCGGTCACGGCGGCGACGCCCTGGCCCGGCCGCCCGGTGGAGGCGAGCGCGGCGGCGAGGAGCGCGTACATCCGCTGCCGCTCGGCCAACAGGCGTTCGGCGGCCGCGAGGTGGGGCTGGGCGTAGTCGAGCAGGTCCCGCTGCTCCTCGGTGAAGTCGGTGCCGCCGCGCAGCAGCGCGTAGCCCGCGACGCCCGCCTCGTCCCGGGCGCTGGCGACGAGGTGGCGGTGCATCCCGAAGGGGCGGAAGTCGAGATTGAAGCAGTGGGTGCGCCGCCAGTCGCGGTCGGCGGCGACGTCACTGACCCGCCAGGCGCCGCTCGTCCCGGAGACGAGCATGGGCCCGGTCAGCGGGTGGTCCATGGGGTGATCGTAGATGACGGCGGGGTCGGCGTGGAAGGACTCCGCGGGCAGCGCGAGTGCCCGCACGGCGCCGTCGTGGTCGGCGAAGTGGTACCACTGGGCGGCGTCGGCCGGGATGAGCCGGGCGAGTCCGCGGACCGCGTGGGAGCGCAACTCGTCCACGTCCACGGCCTCTTCGAGTTCCCGGACGAGCTGCCGTACGTCTCGCCGGCCCGCGTCACTGATGCTCATGCCGCGCTCCGGGGCGCCCTGCACATGCGCCCTCTGCGTCGACGCTACTGCGGTAGCGATCCCTCCGCACCGCCCCGGTCCCTGCATCGGGCATCCTTGAAGTCCTGCGCACCAGGCCCGCGCACGTCCAGGGAGGCCCGATGACGACAGCCGAGCACGACCGCTCCCGCCCCATGCGCGCGGACGCGCGCCGCAATTACGAGCGGCTGCTCGCGCAGGCCCGGATCGCGTTCGCCGAGCACGGCACGGGGGCGTCCCTGGAGGAGGTGGCCCGTGCGGCCGGGGTCGGCATCGGCACGCTGTACCGGCACTTCCCGAACCGGCATGCGCTGATGAGCGCCGTCTTCGAGGAGGCGGTGAGCGATCTGCTCGACCGCTCCCGGGCGCTCCTCGACGCTCCGCAGCCCTGTACGGCGCTCGTGACGTGGCTGCGCGAGATCATCACGCATGCCGGCGAGTACCGGGGGCTGTCCCGTGCCCTCATGTCGGCCTCGCAGGACGCGAGTTCGGCACTGGCCCGGTGCAGTGATCCGATGCGGGAGGCGGGGCAGGCGTTGCTCTCGCGGGCGCAGCGGGCAGGGGCGGTGCGGCAGGACGTCTCCATGGCGGACCTCCTGCAGCTCACGAACGCGATCGCCCTCGCGGCGGAGGAGACCCCGTCGGACCCGGGCTTGGCGGATCGCCTGCTGCGGTTGACTCTCCGCGGGATCACCAGTTGACCGGCACCGGCGTTACGGCCTCGGGGGCTCTGCCCCCGGACCCCCGCTGCTCAATCGCCGCAGGGGCTTGAGTGGCACAGCCGCTCCGACGGGCCACCGCCGGTTGGGCTTTTAAGCCCCTGCGGCGATTGAGCAGCGGGGTCTGGGGCAGCGCCCCAGGAGCCCAACGCCGGACGGGGCGAAACCTTTAGCGGCGGCGAAGATCGGCCACCCTGGCCGTCCGCTCCGGTGGAGTGTCCAACGGGGCCGAGCGCAACGGATGGTTACCACCCGGAAGCTGACCACGCCGCTGCCCCGGCAGAGGCACATCCCGACGCGACTGACGCGCCGGGACGGAATCACCGCCCCCGGAAGGGTCCTCCGCACCGGCCCCCGCGACCGCGACCTGCACCCCCTGATCGGCGAGCGCCTGAAGCTCCGTCGCGGCCCTGTCGTCGTGCGCCGGCGGCTCGTCCGTCACGAGACGCGTGATCACATCGGTCGGCACGGTCTGGAACATGGTGTCCGTACCGAGCTTGGAGTGATCCGCGAGCACGACGACCTCGGACGCGGCCTGCACGAGCGCCCGGTCCACGGACGCCGACAGCATGTTGGACGTGGAGAGCCCGCGCTCGGCGGTCAGACCACTGCCGGAGAGGAAGGCACGCGACACTCTCAGCCCCTGCAAGGACTGCTCCGCACCGCTGCCCACCAGCGCATAGTTGGAACCCCGCAGCGTGCCACCGGTCATGACGACCTCCACCCGGTTGGCGTGGGCGAGTGCCTGCGCCACCAGGAGGGAGTTGGTGACCACGGTCAGGCCCGGCACACGCGCGAGCCGGCGGGCCAGCTCCTGCGTGGTCGTCCCCGCGCCCACCACGATGGCCTCGCCCTCTTCGACGAGACCCGCGGCGAGATCGGCGATGGCCGTCTTCTCTGCGGTCGCGAGATGTGATTTCTGCGGAAAGCCGGATTCCCGCGTGAATCCGCCCGGCAATACCGCACCGCCGTGCCGGCGGTCGAGGAGTCCTTCTGCCTCCAGTGCGCGCACGTCCCGCCGTACGGTCACTTCAGAGGTCTGGACGACGCGGGCGAGCTCACGGAGCGAAACCGCTCCGTTGGCTCGCACCATTTCGAGGATCAATTGACGACGTTCTGCAGCGAACACGAAACTGACAGTAACCCCAACGACCGTCTGCTTTCAGCAGTTTGCGCCGATTTACAGATTCTGTTCGCACCAGAACGGTGGAAGTGGTATAGGCGGGGCGGGGTGCCTATCCAGCACGCCTATGCCCCCCGCATGGGCCGCAACTCACCGTGACCTGCGGCCCGTTGGGGAAAGTCAGCCCTCTTCGGCCATCTTCCGCGTGTGCAGCTGCCGTGCCACTTCGGCGATCGATCCCGACAGCGAGGGGTACACGGTGAACGTGTTCGCGATCTGCTCGACCGTCAGATTGTTGTCGACCGCGATCGAGATGGGATGGATCAGTTCCGAAGCGCGCGGCGCGACGACCACTCCGCCGACCACGATGCCCGTACCCGGACGACAGAAGATCTTGACGAAGCCGTCCCGGATGCCCTGCATCTTCGCGCGGGGGTTGCGCAGCAGCGGCAGCTTGACGGCGCGGGCGTCGATCTTGCCCGAGTCGACATCGGCCTGCGTGTAGCCGACGGTCGCGATCTCCGGGTCGGTGAAGACGTTGGACGAGACCGTCTTGAGGTTCAGCGGCGTGACCGCGTCGCCCAGGAAGTGGTACATCGCGATGCGGCCCTGCATCGCGGCGACGGACGCGAGGGCGAAGACGCCGGTCACGTCACCGGCCGCGTACACGCCGGGAGCGGTGGTGCGGCTGACCTTGTCGGTCCAGATGTGGCCCGACTCCTTGACCTTGACGCCCGCTTCCTCCAGGCCGAGGCCCTCGCTGTTGGGCACGGCGCCGACCGCCATCAGGCAGTGCGTACCGGAGATGACCCGGCCGTCGGAGAGCGTGACCTCGACGCGGTCGCCTACGCGCTTGGCGGAGGCGGCGCGGGAGCGGGCCATGACGTTCATGCCGCGGCGCCGGAACACGTCCTCCAGGACGGCGGCGGCGTCCGGGTCCTCGCCGGGCAGCACGCGGTCGCGGGAGGAGACGAGGGTGACCTTGGAGCCGAGCGCCTTGTAGGCACCCGCGAACTCGGCACCGGTGACACCGGAACCGACCACGATGAGCTCCTCGGGGAGCTCGTCCAGGTCGTACACCTGCGTCCAGTTCAGGATCCGCTCGCCGTCGGGCTGCGCGTCGGCCAGCTCACGCGGGTGGCCGCCGGTGCACAGCAGCACGGCGTCGGCGACGAGGGTCTCCTCGGTGCCGTCGGCCGCGGTGACGATCACCTTGCGGGAGCCGTCGAGCGCCTGCTGGCCGTCGAGGCGGCCCTTGCCGCGCAGCACGCGCGCGCCCGCGCGGGTGACGGAAGCGGTGATGTCGTGGGACTGGGCGAGCGCGAGGCGCTTCACACGGCGGTTGACCTTGCCGAGGTCCACGCCGACGACGCGGGCCGGGCTGTCCGGGTCGGGGGTGTCGTCCTCGACGATGATGCCGAGCTCTTCATAAGAGGAGTCGAAGGTGGTCATCACCTCGGCCGTGGCGATCAAGGTCTTCGACGGTACGCAGTCGGTCAGCACCGACGCCCCGCCGAGGCCGTCGCAGTCGACGACGGTCACCTCCGCGCCGAGGGACGCGGCCACCAACGCCGCCTCGTATCCGCCAGGTCCGCCACCGATGATCACGATCCGAGTCACATGCTCCATTGTCCCGCACGCTTCAAGGCCGCACCGAGCCGGGGCCCCCGTCCGGGCACGGCGCAGGGCCCGGGCTGCGCATATCCCCTCCTGGGAGCAGCGCCCGTCCCCACTTAAGAGGGGTGCTTCGGTTACTCACGAGACATGTGGTCCGTCTGACGTACGCTCGGGACCATGTCGCTCTACGCCGCGTACGCCGGCAATCTCGACGCGCGGCTCATGACGCGCCGCGCCCCGCACTCGCCGCTGCGCGCGACGGGCTGGCTGAACGGCTGGCGGCTCACGTTCGGGGGCGAGCACATGGGCTGGGAGGGCGCACTCCCCACGATCGTCGAGGCGCCGCGTTCACAGGTCTTCGTCGCGCTGTACGACCTCGCTCCGATGGACGAGGAGTCGATGGACCGCTGGGAGGGCGTCGGCCTCGACATCTACCGGCGGATGCGGGTCCGCGTGGACACCCTGGAGGGCGAGGAGCCCGCGTGGCTCTACGTACTGAACGGTTACGAGGGCGGCCTCCCCTCGGCGCGGCACCTCGGCGAGATCGCCGACGCGGCCGAGTCCGCGGGCGCGCCGCACGACTACGCGATGGAACTGCGCAAGCGCCCCTGCTGAGGGCGTACCGGGGGCGTACTTGGGGCGTGCCGAAGCGCTTCCCGGTCCCCCGTTCGTCGGAAACGACAAAGCAACGATCACAAGGACGTGACCTCCGACATCTACGCGCGTAGGCAACGGCAGGCTACCCTCGTCGGCGTGAACGCTTCTCTTACTCCGGACCACGTCCTGGCCGACCCGTACGCCGCCGCCGACGCCGCCGCCGCGCGCCTGCGCGAGCTGACGGGCGCCGAGACCCACGACGTCGCCCTCGTGATGGGCTCCGGCTGGGCGCCCGCCTCCGAGGCGCTGGGCGAGCCCGCCGCCGAGTTCCCCTTCACCGAACTGCCCGGCTTCACCGGCGCCGCAGTGGCAGGGCACGGCGGCACCGTCCGCTCGTACCAGGTCGGCGAGAAGCGCGCCCTGGTCTACCTGGGCCGTACGCACTTCTACGAGGGCCGCGGCGTCGCCGCCGTCGCGCACGGTGTGCGCACGGCCGCCGCGGCGGGCTGCAAGACCATCGTGCTCACCAACGGCTGTGGCGGTCTGCGCCAGGGCATGCGCCCCGGCCAGCCGGTGCTCATCTCCGACCACATCAACCTGACCGCGGCCTCGCCGATCGTCGGCGCCAACTTCGTCGACCTCACCGACCTGTACTCGCCGCGCCTGCGCGCGCTGTGCAAGGAGATCGACCCGAGCCTCGAAGAGGGCGTGTACGCCCAGTTCACCGGCCCGCACTACGAGACCCCCGCCGAGGTCCGGATGGCCGGCATCCTCGGCGCCGACCTGGTCGGCATGTCCACCACCCTGGAGGCCATCGCGGCCCGTGAGGCGGGCGCGGAGGTGCTCGGCATCTCCCTGGTGACGAACCTGGCGGCGGGCCTCTCCGGCGAGCCGCTCAACCACGAAGAGGTCCTCCAGGCGGGCCGCGACTCGGCCTCCGCCATGGGCGACCTGCTGACCAAGGTCCTCGCGAAGATCTGATCCCGTCCGGTCCCCGCCGGGACCGCCGTCGTATCCGTACGTCCGAAGGAATGCGAACCGTGACCGTATCTGGCAGCGAACTGCTCGACCGGGCGAAGACCTGGCTGGCGGAGGACCCGGACCCGGAGACCCGCGAGGAGCTGGCCAAGCTCATCGAGGCCGGGGACCTGGAGTCGATCGGCGAGCGCTTCTCCGGAAGGCTGCAGTTCGGCACGGCCGGGCTGCGCGGCGAGCTGGGCGCGGGCCCGATGCGGATGAACCGCGCGGTGGTCATCCGCGCGGCCGCGGGCCTCGCGGCGTATCTGAAGGCGAAGGGGCAGACGGACGGTCCTGTCGTCATCGGCTACGACGCGCGGCACAAGTCGGCGGACTTCGCGCGCGACACGGCGGCGGTGATGGTGGGGGCCGGGCTGCGCGCCGCGGTCCTCCCCCGCCCGCTGCCCACCCCCGTGCTCGCCTTCGCCATACGGCACCTGGGCGCGGTCGCGGGCGTCGAGGTCACGGCCTCGCACAACCCGCCGCGCGACAACGGCTACAAGGTGTACCTCGGCGACGGCTCGCAGATCGTGCCGCCGGCCGACGCGGAGATCGCGGCCGAGATCGACGCGGTGGCGTCGCTGGACGACGTGCCGCGCGCGGAGTCGGGCTGGGAGACGCTCGGCGACGACGTCCTGAACGCCTACCTGGAGCGTACGGACGCGGTCCTCGCGCCCGGATCCGCCCGCTCGGCCTGCACCGTCTACACGGCGATGCACGGCGTCGGCAAGGACACGCTCCTTGCCGCCTTCGCCCGCGCGGGCTTCCCCGAGCCGGTGCTCGTGCCGGAACAGGCCGAGCCCGACCCGGACTTCCCCACGGTCGCGTTCCCGAACCCGGAGGAGCCGGGGGCGATGGACCTGTCGTTCGCGACGGCCCGCGCGCAGGGCGAGACCCCGGACCTGATCATCGCCAACGACCCGGACGCGGACCGCTGCGCGGTGGCCGTGCCCGACGGCGGCGAGTGGCGGATGCTGCGCGGCGACGAGGTGGGCGCGCTGCTCGCGGCACACCTCGTGAAGCGGGGCGTGAGCGGCGTCCTCGCCGAGTCGATCGTGTCGTCCTCGCTGCTGGGCCGGATCGCCGAGGCGGCGGGGCTCCCGTACGAGGAGACGCTGACCGGCTTCAAGTGGATCGCCCGCGTCGAGGGCCTTCGTTACGGCTACGAGGAGGCGCTCGGCTACTGCGTCGACCCCGAGGGCGTGCGCGACAAGGACGGCATCACGGCGGCGCTGCTCGTCACCGAGCTGGCGAGTGAGCTGAAGGAGCAGGGCCGTACGCTCCTGGACGCGCTCGACGACCTGGCGCTCGCGCACGGGCTGCACGCGACGGACCAGTTGAGCGTGCGGGTGGAGGACCTGTCGGTGATCGCGGACGCGATGCGCCGGCTCCGGGAGACTCCGCCGGTGGAGCTGGCGGGGCTCGCGGTGACCCGCGCGGACGACCTCGCCGAGGGCTCGGGCGGGCTGCCGCCCACGGACGGGTTGCGGTACACGCTCGACGGGGCGCGGGTCGTGGTGCGGCCGTCGGGCACCGAGCCGAAGCTCAAGTGTTACCTGGAGGTCGTGGTTGCGGTCGACGGCCGGGACGCGCTGCCCGCGGCCCGCACCACCGCGACGGAACGCCTCGCGGCGCTCAAGCGGGATCTGGCGGCTGCGGCGGGTATCTAGCTCGGCGTAGGCCGTGGTTGCGGTCGCGGGGCTCCGCCCCGGACCCCGCTGCTCAATCGCCGCAGGGGCTTGATTGGCTGGCCCGGCCGCTTGAAGGGCACAGCGGCTTCTTGGCCCGGCGGGTCGATGTGCCCGGCTGCCCAATGCGCCGGCGCCCCTTCGCGTCGCGAGGACTTGGGCGGCCCGTGGCTTGATTGGCCCAGCAGCCAGATGCGCGCTATCCCAACGCGAGCAGCGACACGAGGAGTACCGCGCCCACGATCGCGGGGGCGATGATCTCGTACGCCCAGCGGACCTTGGTGGTGCCCTGAGTGGTCTCGGCCGCTGCGTGTGCCTCGTGGAGTTCGCGCAGTTCGTCCATGGCCTGGTCGCCGGTCGAGCGCTGCTCGGTCACCGGGAGGCCGCTGGCTCCGGTGGGCGTGCGGCCGCCCTTCGCGGCGCGTGCCTGCTGGCGCTGCGCCTTGCGCCGGCCGCGCAGCGACACCGGGATGGACCAGAGCTGGTACTTGGTGCCCGCCTCGTCGACGACCTCGTTCGAGTACCCGGACTTGAAGCCCGAGACCGTGGACCACGGCAGCGAGACGTCACGGAACGGGTTGCGCACGCGCAGCCGCTCCTCGTTCCCGAAGACGGCCGGCCTGATCGTGAACGCGACGACGAGCGGCACCACGAACAGCAGCCCGGCGAGCGCCGTCCACGGCGTCCGCCCCTCCCCGTTGACCACGGCGTCGATGCCCAGCCAGGCCCCGATCAGGATCAGCACGACACCACCGGCGATACCGGCGGGAGACCGATAGATCCGGTCACGTGCCTGCGGGGGCGTGGTCTGGCTGCTCGTCATGGCTCGATTGTGCCCGACCCGTCAATAGCCGCATCCATCAGCTGGGCTGATTAAGCCCCGCCGGCGTTTGAGGCGCGGGGTCCGGGGCGGAGCCCCGCGTCCGCAACCACGGCGCCCGGAACCGTAAACCCCGACCTGTACAAGCCGCTACGCGCGTAGATATGCTCCCCTCGTGACCATGCCCAGTTCTGCACCCGCACCCGCTCTCAGCGACGCCACCGCGTCCGACAGCACGCTGCGCCGCTTCCTGCACGGGTTGCCCGGCGTCGACGCGGTCGGCCTGGAGGCGCGCGCCGCTTCGCTCGGGACCCGTTCCATCAAGACCACGGCGAAGGCGTACGCCATCGACCTGGCCATCTCGATGATCGACCTGACGACCCTCGAAGGCTCCGACACCCCGGGCAAGGTCCGGGCCCTCGGCGCGAAGGCGGTCAACCCGGACCCCACCGACCGCACGACCCCCCGCACCGCGGCGGTCTGCGTCTACCCCGACATGGTGGCCACCGCGAAGGCCGCCGTCGCCGGCACGGACGTCAAGGTCGCCTCCGTGGCCACCGCCTTCCCGGCGGGCCGCGCCGCCCTCGACGTGAAGCTCGGGGACGTACGCGAAGCCGTGGCGGCCGGGGCGGACGAGATCGACATGGTCATCGATCGCGGCGCCTTCCTCGCGGGCAACTACATGAAGGTCTACGAGGAGATCCGCGCGGTCAAGGAGGCCTCCGGCGCCGCCCGCCTCAAGGTCATCTTCGAGACCGGCGAGCTCTCGACGTACGACAACATCCGGCGCGCGAGCTGGATCGGCATGCTGGCCGGGGCCGACTTCATCAAGACGTCGACGGGCAAGGTCGGCGTCAACGCCACGCCCGCCAACACCCTCCTCATGCTCGAAGCCGTACGCGACTTCCGCGCCGCCACCGGGGTACAGGTCGGCGTGAAGCCCGCGGGCGGCATCCGCACCTCCAAGGACGCCGTCAAGTTCCTGGTCATCGTGAACGAGACCGCGGGCGAGGACTGGCTCGACAACCACTGGTTCCGCTTCGGCGCCTCCAGCCTCCTGAACGACCTGCTGATGCAGCGTCAGAAGCTGGCCACAGGACGCTACTCCGGTCCCGACTACGTGACGGTGGACTGATCACCATGGCATCTGCATTTGAGTACGCACCCGCGCCCGAGTCGCGGTCCGTCGTCGACATCGCACCCTCGTACGGCCTGTTCATCGACGGCGAGTTCACCGAAGCCGCCGACGGCAAGGTCTTCAAGACCGTCTCCCCCGCCACCGAAGAGGTGCTGTCGGAGGTCGCGCAGGCCGGCGAGGCCGACGTGGACCGCGCCGTGAAGGCGGCCCGCAAGGCTTTCGAGAAGTGGTCGGCGCTGCCCGGCGCGGAGCGCGGCAAGTACCTCTTCCGCATCGCCCGCATCATCCAGGAGCGCAGCCGCGAGCTGGCCGTCCTCGAAACGCTGGACAACGGCAAGCCGATCAAGGAGACGCGCGACGCGGACCTCCCCCTGGTCGCCGCGCACTTCTTCTACTACGCGGGCTGGGCGGACAAGCTCGACCACGCGGGATTCGGCCCGAACCCGAAGGCGCTGGGCGTCGCGGGCCAGGTCATCCCCTGGAACTTCCCGCTCCTGATGCTGGCGTGGAAGATCGCCCCGGCGCTCGCGACGGGCAACACCGTCGTCCTGAAGCCCGCCGAGACGACGCCGCTCTCCGCCCTCTTCTTCGCGGACATCTGCCGCCAGGCGGGCCTGCCGAAGGGCGTCGTCAACATCCTTCCCGGGTACGGCGATTCGGGCGCGGCGCTCGTCGCGCACCCCGACGTGAACAAGGTGGCCTTCACCGGCTCCACGGCCGTCGGCAAGGAGATCGCCCGCACCGTCGCCGGTACGGACAAGAAGCTGACGCTCGAACTGGGCGGCAAGGGCGCGAACATCGTCTTCGACGACGCCCCCATCGACCAGGCCGTCGAGGGCATCGTCACGGGCATCTTCTTCAACCAGGGCCAGGTCTGCTGCGCGGGCAGCCGCCTCCTCGTCCAGGAGTCGATCCAGGACGAGCTGCTCGACTCGCTGAAGCGCCGCCTGACGACGCTCCGCCTCGGCGACCCGCTCGACAAGAACACGGACATCGGCGCGATCAACTCGGCCGAGCAGCTCGCGCGCATCACCGCGCTCACCGAGCAGGGCGAGGCCGAGGGCGCCGAGCGCTGGTCGGCGCCCTGCGAACTCCCCTCCTCCGGCTACTGGTTCGCGCCGACGCTCTTCACGAACGTCACACAGGCGCACACCATCGCCCGCGACGAGATCTTCGGCCCGGTCCTGTCCGTGCTCAGCTTCCGCACGCCGGACGAGGCCGTCGCCAAGGCCAACAACTCGCAGTACGGGCTCTCGGCCGGCATCTGGACGGAGAAGGGCTCGCGCATCCTCGCGGTCGCGAACAAGCTCCGCGCCGGCGTCGTCTGGGCCAACACGTTCAACAAGTTCGACCCGACCTCGCCCTTCGGCGGCTACAAGGAGTCGGGCTTCGGCCGCGAGGGCGGCCGCCACGGTCTGGAGGCCTACCTCGATGTCTGAGCCCAACCGTCTGAGCGTCTTCAAGACCTACAAGCTGTACGTCGGCGGGAAGTTCCCGCGTTCCGAGAGCGGCCGGGTGTACGAAGTGACCGATGGCAAGAGCGGCGAGTGGCTGGCCAACGCGCCGCTCTCCTCCCGCAAGGACGCCCGTGACGCCGTGGTCGCCGCCCGCAAGGCGTTCGGCGGCTGGCAGGGCGCGACGGCGTACAACCGCGGTCAGGTCCTGTACCGCGTCGCCGAGATGCTGGAGGGCCGCCGCGAGCAGTTCGTGCGCGAGGTCTCCGAGGCGGAGGGCATCGGCAAGTCCAAGGCCGCAGCCGTGGTCGACGCCGCGATCGACCGCTGGGTCTGGTACGCGGGCTGGACCGACAAGATCGGCCAGGTCGTCGGCGGGGCGAACCCCGTCGCGGGCCCCTTCTTCAACCTCTCCACGCCCGAGCCGACCGGCGTCGTGGCGGTCCTGGCGCCCCAGGACTCGTCCTTCCTCGGCCTGATCTCGGTGATCGCCCCGGTGATCGCGACCGGCAGCACGGTCGTCGTGATCACGAGCGAGAAGTCCCCGCTCCCGGCCCTCTCCCTCGGCGAGGTGCTCGCGACCTCGGACGTGCCGGGTGGCGTGGTCAACATCCTGTCCGGCAAGGCGTCGGAGATCGCGCCGTCGCTCGCCGCGCACCAGGACGTGAACGGGATCGACCTGACGGGCGCCGACCCCGAGTTGGCGAAGCAGCTGGAGATCGCGGCCGCCGACAACCTGAAGCGCGTACGTCGTCCACAGCCTGTGGAGGACTTCACGGCGGACCCGGGCACGGACCGCCTGACGCACTTCCTGGAGACCAAGACGGTCTGGCACCCGACGGGTTCGCTGGGCGCGTCCGGCTCCGCGTACTAAGCACTCACGCGAGATCCCCGGCTCCTCCTTGATCGCGGAGGGGCCGGGGATTCTGCGTTTCAAGTGCGGCTTCGGGACGACTCAGCCCGGCAGGACGCCCGTCACGGGACCCACCACGGGCAGCTCCTCCAGCGACGCCCCCGATGCCACAGGACCGGTGACCGCCGCCGTGCTGACCGGCACGAAGTCCGCGACCTGCGTGCCGACCGAGTTGTCCAGCGGGTCGACGCCCGTCCCGGCCAGCGGGTCCAGCTGCAGCTTCTTCAGCGTGCCGAGCCCGTTCGCCGTGGCCGAGTTGAGCGCCGTCGAGACGCCGTCGGCAGCCGCGTCGACGTTGGAGTCGCCGGTCGCCGACTGCGGCAGCGGGATCGGCGCCGCGCTCGCCGAGGCGACGCCGCCCCCCGCGACGACCGCGCCCGCCGCGGTCACGGTGAGTCCGACGCGCATCAGGGTGCGCCGCACGGAGGACGAGGATGTGTGTTCTGCGTGTCGTGCCATGGTGTTCCGCCCGAAACCTTTCGCCTGTGTAATCATGCAGATACATAGGGTAGTTGGCGTGGTGCGTGCCACAACGGCACCACGCGGGGAGGCGGCGCCCTCGCCATGCCTCACACTGGTGTCTCGTGAGTTCGCATCCTCCGATACCGACACGGGTCGTCCTGCTCTCCGGCCCCTCGGGCTCCGGCAAGTCCTCCTTCGCGGCCCGCTCCGGGCTGCCCGTCCTGTGCCTCGACGACTTCTACAAAGAGGCCGGGGACCCCACGTTGCCGCTGGTGGCGGGCACTTCGGACATCGACTGGGACTCGCCGCTGTCCTGGGACGCCGACGTCGCGGTCGCCGCGATCGTGGCGCTGTGTGCGAAGGGTCGGACGAGCGTTCCCGTCTACGACATCTCCTCCAGCTCGCGCGTGGGCGAGGAGACGCTGGACATCGAGCGCACGCCGCTGTTCATCGCCGAGGGCATCTTCGCGGCGGACATCGTGGAGCGCTGCCGGGAGGTGGGGGTGCTCGCCGACGCGCTGTGCCTGCGCGGGCGTCCGGCGACGACGTTCCGGCGCCGGCTGCTGCGTGACCTCAAGGAGGGGCGCAAGTCGGTGCCGTTCCTGCTGCGGCGCGGCTGGCGCCTGATGCGGACGGAGCGGTCCATCGTGGCTCGGCAGGTGGCGCTCGGCGCGCATGCCTGTGGCAAGGAGGAGGCGCTGGGGCGCGTGGCGGCGGCCGCCGCGGGGCGTTGCGTGAAGGCGCGCGCCGCGTAACGGGGATTCTTGGCCCGCACCGGGCCTACGACTCGGGGCTCCGCCCCGGGCCCCGCTGCTCAAACGCCGCAGGGGCTGTAGATACAGAACGGGACCGGAAAGACCCCCCGGCCTTCCGGTCCCGCCCATTCCCCCCTACTGCTCCCCCGTGTATCCCCCGTACTGAAACCCTGCCCCCCTCGAACAGGGCCCCGTTCCCCCGGCCTTCAGGCGACGAGCTCGCCGAAGGACTCCTCCTGGTCACGGCCGAAGCTGAGCACCTCGTCCTCGCGCAGTCGCCGCAGCGAGCGCCAGATGCTGGACTTCACCGTTCCCACGCTGATGTCGAGGATGTCCGCGATCTCCGGGTCCGTGCGGCCCTCGTAGTAACGAAGGACCAGCATGGTGCGCTGGAGTTCGGGCAGCCGGGCCAGCGCCTGCCACAGGACCGCGCGCAGCTCGGTGCCGCGCATCGCGTCCGTGTCGCCGGCCGTCTCCGGCAGCTCCTCGGTCGGGTACTCGTTCAGCTTGCGGCGGCGCCACGCGCTGATGTGCAGGTTCGTCATGGTGCGGCGGAGGTAGCCCCCGACCGCCGCCTTGTCGCTGATGCGGTCCCAGGCCCGGTACGTCGAGAACAGCGCGCTCTGCAGCAGGTCCTCGGCCTCGAATCGGTCACCGGTCAGGTGGTAGGCGGTTGCGTACAGGGAGGCGCGGCGTTCCTGGACGTAGGCCGTGAACTCGGCCTCCGACAAGGACGTTCCGCGCTGCTCCCCCGAGTTCTCCCTGTACGCGGCGCCCCCGTGACCCCCCTCGGTCACCGTTTCCCGCGTGTCAACCACCGTCATGAACCCGGTGTGCTGACGCCCGGCGCCGCGAGCGCACCCCCGCCCGCTCACGGCACCGGACTTCTCGTGACGCTCGGAAACCACTCGGCCCATGTCGTGCAGACGCGTGACAACCGCGCTTGAGGTGGTGCTGTGCAGCGTGTTCATCTCGCGCCCCCCGTCGTGGAGTACCGAATACTTCTGCGTCGTCGTCGCGGTCGTTCTTCGCGATGACCAAAAGCTTGCCGGGCCGAGTTCATGACGGTGTCCGTCGACTGTCACAGGCCTGTCACAGCGGCTCCCGTGTTGGGGAGCAGGTGTGGAGGAACCGGACCCGCCGGTTGGGGAGCGGGTGTGGAGGAAGCGGGTCCGCCGGACTCCGCGGGACCGTACGGGGGCCTCTTCCCCGCACCTGAAGGGCACACTCGGTCGAACTGAAGGCCTCTGATGGGCCAGAATGGCGCTTGTGCCTTCCCTGTTGCTGATCGAGGACGACGACGCCATCCGTACGGCCCTGGAGCTGTCACTTACGCGCCAGGGCCACCGGGTCGCCACCGCTGCCACCGGAGAGGACGGTCTGAAGCTGCTGCGCGAGCAGCGGCCCGATCTGATCGTCCTCGATGTGATGCTGCCCGGCATCGACGGTTTCGAGGTGTGCCGGCGCATCCGGCGCACCGACCAACTGCCGATCATCCTGCTGACCGCGCGCAGCGACGACATCGACGTGGTGGTGGGCCTGGAGTCCGGTGCCGACGACTATGTCGTGAAGCCGGTGCAGGGGCGCGTGCTCGACGCGCGGATCCGCGCGGTGCTGCGGCGCGGCGAGCGGGAGGCCAACGATGCGGCGACGTTCGGCTCGTTGGTGATCGACCGTGCCGCGATGACGGTGACGAAGAACGGCGAGGACCTGCAACTGACGCCCACCGAGCTGCGTTTGCTGCTCGAGCTGAGCCGGCGGCCCGGACAGGCGCTGTCCCGGCAGCAGTTGCTGCGTCTGGTGTGGGAGCACGACTACCTCGGTGACTCGCGGCTCGTCGACGCGTGTGTGCAGCGGCTGCGCGCGAAGGTCGAGGACGTGCCGTCGTCGCCGACCCTGATCCGTACGGTGCGCGGGGTGGGCTACCGGCTGGACACGCCTCAGTGACGAAACCGCACGACAAGCTCCGGGGCGCCGCGGCGGCCAAGAAGACCCTCCTCGCCGGCCTGCGCTTCACCAGCCTGCGGCTGCGCCTGGTCGTCGTGTTCGCGCTCGTGGCCCTGACGGCCGCGGTGTCCGCGTCGGGGATCGCGTACTGGCTGAATCGTGAGGCCGTGCTCACGCGCACGCAGGACTCCGCGCTCAGCGACTTCAAGCAGGAGATGCAGAACCGGGCGGCGGCGCTGCCCAAGCAGCCCACGCAGGGCGAGTTGCAGCACGCGGCGAACCTGATGGCAAGCAGCAGCCAGCACTTCAGCGTGATGCTCATGGCGAAGGACGAGGACGGCCGCCGGGTCGTGGGCAATTCCGACCTGGACGCCTTCACCGTCGCCGACGTACCGAAGTCGCTTCAGGACGCGGTCACCGAGAAGCAGCCGATCAACGGCGGCAACAAGCACGCGTACCACCTGTACTGGCAGCGGATCACGCAGGACGACACCCCGTACCTGGTCGGCGGCGCCACTGTGGACAACGGGCCGACCGGCTACATGCTCAAGTCCCTGGAGCCCGAGGCCAAGGACATGGGCTCGCTCGCCTGGTCCCTCGGCATCGCCACGGCGCTCGCGCTCGTCGGCTCCGCGCTGCTCGCGCAGGCGGCGGCGACGACGGTGCTGAAGCCCGTGCACCGCCTGGGCGTCGCCGCGCGCCGGCTCGGCGAGGGCAAGCTCGACACCCGCCTGCGCGTCTCCGGCACGGACGAACTCGCGGAGCTCTCCCGTACGTTCAACAAGACGGCGGAGAACCTGGAGAAGAAGGTCGCGGACATGAGCTCCCGCGACGAGTCCTCGCGCCGCTTCGTCGCCGACATGTCGCACGAGCTGCGCACGCCGCTGACCGCGATCACCGCGGTGACGGAGGTCCTGGAGGAGGAGCTCGACGCCGAGACCGGCTCGGTCGACCCCATGATCGAACCGGCCGTACGCCTCGTGGTCAGCGAGACCCGGCGCCTGAACGACCTGGTCGAGAACCTGATGGAGGTCACCCGCTTCGACGCGGGCAGCGCCAAGCTCGTCCTCGACGACGTGGACCTCGCCGACCAGATCACCGCCTGCATCGACGCCCGCGCCTGGCTGGACGCCGTCGAACTCGACGCGGAGCGCGGCATCACGGCCCGCCTCGACCCGCGCCGCCTCGACGTGATCCTCGCGAACCTGATCGGCAACGCGCTCAAGCACGGCGGGTCCCCCGTGCGCGTCTCGGTGCGGGTCGAATCGCACGGACGCCACGGCGAGGGCTCGGAGGTCGTCATCTCCGTACGCGACCACGGCCCGGGCATCCCCGACGACGTCCTGCCGCACGTCTTCGACCGCTTCTTCAAGGCGAGCGCCTCGCGGCCCCGCTCGGAGGGCAGCGGCCTCGGCCTGTCCATCGCCATGGAGAACGCCCGTATCCACGGCGGCCGGATCAGTGCCGCCAACTCCCCCGAAGGGGGAGCCGTGTTCACGCTGCACCTGCCGCGGGACGCGGAGTCCCTGGCGTCCGCCGCGGAGGAGGACGCCAGGGAAGCGCGGGAAGGCGGTGCCGCGACGTGACGCGACGGGTACGCCCATGGGTCCTCGTCGGCCTCGCCTCGCTCCTGCTCACCGGGTGCGGGATCCGTCCCACGGAGGTGCCGACCGACTTCGGCGCCGCGCCCACGCGCGTGGGCTGCTCCCTGTCCGGCTCGGACAAGGTGGATGCGCAGGCGGGCGGCGAGTTCCCGGTGCAGGTCTATCTGGTCTGTACGTCGCAGCTGGTCACGGTCGACCGGACCATCACGCTGGAGCGCGGCCAGTCGTCCGACCGGGTCGTGGTGGCGCGGGAGCTCCTGGCGCAACTGGCGGCGGCTCCCTCCAGCGAGGAGAAGACGGCCGGCTACACGACGGACGTCCGCTCCACTCTCAAGGTCTCGGGCCCGCGCGAGGGCGACCCCGCGGACGCGCTGCGCCTGAACGCCCCGCCGGCCGATCTGTCCCCCTACGCCCTGGCCCAGGTCATCTGCACGTTCGCGAACAGCGAGGTCACGGCGGAGGACGACGAGCACGTGATCCTCGGCGGCCCGGACGACGCCGCGCCCCGCGAATACACCTGCTCGGAGGCGCTGAAGGCCCGCCCGGGCCTGATCCCGGCGCCGACGAGAACGCTGAACTGAGGAAGGCCCGACCTCGGCGGAACCGATCCTCCCGTGACCGGCGTCTAGGGGTGCGTGCAGCGCCATCGCTCGGGCGGCCACAGGGCCGCCGTCCGTTTCCGTGCGGCAGGGATCGCCCTACTCGCCGCGCATCTCCTATTCGTTGCCTGGTTCACGCTGCGCCCCCTGGACGTGCCCTGGGTCAGCGCGGCGAACCTGCACCCGTTGGCCGGGATCCGCTCCGACCTCGCGCTCGGCTGGCACGAGGCGGCACTGCGTCTCGGTGAGGGCCTGCTGCTGCTCGCCCCGCTCGGCGTGCTCCTGCCCGTCGCGGGCGGCCGGCTTTACGTATCGCTGTGGGGTTCGCTGGTGCGCACGGTCGCCATGGCCGCACTGATCTCGCTCGGCATCGAACTGCTGCAGACCGGTGTGCCGGGTCAGGTCGTGGACATCGACTCGCTGCTCCTGAACACGGTGGGCGTCGCGCTCGCCCATCTCCTCTTCGTGCCCACCCTGCGCTCCCGGCTCCGCCGCAGGATCGAGCTCGATCCCCTCCCCCCGCAGGAGCCGGCTCAGGGTCCGACCCCGACGATTTCCAGGGTCGGCATAGCACCGTGAGCTGACGTTTAAGCCCCTCCGTCGCCGTACATTCGAAGACGTAAGCACCACACATCGAAGACATACGGTTCGCGAAGGAGCCCACCATGACCGCCCTTGCCCGCCCCACCAACGGACGGATGATCGGCGGAGTGTGCGCAGCGCTGGCACGGCGCTTCGGCACCTCCGCGACCACGATGCGCGTGATCTTTCTGGTCTCGTGCCTGCTGCCGGGCCCGCAGTTCCTGCTCTACATCGCGCTGTGGATCATGTTCCCGAGTGAGAACAAGGTCCGCCAGGCCTGGTGACATCCGTTCGCACCCACGCCGAAGGGGCGCGCCCGCGTGATCGCGGGTGCGCCCCTTCGGCTCGTGCGGTGGGACGGGTCAGCTGAGGCCGCCGACCGGCAGACCGCCGAGCAGCCCGGAGACCGGGTCGCCGTCGACGGGCAGGGCGCCCTTCGTGGCCTGGTCGACGACGGGCGCGGCCGTGGTCAGGCCGTTGGCCACCGCGCCCTGACCGGCGGCCAGGGTCTCGGCGCCGGCGGGCACCGACGACGCCACGTCCTGGAGCGGGAGGGCGGAGGTCACGGATCCGACGGTGTCGGTCGCGTCGGGGGCGGCCGGAGCAGCGCTCGCGGCACCGGCACCGGCGGCGGCGAAAGCGGCACCGAGAGCGGCGACACCGAGGGTCTTGGCAGCAGAGTGCTTCATTGTGAAATGCGTCCTCTTGAACGATGACGGGGGAATGAGCGGTCCACGACCGTAAACATTCCTTCGCTGCGCCCGCAAACAGCGAACCGCCGGGAAAAACGGTCGGGAACATTTGTTCCCGACCGTTTCAACGTCCCTCCGAAACGCCCTAATCGACGACAGAACCGCTGGTGGAAGCGGTCTGACGGAACAGCCATTCGGATTTCAACTCGGCGTATCCGGGCTTGATGACGTCATTGATCATCGCCAGTCGTTCATCGAAAGGAATGAATGCTGACTTCATCGCATTGACAGAAAACCACTGCATGTCGTCGAGCGTGTAACCGAAGGCATCGACCAGGTGCTCGAACTCGCGGCTCATCGACGTCCCGGACATGAGGCGGTTGTCCGTGTTGACCGTCGCCCTGAAGTGCAGCTTTCGCAGCAGCCCGATGGGGTGCTCCCCGTAGGAACTCGCGGCGCCGGTCTGCAGGTTCGACGAGGGGCACATCTCCAGTGGGATCCGCTTGTCGCGCACGTACGAGGCGAGGCGGCCCAGCTGTACGCTGCCGTCCGACTCCACCTTGATGTCGTCGATGATGCGCACGCCGTGCCCGAGCCGGTCCGCGCCGCACCACTGGAGGGCCTGCCAGATGGACGGCAGCCCGAAGGCCTCGCCCGCGTGGATCGTGAAGTGGTTGTTCTCCCGCTTGAGGTACTCGAAGGCGTCGAGGTGGCGGGTGGGCGGGAAGCCGGCCTCCGCGCCCGCGATGTCGAAGCCGACGACACCCAGGTCGCGGTAGCGGTTGGCCAGTTCGGCGATCTCCAGGGCGCGGGCCGCGTGCCGCATCGCGGTGAGCAGGGCGCCCACGCGGATGCGGTGCCCGTTCTCCTTCGCGCGCCGCTCGCCCTCTCTGAAGCCCTCGTTGACCGCCTCGACGACCTCTTCGAGGGTGAGCCCCTGTTCCAGGTGCTGCTCGGGGGCGTAGCGGATCTCGGCGTAGACGACGCCGTCCTCGGCGAGGTCCTCGGCGCACTCGGCGGCGACCCGGAACAGCGCCTCGCGCGTCTGCATGACGGCGCAGGTGTGACTGAACGTCTCCAAGTACCGCTCCAGCGAACCGGAGTCGGCCGCTTCGCGGAACCAGACGCCGAGCTTGTCGGGGTCGGCCTCCGGCAGATTCTCGTACCCCTGCTCGCGCGCCAGGTCGACGATCGTGCCGGGCCTCAGGCCGCCGTCGAGGTGGTCGTGCAGGAGCACCTTGGGCGCGCGACGGATCTGCTCGGCGGTCGGCACCCGGGGGCTGTTGGGGTTCGCGGTGATCGGGCTCGTCATTTCCGCACTCTAACTCCTACGCGCGTAGATCGCTGCTGTTCGTTGTCCGTTCGTTGCGATCGGTCACCAGGAGCGCCTGCATGATCCGTCGATACGCAACAGTGACCCGTCGAGCGGCGTCGGGCAGCGGGCTTCTGACACTGTGCTGTCATGCAGCAGCGAGCGACGCAGGGCCGCGAGGCGCGGCTTGGCAGGGCGGCCGGGCCGGTGCCGGGAGCGGTGGGCGGTGTGGTGCTGCTGCTTCCCGCGGGCGAGGAGACGTCGACCCGCAGACCCTCCGCGATGGACCGGGCGGCGCTGCGCCCGCTCGCCCGCCGCCTCACGCGCGCGGGGCGGGACGCGGGCCTGGTCACGCATGTCGTGCAGTACCGGTGCCGCGGCTGGAACGAGACGCAGGCGGAACTCGCGCGCGACGCCCGGTGGGCGGCCGACGAGGTCGTGCGCCGCTACGGGGACGTACCGATCTGCCTCGCGGGGCTCGACATGGGCGGCCGCGCTGCGCTGCACGCGGGCGGGCACGAGGCGGTCAACTCCGTTCTGGCGCTTGCCCCTTGGCTGCCGGAGGACGATGTGGCGGCGCCGCTCGAACCGGTCAAGCAGCTCGCGGGCCGCCGGGTCCTCATCGTGCACGGCACCGACGACCGGCGTACGGACCCGGAGTTGTCCTTCCGGCTCGCGGGCCGCGCGAAGAAGGCGAACCGCGACGTGTGCCGCTTCGAGGTGCACTCGGACGGGCACAACCTGGCGCAGCATCGTTTCGAAGTCGCCTCTCTGGCGGTCGACTTCGTACTGGGGACGCTGTTCGGGACGCCGTTCTCGCGGCCGCTCCAGGACGCGTTCGCGGCGCCGCCGCCGTTGGGGTTGCGGATGCCGTTGGCGGCGGGGTTCGGGCGGACGCTCTGAGCGTGAACCCGGGCCGGGGTTGCGGTCGCGGGGCTCTGCCCCGGACCCCGCGCCTCAATCGCCGGCGGGGCTTGATGTGTGCTCCGGCAGGAGTTTGCCCCTGCGGGACAGCAGGAACTTTTTGAAGGCTGCTACGGGAGGTGTGTCCGGGTGGCCGTCCAGCCACGCGACGCCGATCTCCCGCACGGCCCGCTGCCCGGTCACCGCCAGCTCCACAACTCCCGGACGCGGCACGGTAGGTGGCGGCAGGAGCGCGACCCCGAGCCCCGCCGCGACGAAGCCGCGCAGCGTCTCCGCCTCCTCGCCCTCGAACGCGATCCGCGGCGTGAACCCGGCCTCGGCGCACAGGTCGTCGCAGATGCGGCGCAGCCCGTAGCCCGGTTCGAGGGTGACGAAGGTTTCCTCTGCCGCCTCCTCCAGGCGGATGCGCTTGCGGGTGGCGAGGCGGTGGTGGTCCGGGACGACGAGGCGCAGGCGCTGCTCGTCGAGGCGGCGCGCGACCAGGCCCGGCGCGTCCGGGACGGGCGAGGTGAGGCACAGGTCGAGCTCGCCCGCGCGCAGCCGCTCCAGCATCGCCTCGCCATAGTTCTGTACGAGGCTGAAGCGGATGCGGGGGTGTTCGGCGCGGAAGGCGCGGATCAGTCCGGGCACCGTCTCCGTACCCATGGTGTGCAGGAAGCCGAAGGCGACCTTGCCGGATTCGGGGTCGGCGTCGGCGCGCACCGACTCGACCGCCTTCTCGATCTCGCCGAGCGCACGCTCCACCGAGCCGAGGAAGGTGCGTCCCGCGGGCGTGAGCGACACCGTGCGACCGTGGCGGGCGAACAGGTCGACGCCCAGGTCGCGTTCGAGGCGGACGAGGGCGCGGGAGAGCGTGGACTGCGGCACGTTCATCTCCTGCGCCGCGCGCGTGACGTGCTCGGTGCGGGCGACGCCGGCGAAGTGGGCGAGGCGCGGGGCGAGGAGCGTCACGATGTCTTCCGTGTCACTCATCGCCGACAAGCGCTGCCCCGACCTGTGCTCATGCTGCATGGGAACGATTATGGCCTCTTCATGCATTGGACGCATGAAAGCAGGTGAGCCTACGTTCAGGGCATGTCACCTGCCAGTAGCCCGGCGGCCGTCTCCACCGACGCGGTCGCCGACACCCAGCCCACCGCGGACACCCGGTTGACGCCCGGCGGCCCCGGCTACCGCCGGATGAGCTTCGCCCTCTTCCTCGCCGGAGTCGCCACCTTCGCGCTCCTCTACTCGACGCAGGCCCTGCTCCCCCTCATCTCCGACGGCTACGGCGCGAGCGCGAGCGCGGCGGCCTGGACGGTGTCCGCGTCGACCTTCGCGCTCGCGGTGTGCGTGCTGCCGCTGAGCGCGCTGTCCGAGCGGTTCGGGCGGCGCACGGTGATGACCGTCTCGCTGACGGTGGCGGTCGCGGTGGGGCTCCTGGTCCCCTTCGCGCCCTCGCTCGGCGCGCTGATCACGTTGCGCGCACTCCAGGGCGCCGCCCTCGCGGGGCTTCCCGCGTCCGCGATGGCGTACCTCGCGGAGGAGGTGCGGCCGAAGGCGCTGGTCGCGGCCATCGGACTGTTCGTCGCCGGCAACTCCATCGGTGGCATGAGCGGCCGGATCATCGGCGGCTGGCTCGCGCAGGCCTGGGGCTGGCGGGTGGCCGTCGGGGTGATCGGTGTGATCGCGGTGGCGTGCGCCGTCGCGTTCCGGATGCTGCTGCCTGCGCCGCGCCACTTCACGCCGGGCTCACTGCGCCCGCGCGCCCTTGCCGCCACGGTCGGCAGCCACCTGGCGAACCCGCTGCTGCGCCGCCTGTACCTGATCGGCGCGCTGTTCATGATGGTGTTCGGCGGGGTCTACACGGTGATCGGCTACCGGCTGTCGGCGGCTCCGTTCTCCCTTCCGCAGGGTGTCGTCGGGTCCATCTTCATCGTCTACCTGGTGGGGACGGCCTCCTCGGCCGCGGCGGGGCGGCTCGTCACGCGGCTCGGCCGGCGCGGCACGCTGTACCTGGCGGCGGGCACGACGATGGCGGGGCTGCTGCTGGCCCTCGTGCCGAACATCGTGCTCGTGCTGCTCGGGCTCGTGCTGATCACGGCGGGCTTCTTCGCGGGCCACGCGACCGCCTCGTCGTCCGTCAGCCACACCGCGACGCACGGTCGGGCGCAGGCCTCCGCGCTCTACCAGACCATGTACTACGTCGGGTCCAGCGTCGGCTCGGCCGTCGGCGCCGTCGCCTTCCACGCGGCGGGCTGGTCGGGAACGGTGGGCCTCGGCTTCCTCGCGGTGCTCGGGGTCGTGGCGATCACCGTGTGGGGTACGTACGCGGCCCGGTCCGCGCGGCAGCGGACAAGCGGCGGCGCGATCGCGGCGCACTGACACCTGCCGTGGCGGTGCGCACACGCGCGGCGACCTGAACAACTGTCTCTGGCGTTCCGATATCGGCCTCCCGACCTGGGTGTTTTCCCGGTCCGGAGGCCGTTGTCAGTGGGCTGCGGTAGCTTTCGTCGTGCTGGAACTCACAGCGGCGATGGGGGCGTTGAAATGAGTGACACCGCGACACAGGCCGGGCTCGAAGACCTGGAGAAGCACCGGGTCGAGCTGACCGGGTACTGCTATCGGATGCTGGGCTCGGCGTTCGAGGCCGAGGACGCCGTGCAGGACACGATGGTGCGGGCCTGGCGCAGCTTCGACAAGTTCGAGGGCCGCTCGAGCCTGCGCTCCTGGCTCTACCGCATCGCGACGAACGTGTGCCTGGACTCGCTGAACGCGGGGAACAAGCGGGCCCGCCCGATGGACCTGACGGCGGCGGCGCCGCTCGCCCAGGTCGCGCTCAATCCCCGCCCCGACAATGTGTGGCTGGAGCCCATTCCGGACGCCCGCGTGCTGCCGACGGTGCACGATCCGGCGGAGGCGGCCGTGGCGCGGGAGTCGGTGCGGCTCGCGTTCGTCGCCGCGCTGCAGCAGCTGCCGCCCAAGCAGCGGGCGGTGCTGATCCTGCGCGAGGTCCTGGCGTGGAAGGCGCAGGAGGTCGCGACCCTGCTCGACACATCGGTGGCGTCGGTGAACAGCGCACTCCAGCGGGCGCGGGCGACGCTGGCGGAGGCCCCGCCGGCGGACTCCGCGACGGCCGATCCGCTCGACGAGGAGCAGCAGAAGCTCCTGGAGCGCTACATCGCGGCGTTCGAGGGCTACGACATGAAGGCGCTCACGGAGCTGCTCGCCGAGGACGCCATCATGACGATGCCGCCGTTCGACCTGTGGCTGCGCGGCCCCGAGGACATCACGGGCTTCATGACCACGATCGGCGCGTCCTGCGCGGGCTCGCGACTGCTGCCGGTGGTGTCGAACGGGACGCCGGCGTTCGCCCACTACAAGCCGGATCCGGACAAGGGGGGCTTCACGCCCTGGGCGATCCAGGTCGTCGAGTTCTCAGCGGGGCGGATCGCGGGGTACCACTGCTTCCTGGACACGCAGCGCTGGTTCCCGTTGTTCGGCGTCCCGGACCATCTCGACGCCTGACCCCTCGGCGGCCGGGGCGCCCAGCACCTCGGCCATCCCGGCGAGTTCGAGGAGCACGGCGAGGCCCGGGGGCGGGTCGCGGAGCAGCATCCGTGACCCGGCGCGGCGGGCGTCGAGCTGCATCCGGGCGAGCGCGTCGAGGGTCGTGAGGTCCGCGGTGGTCACACCGGAGACGTCGCAGACGACGGTCGGCGCGCCACCCGGCGCTCCGGCACGGGCGGCATGGAGGCGCTCGCACAGCCGGGGCGCGTCACCGGAGCGGATCGGCCCGGCGAGCACCACGACGGGCGAGGACTCGGGAGAGAGCGAGGAAGCGGCCACGTACGAATGACCGTGCGGCGGTGCGGAATTCATCGGTCCCGTGTGGATACGGCCACGTGGGCTGGATCACGTTGATTCGGATAGTGGATCAACGTTGACCGGCGATCCGTATCCGACGGAGTCTTGACCTGTGCAGGGGGTACTCAACGGTTTCGCGGTCATCGCGATCGTCATCGCGGTCGGCTACGTCATCGGGCGTCGCGGCTATCTGGGCGCCAATGGCCGGGAGGTCCTCAACAAGCTGGCGTTCCATGTGGCGTCGCCCGCGCTCCTGTTCACCATGCTGGCCAAGGCCGACCTGGCCGTGATCCTGTCGCCGAGCCTGCTGGTCACGGCGCTCTCCACGGCGGCGGTGGCCGGAATCTTCATCACGGTGGGCGTCCTGCGCGGCTGGGGGACGGGACGCACCACGATCGGCGCGCTGTGCTCGTCGTTGGTGAACTCCGGGAACCTGGGCATCCCGATCGCGGTGTACGTCCTCGGTGACGCCTCGCTCGTCGCCCCGGTCCTCCTCTTCCAGCAGCTCGTCGTGACGCCGATCGCGCTGACGGTGCTCGACCTGACGGAGGCGGCGTCCGGCACGGCGCGGCTGACGTGGGGCCAGCGGCTGCTCACGCCGTTCCGGAACCCGGTCGCGATCGGTTCGCTCTCGGGGGTGCTGGTGTCGGCCACGGGGATCACCGTCCCCTCCCCGATCTTCGACCCGCTGGAACTCATCGCGAACATGTCGGTGCCGGGGATCCTGATCGCGTTCGGCATATCGCTGTGCGGGAGTTCCTGGCCGGGCGGCCGGAGCGCGGATCGGGTGCCGGTGCTGCTGTCGACGGCGCTGAAGGCGGTGGGCCAGCCGGTGGTGGCGTGGGCGCTGGCGTCCTTCGTGTTCGGCCTGCACGGGGCGCGGCTCCTCGACGTCGTGGTGACGTCGGCGCTTCCGGCGGCGCAGAACATCTTCACGTACTCGAGCCGTTACCGGGTGGGCGAGCGCTTGGCGCGGGAGTCGATCCTGTTGTCGACGATGGTGTCGGTGCCGGCGTTGGTGGTCGTGGCGGCGTTGCTGGGGTGACCGGTGCCGGTGCGGCGTCAGGTCCGGTCCGGCGTCGGGTTCGGCCACCCCAACGGGTGTCGTCAGCCGATCCGTTCCAGGACGATCGGGCGCGCGGTGAACTCCGTGCCTGCGGGAGCGATGTCGTAGGCACCCTCCAGCGCTTCGACCGCGTACGGGATGCGCTCGGGGGTGTCCGTGTGCAGGGTCATGAGGATCTGGCCGGCGAAGACCGCGTCGCCGGGCTTGGCGTGCAGTTCCACGCCCGCCGCCGCCTGCACCGGGTCCTCCTTGCGGGAGCGGCCCGCGCCGAGGCGCCAGGCGGCGAGGCCCACGCCCATCGCGTCGAGTCGGGTGAGCACGCCGGACTCCCCCGCCGTCACCACGTGCGTCTCGCGGGCCGTCGGCAGCGCCGCGTCCGGGTCGCCGCCCTGCGCCGCGATCATCCGCCGCCACGCGTCCATCGCCCGGCCGTCGGCAAGCGCCTTCGCCGGATCGACGTCCTTCAGGCCCGCCGCGTCGAGCATCTCGCGGGCGAGAGCGAGGGTCAGCTCGACGACGTCGTCGGGGCCGCCACCCGCCAACACCTCGACGGATTCCCGGACTTCGAGCGCGTTGCCCGCGGTCAGGCCGAGCGGGGTGTTCATGTCGGTGACGAGGGCGACCGTCGGGAGGCCGTGGTCCGTGCCCAATCCGACCATGGTGCGGGCGAGTTCGCGGGCCGGGCCGATCTCCTTCATAAAGGCGCCGGAGCCCACCTTCACGTCCAGGACCAGGGAGCCCGTGCCCTCCGCGATCTTCTTCGACATGATCGAGGACGCGATGAGCGGGATGCACTCGACGGTGGCCGTGACGTCGCGGAGTGCGTAGAGCTTCTTGTCCGCGGGGGCGAGGCCGCTGCCCGGCGCGCAGACGACCGCGCCGACATCCTCCAGGGTGCGCATCATCTCGTCGTTGGTGATGTCCGCGCGCCAGCCGGGGATCGCCTCCAGCTTGTCGAGCGTGCCGCCGGTGTGGCCGAGGCCGCGCCCCGACAGCTGCGGCACGGCCGCGCCGCAGGCCGCGACGAGGGGGGCCAGCGGCAGCGTGATCTTGTCGCCGACGCCGCCCGTGGAGTGCTTGTCGGCGGCGGGCCGCGGCAGCACCGAGAAGTCCATCCGCTCCCCGGAGTTGATCATCGCGGCGGTCCAGCGGGCGATCTCCGCGCGGTCCATCCCGTTCAGGAAGATCGCCATGGCGAGGGCCGACATCTGCTCGTCGGCGACGTCGCCCCGGGTGTACGCGTCGACGACCCAGTCGATCTGCGCGTCCGAGAGCCGCCCGCGGTCTCGCTTCGTACGGATGACGGAGATGACGTCCATGGCAAATCCTCCAACGGTTCAGCACAGCGTGACGGACCCCGGCACGCTCCACGGCACGGCGGCGACTCTACGCGCATAGACGTCTCTCGTGAAGTGCCCGGCCGATGCCTGTCCCCGTACCGTGGAACCCCACCCGTGACGGACAGGAGACCGTGGTGCCCGAGACCGGGTCGGCGACGACCGCGAAGACAGTGCGCGAGCTTCTCGACGAGTTGGCCGGGCTCGAGGACCCGAAGGTGCGGGCCGTCAACGAGCGGCACGGTGACGACCACGGCGTGAACCTGAGCAAGCTGCGGGCGATCGCCAAGCGCCTCAAGACCCAGCAGGAGCTCGCCGTCGAGCTGTGGGCGACAGGTGACACGGCGGCGCGGCTTCTCGCGCTGCTCGTCTGCCGGCCGAAGGCGTTCGACGAGGGTGAGCTGGACGCGATGATGCGGGACGCGCGTGCGCCGAAGGTGCAGGACTGGCTGGTCAATTACGTGGTGAAGAAGAGTCCGCATGCCGAGGCGCTGCGGGTGGCCTGGCTCGACGACAAGGACGCCGTGGTCGCGGGTGCGGGGTGGGCGCTTACGGCGGACCGTGTGGTGAAGAAGCCGGACGGGCTTGATCTGGCGGGGTTGCTCGATGTCGTCGAGGCGGAGATGCGGGAGGCGCCGGATCGGCTTCAGTGGGCGATGAACACGTGTCTTGCGCAGATCGGGATCGTGCATCCCGAGTACCGGGCGCGGGCGGTCGCGATCGGTGAGCGGCTCGGGGTGCTCAAGGACTATCCGACGTCGGCGGGGTGTACGTCGCCGTATGCGCCGGTGTGGATTGCGGAGATGGTGCGGAGGCGGGGGCGGGAGTCCTGATGCGGTCGGCCGTTCCGCCGGTCGCGGGGCTCTGCCCCGGACCCCGCGCCTCAATCGCCGGCGGGGCTGGAAGTGCCCATCCGGCACCGGGACTTGAACGGCCTACCCGGCGTTGCGGACACGGGGCTCTGCCCCGGGCCCCGCGGGCTCTCGTCCACAGGCGGGGCTGAATTTGCCGAACCGGCGCCGGGGCTTGGAATGGGAGACCTGCGCGAGGGCTTGAGAATTGGCTACCGGGACAGATTCGCCTCCTCGTCGATTCGCGTCAGCTTGTCCGGGTTGCGGATCACGTAGATGTGGGTGATGCGGGCGTTCTTCACCACGACGCTCACCGCCGCCGGGGCTCCGTCGAATTCGATGCGGGCCGAAGGGGCCGCGTTGAACCAGGCCGGGGTCGCCGTCAGTTCCGTCACCTTGGCCTGGGCCGATGCGAGCAGCTTGGCCACCACGTCGACGCCGATCAGCGGAGCGAGCGCCGCGGCCACGCGACCGCCGCCGTCGGCGATCATCACCACGTCCGGGGCCATGACCTCCATCAGGCCTTGCAGGTTCCCCGTGCGCATGGCCTCCAAGAAGCGTTCCACCACGGCCTGTTGCTCCGTGCGCGCCACCTTTATGCGCGGCTGGCGCGCCGCCACGTGGTCGCGGGCCCGGCGCGCGATCTGGCGCACGGTGGCCGGGGATTTGCCGACGGCCTCGGCGATCTCCCCGTACGGGACGTCGAAGACCTCGCGGAGGACGAAGACCGCCCGTTCCATCGGGCCGAGGGTCTCCAGGACCGTGAGGAGGGCGATGGACACGCTCTCCGCCAACTCCACGTCGTCCGCGACGTCGGGGCTGGTCAGGAGGGGTTCCGGGAGCCATTGGCCGACGTAGTCCTCGCGGCGGCGGGAGAGCGTCCGTAGGCGGTTGAGGGACTGGCGGGTGACGATCCGGACGAGGTACGCGCGCGGGTCGCGCACCCCGGTCCGGTCCGCTTCGGCCCACCGCAGCCAGGACTCCTGCAGCACGTCCTCCGCGTCGGCCGCCGAGCCCAGCATCTCGTAGGCGACCGTGAAGAGCAGGCCCCGGTGGGTGACGAAGGGGTCCGACGACGACTCGGCCATTACGCGCGGGCCTCCAGGGGGATGTCGCAGGCCTCCGAGAAGCCCTGCGAGCTGATGCCGTGCGCCGTGTTGCCGCGCGTCGAGAAGTTCACGAACGCGATGTACGTGGTGAGTTCGACCATCGCCGCCGGGCCGATCCGGTCGAGCAGGCCCGCGTACAGCTCGTCGGTGACGGTCGGTGGGGTGTTCGTCATGGCCTCCGCGTACTCCATCACGTCCCGCTCCAGCGGCGTGAAGACTTCGGACTCGCGCCAGCGCGGGACCTGGCTCGCCTTCTTCAGGTCCAGCTTCTCGTTCTGCGCCTGGAAGTACCCGATGTCGAGGCACCAGCTGCAGCCGACCTGCGCCGCGACCGCCATGTGCGCGAACGACTTGAGGCTCTCGTCGGCCGCGTCCCACTGGGCGACCAGGCGGCCGAGACCGAGGCCGTCCTGCGCCACCTTCGGGTTGTGCCAGAGCACTTCGGCGGGCTCCATCACCGCGCCGAGCTGGTCGATCATGCCCTGCTTGAGCTCGTCGGGGAGTTCCGCCTTCGCGATACGCAGTGCCATGGTGTCCGTCCTTCGAAGCGTCTCCGGCCGGGCCACTCCCGGCCGTTCGACATGAAGACACCGACGGGCCCGCGCGTGTGACATCCGGATCCAAGTCCGGATCCACGTCCGCGCGGGCCCGTTCGCCGGATCCGTCAGCTCAGGTGCTCCGGCCCGAACGCCTCCGGCAGCATCTCCCCCAGCGTCCGCACCCCCGCCCCCGTCTCCATCAGCAGCTCCCGGCCCCCGAACTCGTACAGCAGCTGGCGGCAGCGGCCGCACGGCATCAGCAGTTCGCCCTTGCCGTCCACGCACGTGAAGTGGGTGAGGCGGCCGCCGCCCGTGGCCACGAGGTGCGAGACCAGGCCGCACTCCGCGCACAGGCCGAGGCCGTAACTGGCGTTCTCGACGTTGCAGCCGGTGACGGTGCGGCCGTCGTCGACGAGGGCCGCCGCGCCGACGGGGAAGCCGGAGTACGGGGCGTACGCGCGGGACATGGCCGCGCGGGCCTCCTGGCGCAGGGCTTCCCAGTCGACGGTCTCCGCTGTCACGTGCCCTGCCCCTTCCGGTACGGCTGCCCGTTCGCCTTCGGCATGCGCAGGCGCTGTGCCGAGAGTGCCAGGACGAGCAGGGTCAGGACGTACGGCATGGCCGTGGCGACCTGGCTCGGTACCGAATCGGTGGAGGCGTACCAGAAGAAGAGCAGGACGGAGACGGCGAGCGTGACGACGCCGCCCACGTACTTCTTCTTCCAGACCAGCCAGGCCACCGCGATGAGCGCCAGGATGGCGATGAGCAGCAGCAGCGCGTGGGTGTTCTCCGTGCCGCCGCGCACCTTGAGGGTGTCGCTGTAGCCGAACAGGCCGGCGCCCAGGGCGAGTCCGCCCGGCATCCAGTTGCCGAAGATCATCGCGGCGAGGCCGATGTAGCCGCGGCCGCCGGTCTGGCCCTCCAGGTAGTAGTTGGAGGAGACCATCGACAGGAACGCGCCGCCGAGGCCCGCGAGGGCGCCGGAGACGATCACGGCGACGTACTTGTACTTGAGGACGTTGACGCCGAGGGACTCGGCCGCGACCGGGTTCTCACCGCAGGAGCGCAGCCGCAGGCCGAACGAGCTGCGCCACAGGATCCACCAGGAGGCGGGCACCAGGAGCACCGCGATCAGCGTCAGCCAGGAGACGCCGGTCATCACGCCGCCGAGCAGCCCCGCGACGTCGGAGATCAGGAACCAGCCCTGCTTGTTGAGGTCCGCCAGGGCGTCCGCGAGACCGGGGACCGTGAACTCGCCGAGCGACGGCACGGCGGGCGACTGGCGGGACGTGGCGCCCTCCATCCCGTCGTACGTCAGGACGGAGAGGTAGCGGGTGACGCCGAGGGCGAGGATGTTGATGGCCACACCGGAGACGATGTGGTTGACGTTGAAGGTGACGGTGGCGACGGCGTGCACCAGGCCGCCGAGCGCGCCGCCGATCAGGGCGACGAGCACGCCGACCCAGGGCCCCCACTGGTAGCCCGCCCAGGCGCCGAACCAGGTGCCGAGGATCAGCATGCCTTCGAGGCCGATGTTGACGACGCCCGCGCGCTCGGCCCACAGGCCGCCGAGGCCCGCCATGCCGATGGGGACGGCGAGTTGGAGCGCGGTCGACATCTGGCTGACGGAGGTCAGGCCGTCGGCGCCGGTGATCAGGCGGACCGCGGAGACCAGGCAGAGCAGGCCGGCGACGATCAGGAGCAGGACGGGGAGGCTGAGCTTGCGGCGCGCCGCGGGCGCGGCGGCGGGCTTGTCGAGAGCGGGAGCCGTACTCATCGGGCGGCCACCTCCGGCTTCTTGTCGTTGTTGTCGGAGGCGGTGAGCACATGGCCCGCGGCGAGTTCGGCGCCGACGCGCTGCTGCTGGCGGCGGGTGCCCCAGACGCGAACGGCCTCGTAGGAGACGACGACGGCGATCACGATGAGGCCCTGCATGATCGTGGCGATCTCGGAGCTGTAGCCCTGGAGGTCCAGCGGGTCGGCCGCGTTGAACAGCCAGGACAGCAGCAGCGCGGCGAGCGCCATGCCGACCGGGCTGTTGCGGCCGAGCAGCGCCACGGTGATCGCGTTGAAGCCGAGCGCGGCCGGGAACGAGTCGGAGAAGGTGTGCGTCGAGCCGAGCAGGGTCGGCAGACCGGCGAGCCCGGCGACGGCGCCGGACAGCAGCATCGCGGTGAGGACCATGCGCTTCGCCGAGACGCCGGAGGCGGCGGCCGCGGTGTCCGAGGCGCCGGAGGCACGCAGGTCGAAGCCGAACCGGGTGCGGTTCAGCATCACCCAGTAGACGATGCCGAGGACGATCGCGACGAAGACGAAACCGTATACGGTGCCGACCGCGTCGCCCAGGTTGATGCCGGGGAACCAGCCGGCCTTGTCCATCTCGCCGGTGGTGCGGTTGTTGCCGACGGCGACGCCGAAGGCGTCCTCCAGGGTCAGATACGCGATGACCGAGGCCGCGATCGAGTTCAGCATGATCGTGGACACGACCTCACTGACGCCCCGGGTCACCTTGAGGATGCCCGCGATACCCGACCAGATCGCGCCGGTCAGGGCCGCCGACAGGATGAGCAGCGGGATCTGGAGGAAGGCCGGGAACGCGATGTGCGCGCCGACGATGGCGGCGACGCAGGCGGCGAGCCGGTACTGGCCCTCGACACCGATGTTGAAGAGGTTCATCCGGAAGCCGATGGCCACGGCGAGCGCGCCGACGTAGAGGCCGGCGGCGTCATTGATGATGAGCACCTGGACGTCGGCGAACGTCGCCTGCTCGAACATGATCGAGAACGGTTCGATCGGGTTCTCGCCGGAGGCCACGAGCACGATCGCGGTCAGGGCGAACGCGACGACGAGGGCGATGACCGGACCGGCGACCGCGAGCAGGATCCGCTCGGAGCTCCAGCGCTTGCTGATGTTCATGGTCAGGCACCGTCTTCCGTGTGCTCCAGGTGGCCCGAGGCCGCACCGGTCATGGCGGATCCCAGCTCTTCCGGGGTGATGGCGGCCGGGTCGGCGTCGGCGACGAGCCGGCCGTCGTAGATGACCCGGAGGGTGTCGGAGAGGCCGATCAGCTCGTCGAGGTCGGCCGAGATGAGCAGCACGGCGAGTCCCTCGCGGCGGGCCTCGCGGATCTGGTCCCAGATCTGCGCCTGCGCGCCGACGTCCACACCGCGGGTGGGGTGGGCGGCGATCAGGAACTTGGGGCTGTGGCTCATCTCCCGGCCGACGATCAGCTTCTGCTGGTTGCCGCCGGACAGCGAGTCGGCGGTGACGTCGATGCCGGGGGTGCGGACGTCGTACTCCTTGACGATCCGCTCGGTGTCGGCCTGCGCGGCCTTCGGGTCGAGCCAGAAGCCCTTGCTGTTGGGCCGCTCGGTGACATGGCCGAGCATCCGGTTCTCCCACAGCGGGGCGCTCAGGACGAGACCGTGGCGGTGCCGGTCCTCGGGGATGTAGCCGATGCCGGACTCGCGGCGCCTGCGGGTGGCCCAGGAAGTGATCTCCTCGCCGAGCAGCTTGATGGTGCCGCTGTCCGCGTGCTCCAGGCCGATCAGGGCCTCGATCAGCTCGGTCTGCCCGTTGCCCTCGACGCCCGCGAGGCCGAGGACCTCACCGGCGTGGATCGTGAACGTGATGCCGTCGAGGAGCGGCTTGCCACCCTGCGGTGAGGCGAGGCGCAGTTCGTCGACCTCGACGACCGGGCGGTCGGTGACGGTGGACTCCGCGGTCTCCGGGGTGGGCAGTTCGCTGCCGACCATCAGCTCGGCGAGCTGCTTGGGCGTGGTCTCGGCGGGGACGGCCGTGCCGACCGTGGTGCCGCGCCGGATGACGGTGATCTCGTCGGCGACGGAGAGGACTTCGCCGAGCTTGTGCGAGATGAAGATGACGGACAGGCCCTCGGCCTTGAGCCCGCGCAGGTTGTCGAAGAGCGCGTCGACCTCCTGCGGGACGAGCACGGCGGTCGGCTCGTCGAGGATCAGGGTGGTGGCGCCGCGGTAGAGGACCTTGAGGATCTCCACGCGCTGCCGGTCGGCGACGCCGAGGTCCTCGACGAGGACGTCGGGGCGCACGCCGAGCCCGTACCGCTCGGATATCTCCAGGATCGCGCGGCGGGCCTTCGCGCCGATCCCGTACAGCTTCTCGCTGCCGAGGACGACGTTCTCCAGGACGGTGAGGTTGTCCGCGAGCATGAAGTGCTGGTGGACCATGCCGATGCCACGGGCGATGGCGTCGGCGGGCGAGGAGTAGGTGACCTGCTCGCCGTTGATGGCGATGGTGCCCTCGTCCGGCTTCTGCATGCCGTAGAGGATCTTCATCAGGGTGGACTTGCCGGCCCCGTTCTCACCCACCAGGGCGTGCACGGTTCCCTTGTGGACGGTGAGCCGGATGTCGTGATTGGCGACCACGCCGGGGAACCGCTTGGTGATGCCCTCTAGTTCTACGGCGACGGTGGCGGCGGAACCGGCCGGCGGGGAGCTTGACGTGGCGATGGCGCACTCTCCTGGGGAAGGGGGTCGCTCTCCACACGTAGCGCCCCAACAGCGGTGTGCGGGAAGTGAGTTCGAGCAGGATCGCAGATGCGGGGCGCGGGGCAGAAGGCTCCCCCGCGCCCGGCAACGCACGTGTTACTTCTGGGGCTTGACCGGCACCTTCACGGAGCCGTCGACGATGCCCTGCTCGGCCTTCTTCAGGGCCGCCTGGAGCTTGGAGTCGTTCTTGAACTCCGGGTTGGAGTCGGCGAGGGAGACCTCACCGGACTTCAGGTCGCCGGTGATGACGCCGGTCTCCGGCTTGCCGTCCTCGACCGACTTCGCCAGGTTGAGGACCGCCTGGGCGACGTCCTTGGTGGCGGAGGTGATGATGTACTTCTTGTACTTCGCCAGCGGCTTCTGGGAGTACTGGTCGGAGTCGACGCCGATCGCGTACGCCTTCTTGGCGGCGGCCGCCTCGATGGCGCCCTGACCGGACAGACCCGCCGCGTGGTAGATCACGTCGGCGCCGTCCTCCAGCTGCTTCTCGGCGGCGGCCTTGCCCAGGTCGGGCGAGGCGAAGCCCTTGGCGGGGTCCTCGTCGAGGTACTGGACCTCGACCTTGACGCCCTTCTTGGTGTCCTTGACGCCCTGCTCGAAGCCCGCCTCGAACTTGTTGATCAGCGCGTTGTCGACGCCGCCGACGAAGCCGACGGTGTTCGACTTGGTCTTCAGGGCGGCGGTGACACCGGCCAGGTAGGAGACCTCGTTCTCCTGGAAGACCAGGTCGGCGACGTTGTCGCCCTTCGCCGTGGCGTCGTCGACGATGCCGAAGGTGGTCTTCGGGTACTTCGCGGCGGCCTCCTTGACGGCGGGCGCGTACGCGTAGCCGATGCCGACGACCGGGTTGTAGCCCATCTTCGCCAGCTGGACCAGGCGCTGCGTCTTGTCGTCGTCGGACTCGCCGTCCTTCGGCTCCTGGTCGGCGACCTGGTAACCGAATTCCTTCTTGGCCCTCTGGAGGCCCTCGTAGGCGGCGTCGTTGAACGACTGGTCGCCCTTGCCGCCGACGTCGTAGGCGATGGCGAGGCCCTTCGCCTTGCCGCCGTCGGAGGACGACTGGGCGTCCGAGGAGGTGCCGCCGCAGGCGGAGAGGGCGAGAGCGAGGGAGGCGGTGGCGGTGCCTGCGATCGCGATGCGGGAAACCCGGCGCATGAGAAGTGCTCCTTCGTACAAGCGCCGGAACGGCAGGGGGCCGACGCTGAGTTCGCCGCAGAGTAACGCGCGTAGACCGTACAGAGAACCCTGGTTGTCCAGACTGTTATCGACAGGGTGCGCAAGGGATGTACGGCGGGGTTTGTGCCGCCGGAGGAGTTCCCCGACGGCACGGGCGCCGATCGCCGGGTCAGCTCTTCTCCGGCTTGGTCCCGACCTTGATGGAGCCGTCGACGATGCCCTTCTTGGCCTTGGCGACCGCGTCGGCGAGGCCGGCGACCTCCTGGTACTTCGGGTTGGAGTCCGAGGCGCCCACGCCGTCGACCTTGAGGTCGAAGGTCTGCACGCCGGACAGCGGCTTGCCGTCCTCGACGGACTTGGCCAGCGAGTAGACGGACCCGCCGACCTCCTTGAGCGCGGAGGTCAGGATGTAGTCCTTGTACTTCGCCAGCGTCTTCTGCTGGTACTGGTCGGAGTCGACGCCGATGACCCACTTCTTCTGCTCGGCGACCGTCTTGATGACGCCCTGCCCGGACAGGCCCGCCGCGTGGTAGATCACGTCGGCGCCGTCCTCCAGCTGCTTGTTGGCCGCGGCCTCGCCGAGGTCGGGGCTGGCGAAGCCCTTCGCCGGGTCCTCGTCGAGGTACTGGACCTCGATCTCGACGCCCTTCTTGGTGTCCTTGACGCCCTGCTCGAAGCCCGCCTCGAACTTGTTGATCAGTTCGTTGTCGACGCCGCCGACGAAGCCCACGTGGTTCGACTTGGTGGCCTTGGCCGCGGCGACGCCCGCCAGGTAGGAGGACTCGTTCTCGGCGAAGACCAGGGAGGCGACGTTCTTGCCCTCGACGACGGAGTCGACGATGCCGAAGGTCGTCTTCGGGTACTTCTTCGCGGCTTCCTTCATCGCGGGGCCGTACGCGTAGCCGATGCCGACGACCGGGTTGTAGCCGGCCTTCGCGAGGTTCGACAGGCGCTGCGCCTTGTCGTCGTCGGACTCGCCGTCCTTCGGCTCCTGGTCGGCGGTCTTGTAGCCGAACTCCTTCTCGGCCTTGGCGAGGCCCTCGTAGGCGGAGTCGTTGAACGACTGGTCGCCCCGGCCGCCGACGTCATAGGCGATGGCGAGGCCCAGGTCGTCCTTGCCCTCCCCGCCTGCGTTGTTCTTCTCGCTACTGGTGCCGCCACAAGCGGTGGCGGCGAGCGCCAGGCCGGTGACGCCGACGGCGATCTTCGTGAACCGCGGTATTCGACGCATCAGGATTCCCCATTCAGCCAACACGCCTTGTATGGCGCCCAGTTCGGCGCACCATAACGCGCGTAGAAAGTCCGAGGAATCCCTTGACGGGGGCCGTTACCGATTCGTGCCGGGGGCCCGTTACGTCGCGGTTAACCGGGGCCGGGGCCCCGGCCTTTCACTCCGCCGTCGCGGCGTCGAGGAGGGCGGCCGCGGTGAACAGCTCCACGCCGACCGTGATCGCGGATTCGTCGACGTCGAAGTCGCCCTGGTGGAGGTCACGGGACCCCCGCTCCCCCGGCGGCTTCACGCCCAGGCGGGCCATCGCGCCGGGGACGTGCTCCAGGTACCAGGAGAAGTCCTCGCCGCCCAGGCTCTGTTGGGTGTCCTCGACGGAGTCCGCACCGCGACGGGACGTCATCGCGTCGCGCAACAGGTCCGTGACCACGGGGTCGTTGACCACCGGAGGGACGCCGCGGATGTAATTCACCACCGGCTTCGCGCGGTACAGGTCCGCGATCTCCTGGATCGCACCGTGGACCAGGTCCGGCGCCGCGCGCCACGCGTCGAGGTCCAGGCACCGCACCGTGCCGGACAGCTCCGCATGCTGCGGGATCACGTTGCACGCGTGCCCCGTCTCGAGGCGGCCCCACGTGACGGAAAGACCCGAGCGCGCGTCGACGCGACGAGCGACCAGCGCCGGCACCTCCGTGGCGACCTTCGCCGCGGCGGTGACCAGGTCCGTGGTCAGGTGCGGGCGTGCGGTGTGACCGCCGGGGCCGTCGAGGGTGACCTCGAGGCGGTCGCACGCGGACGTGATGGGCCCGGGCCGGATCCCGATCCGGCCCGCGTCGACCTTCGGGTCGCAGTGCACGCCGATGATGCTGCGTACGCCGTCCAGGACCCCGCACTCGATCGCGTCGGGCGCGCCGCCCGGAAGCACCTCTTCGGCGGGCTGGAACAGCAGTCGTACGGGGTGCGGAAGTTGACCCTTGCGGTGCAGGTCCGCGAGGACGAGGCCCGCCCCGAGCACGACCGTCGTGTGCACATCGTGCCCGCAGGCGTGCGCCCGGTCCGGCACCGTCGACCGGTACGCGCAGTCCACCTTGGTGTCCGGGATCGGCAGCGCGTCGATGTCCGCCCGCAGCGCGAGCATCCCGCGCGGTCCGTCCGCCGCACCCCACTCACCGGTCTCGGTGCCGATGTCACAGATGAGCCCGGTCCCCATGCCGAGCAGGCGCGGCGCGAGACCGGCCTTCTCAAGGCGGGTCTTGAGCGCCGCGGTGGTGCGGAACTCCTGATTGCCCAGCTCGGGGTGCATGTGCATGTCTCGCCGGAACGCGACGAGTTCGGCGCGGAGCGCCTCGGGCAGCGCACCCGGAAGTGCGGTGCCCGGCACGGATTCCCCGGGCTTGTCGGCCTCTGACTCACGGGACTTCAACTGGTTCACCCTCTGAAGGGTAGGGCGATGCAGGGGGCAACTAACCCGCGATCAACAAAAGTTCAGCCCAAATGACGTAAGAAACCGGGCCGCGATGCGCATGTCGATCGCGCAGGAAGGGTATGAAGTCTCTTTTCGACCTGCGCCTCAGACCCTGACGACGGCCCCGCCACCGGCCCTCCTGCGTACCACCCGTGCGACACACGTCACAACGAACGCGAGCGCCACGAGCAACGCGCTCACCCCCATCACGCCCCGGTACCCGAGCCCGCCCCCGATCGCGAGCCCGCCGGCCCACGGCCCGAGCGCCGCACCGACATTGAGCGCGGCCGTCGCGAGCCCGCCCGCGAGGGTGGGCGCGCCGGACGCCGCGTAGAGGGCCTGGGCGATGAGCGTGGAGCCGACCGCGAAGGACAGGGCGCCCTGGACGAAGGCGAGGACGAGGGTCGCCGCGACGTTGCCCGCGGCGCACGCGAACACGACCCAGCCGAGCAGGAGCGCCGCCCCGCCGAGCACCAGGACCCGCTTCGGATACGTGTCCGAGAGCCGGCCCGCGGCGCTGACCCCGGCGAACGAGCCGAGGCCGAAGAGCGCGAGCAGCGCCGGGACCCACGCCTCGCCGATCCCGGTGACCTCCGTGGCGACCGGCGCCAGGTACGTGAACGTGCAGAACGTGGCGGCGTTGACCAGCGCGCCGAGCAGCAGCACCGTGAGCAACCGCGGGCTGCGCAGGGCCCGCGCCTCCGCCCGTACGTCGCCGCGCGCGCCCGGCCCCGACTCCGCCGGCACCGACCGCAGCACGGCGATCATCGCGGGTACGCAGATCAGAGCGACGGCCCAGAACGCGGCCCGCCAGCCCAGCAGCTGGCCGAGCAGCGCCCCGCCGGGCACGCCCGCGACGCAGGCCAGGGTGGTGCCGCCGAGCAGGATCGACGTGGCGCGGCCCTTGGCGTCGGGGGCGACCATGCTCACCGCCGTGGCGAGGGCGACGGCCAGGAACCCTGCGTTGGCGAGCGCCGCGAGGACCCGCGTGCCGAGCAGCACGGAGAAGCTGCTGGTCAGCGCGCCGACGACATGCACGAGGGCGAAGACCAGGAGGAAGCCGAAGAGGGCCGGGCGGCGCGGCCACCGCACGGCGAGGACGGCGGTGAGCGGCGCCCCGACGATCATGCCGATCGCGAAGGCGGACGTGAGCGCACCGGCGGCGGGGATGGAGACGCCCAGGTCATGGGCGATGTCGGGGCCGAGCCCCGAGAGCATGAACTCGGATGTTCCCTGCGCGAAGACGGCGAGGGCGAGCAGATGGAGAGCGAAAGGCACGACGGACTCCGGGACCGTGGAGAGGGGGATGTGGTCGCGGTTCCGACAGGCCGTACGAGGGCGGTGGCGATGGCGATGGCGTACGCGTGCGTCGGCGGAATGTGCGTCAGCGGAGGCCTGGTCCAGTAGGGACGGGCCTCAACGGTGCGCGGAAGAAGGCCACCGGACGGCTGCCGGTGGCCGGAGTCTGTCGGACTCGGGGCTGGTCACAGGGGTGAGCGTACGACCTGCGACGGCGGGAGGGCCAGCGGATTTCACACCGCCCGCACCACACCCCGTGCCGACCCCGAGATCCCCGCCAGGAACCCCTGCGCGTGGTCGGAGACGCCCTGCCGCAGCCACGCCGGGTCGATCTCGCACACCGCCACCTTCACTCCCGTACCCGCGAGGGCGATCGGCAGGGTGTGCACGACGGTCGAGGGGAAGCTGAGGATCGTACGGCCGATGGGGCCGCGCCGGGCGATCAGCTCCAGAGGGAGGTCGGGGCGGACGATCTCCAGGCCGGTCTCCGCGGCGAGGCGATGCAGCTTGTCGGCGCTCTCGCGGCGGTGGGCGAAGTAGCGGGTGGCGCCGTGCGCGCGGGTCAGTTCGCGGACCGCGCCGAGGTACTGCTCCAGGTCGACGACTCCCGTTTCCACCAGGGAGGTTCCGACCATGTCGGCGCCGCGGGTGATCCGGGGCGGGCCGAAGCGGGCGCGGGTCCAGGCGTAGTCGTTGGAGCTCACCGTGACGCCGTCGGGGGCCTCGGCCACCGGCATCGACGTGAACACGGACACGGAGTCGCGGCGCGCGTGCCCGGTGAGCCTGCGGCGTGCGGCGGCCGCGACGGGCCCGAAGACGAGGTCGCGCGGGCCCGGCCTGCCACCGCGCCGGTGCCAGCGCACGAGCCGTTCGCCGCGCACCAGTTGGGCGACGAACTCCATGGTGGCGGTGCCGTCGTCGACGACGACCAGCTCGCGGGCCCGAGTGATCGTGAGCAGCAGCTGTACGTAGCGGGAGAACGGGTCGCCGAGGACTATCCGGTCTGCCCTGCGCAGCGACGGGGCGAGCCCGCCGATCGTCTGGAAGGGTGCGGCCGCGCCGCCGCGGGCCTCCTCCCAGCGCACCGTGTGTCCTTCGGTGCGGGCGAGTTCGGCCATGCGGCGCAGCTGGCCGCGGGTCATCGGGTCGGTGGGCGAGAGCACCACGACGGTCGCGGTGACCTCTTGGTGGTGTGCCCACTCCAGGACGTTGAGGAGCTGTACCGGGCTCTCGACGAAGCACAACGTACTGCCGGACATGCTGCCCTCCCGAGGGCGCCGAGAGCGGTGCGGCGCGGGGGGGGCCCCGCCCGCCCCCCCCGGGGGTGTGGGGACCACCCCCCCCCCGCACCCGCGGCGGCCGCGCGCACCCCCCCCCCGCCCCACCCCCGCCCCCCGCGCCGCGGAATAAACGGGGCCCGCCCGGCCAGCGACGCCATC